>CAYOGN010000001.1:0-10101 GCA_964403545.1 uncultured Gammaproteobacteria bacterium
GGATGGAGAGAAGCCGGCGAGTGGTGCGTCAAAAACAGACATCATAATCGATAATTTGTGTCATTTGATTGTATCGCCTGATTGTATCACCATGCTCGCACTAACCCGTCAGAGCCACAATAACGATCCCTATCGCGAGCAAACACGATGCAATAAAGCGCCTGAGTATACTGCCTTCACGAAACATCAAACCTCCCAAAATTACACTGATCGGAATCGAGGCCTGGCGTAGAGAGGTGACCGCCGCAACCTCTCCGCCCATGCCATAAGCAGTAAGAATAAGGATGTAAGACGAATAGCAAACGGCGCCGAGAGACAAGAACAAAAACGGCTTGTTTGCCCACTGAAAAAGGTCGCCCCATCGGGTCCCAGGGGTTCCGAAATAGCGATAAATTACCAGGTAAATCGGTAAATTGAAAAATTCTACCCAAAAGAACAGTACCGGCGGCTCAATAACTTCCATAGCGCGGGCATCGACGATGGAATAAATGCCGGTACCGGTCATTGCCAACAAGGCGTACATCAGGGTTTTGGGATCATCCAGCAGATGGGACCGACGACGGTATTGAAGTGCAAAGGCACCAATCAAAACGCAGGCGATACCGGCAAGTAATTCCCGGGTATAGGTCTCTCCCAGAACCAGCACACCAAATATAACAATGAACAGGGGTGAAGAGCGGACAATGGGGTAGTAACTGGACAAGTCGCCCCGTCGCAACGTCACGATCAACGATGTGCCGTATAAAATTTGCCCTATAACCGATATGACTATTAAAGGCCAAACCTTGATCGCCGCAAGCAGGTCGTACCCCTGCACGGTAGCGTGGATAAACGACAAGATCATCAACAGGAAAACCAGCCCTATAAAAGCTCCATCGGCGCGCTCCTGACGTTTAAGCAGTGCGTTCCATAGTGGATGCAGGACAGCTGAAACAAGTACCAGACTGACAATCACCAGGTCCACAAAGAAATCCCGGGAAAGTCCAGTGGGCTAGCGATCGAAACTCGGATCAGAAATTTACTGACCCGTCAATGATAGCCGTTCGGTGAGCGGCACAAACTCGCCCCGCGTGTCATTGCCATTAAATGCACAATCACCTGAACTGGTTAGTTTGAACCATAGTTCGATTCGTGAAAATTAGATTAAATTAAGTGAAATTAAACTAAACTAAACTGAACGTCGATCAGTTCCTGTTGGTGGGCGACTTCCAGGAAAAATCTGCAAGAAACGCAGGGGTCTATGATTTCGGTCAATGATACCTGCTCACATCGGTAGCGGGCTATTCAACACATGAATTTGATCTTTCAGAAATTCCGCCTTCTTGTCGGCGTAATCCAGTTTTGCCATCATAAGATCGCGCAGGCTTAAAAAGCCAACCATATGATTATCGTCATCAACTACCGGAAGATGCCTGATTTTATGGTCACGCATCGTTGCCAGAGCCTCATCGATTGATTGCTGGGGTTGTACGGTCTTGACATTTGAGCTCATCATATCCCCCAGACTATTGTCACCAAAAGCGGCACCCTGCGTCTGGCAGTTTTTAACCACATCACGTTCGGAATAAACACCGACAACCTCTTCTTCCCGAGTAATTACGATTGCACCAATATTGTGATCAGTCATTAACTTGAGCGCATTATTAACGGTGTCAGATTCGATACAGGTTACAACCTCACTGGGTGCTGACCCAAGTTTGTTGTTGAGAATTTCTGAAATTTGCATAGTGGTACCTCGGATAATATATAGCACAGCCAGTTAAAATGGTTAAGCCAATTTAATTGGTCGGCCTGGTAAATTGGTGCGTTATCAGTGTATTTTCCGTTAACTGCAAATGCGTACAAAGTAATTGGCTGACTAACGGGAAATCTGAAAGTTTTCGCTCCTGATGATTAATATTATACCAAACCGGAAGATTCCACTATGTGCCAGATTGGATACAATTACTGTAATCCAGCGGGTAGAACAGGGGTCCCGTTCCACCATCGGTCAGGAATGGGTGGTGGAACGTTTGCTTATCGGGTTACTGGTCAATGGTAATCTGCCTGTCAGGCCCAAGCTTTGGTGCACACCTGCGGCCACTCAACCCACAGGTTTCAGCAGTCAACTGTTCCGAGTTGTAATCATTCCCCCTCCCTCACACACCAGGCGAAAACTGGGTATAATTCGGCGCGTTTGTCGGCGCTTGAATTTCATTTATCTGGATGATTGTACCGGGGGAACTTCTGACGAAAAATGACAACGAATAGTGGTTGTTTGAACTTTAAGAAAACAGGGGATTTAAATATGAAACTGATCAAATTTCTGGCATCTGTGACCCTGCTGTTTAGTAGCGGTCTGGTGGCCGCCGTGGACAAACCCAATATTCTGGTGATTTGGGGTGATGATGTTGGTCAATCCAATATCAGCGCCTATACCCGGGGGGTTATGGGTTTTCAGACGCCCAATATCGACCGAATTGCTAACGAGGGTATGATGTTTACCGACTATTACGGCGAGCAAAGTTGTACCGCCGGGCGCTCTTCATTCATTATGGGGCAAAGTGTTTTCCGTACCGGGCTGAGCAAAGTCGGATTACCCGGGGCCAAAGAAGGTATGCAGGTAGAAGACCCAACCATCGCCGGGTTGCTGAAGAAAGAAGGTTATGCCACCGGCCAGTTTGGCAAAAATCACCTGGGCGACCAGGATGAGATGCTGCCAACCAATCATGGCTTCGATGAATTTTTTGGTAATCTCTATCACCTCAACGCTGAGGAAGAACCCGAGAACGAGGACTATCCCAGCAACCCGGAGTTCAGAAAGAAATTCGGTCCCCGCGGCGTGATCAGATCCTCTGCCGATGGCACTATTGAGGATACCGGGCCATTGACCAAAAAGCGTATGGAAACCGTGGATGATGAAACCGCCGCCGCCGCGCTGGATTTCATCGACCGACAAAACGCTGCAAACAAGCCCTGGTTCGTCTGGTGGAGTGGTACCCGGATGCATTTTCGTACCCACGTCAGTGCGGACAGACGCGCTGAAATTGCCAAAATGTACCCGAGCGCAGACGAGTATACCGCAGGCATGGTCGAGCACGACATGCACATTGGCCTGTTTCTCGACAAGCTTGATGAACTCGGCATCACGGACAACACCATCGTGTTTTATTCAACCGACAATGGTCCCCACATGAACACCTGGCCGGATGCTGCGATGACGCCCTTTCGTGGCGAGAAAAATACGAACTGGGAAGGCGGATGGCGGGTGCCTGCCATGGTCCGCTGGCCCGGCAAAATTGCTCCAGACACGGTTTCCAATGAAATCGTTCACCATATGGACTGGCTGCCTACATTCCTCGCGGCTGCGGGCAATACGGATATCAAGGAAAAACTCTTGACCGGCTATGAAGCCATCGGCAGGAATTACAAGGTACATCTGGATGGCTACAATATCCTGCCGTTATTAACCGGTGAGACCAAAGAAAGCCCGCGCCAGGAAATCTTCTATTTTTCCGATGATGGTGATCTCACTGCCTTGCGTTATGGGGATTGGAAAGCGATCTTCATGGAGCAGCGTATTGAGGCAACTTTTGAGACCTGGGCCAATCCGTTTACGCCGTTGCGAGTACCCTTGATCTTTAATCTGCGTCGTGATCCCTACGAGCGTGCGCAGAAGACATCCAATACCTATTATGACTGGATGTTGGATCGCGTTTTTCTGTTGCTACCTGCACAGAATTTTGTCGCCCAGTTTCTCGGGACTTTCAAGGAATTTCCACCACGCCAAAAGGCGGCAAGTTTCTCGTTGGACCAGGTCATGGAGCAGTTTTCCACGCCCGGAGGAGCCCAGTAAATCTCTCTGAAGTTGCTGATCTCAGTATTGTCTCAATACCAGGCCAGGCCCTGATCAAATCAGTGCCTGGCATCGGCGACGTGGTTATTGAGAACACCCCCTGGACTTCTTGCTCTTTTCTATGAACCTTCGTTGCTTCACCAGTGTAGTGGTATTTGCGATTACCAGCACCCTGACTATATTGGCTCAGGGGCAGCCAGCAAACCAGCATGAGGGGAAATTTACTGGTTCAGAAACCTGTGTGGAATGCCACCAGACGGAATTTCAGGAGTGGCAACAGTCGGATCACAAAAAAGCCATGGAGGTCGTCAGTGAAGATACCGTGCTGGGCGATTTTTCCGGACTAAAAGTTACCTTTCATGATATCGAGACCCGTTTTTTTCGCCTGGGAAAAGACTACAAGGTAGCGACCCTGGGATCAGATGGTGAAACCGGGGTGTTTCCGGTCAGATACACGTTTGGCCATTATCCTCTGCAGCAATACCTGGTTGATATTGGAAACGGTCGTCTGCAAGCGCTAAATGTAGCCTGGGATAGTCGCTCCGCCGAGGAAGGTGGACAGCGCTGGTTTCACCTTCAGGCCGATGAAGATATAGATATACAACATCCTTTTTTCTGGGCCGGCTATTTTCAGAACTGGAACAGCCGCTGTGCCGATTGTCACAGTACCGATTTACAGAAGAACTTCGATCCGGATACACAAAGCTACCGGACCAGTTGGTCGGAAGTCAGTGTGGGATGTGAAGCCTGTCACGGGCCAGCTTCAACCCATGTTGAATTGGCTAATGCAGAAAAACTGGAACCGGAAAATTCCGGTTTTGCAAAACCGCCAGCACAAAATCTTGCCTGGAAATTTCGCGGAGATGACGATATTGCCTCTCCTTCCGGAGATTCAAATAGTCGGCATATTGATATGTGTGGTGGCTGCCATTCGCGGCGATCGGTGATTGGCAAGATTGAACCCCTTGGTAGTTATCATGAACAATATCGACTGGCCTTGCTTGATCAGGGGCTTTATTTTTCTGATGGTCAGATAAACGACGAAGTGTATGTGCTGGGCTCATTTCTCCAGAGCAAGATGCACCAGAGTGGCGTGACTTGCAATAACTGTCACAATCCGCATTCCGGCAAGGTACTTGCCGACGGCAATGGATTGTGTCTGCAGTGTCATAAGGCAAGTGCTTTTGATACGCCGGAGCACCATCGTCATAAATTAGAATCCGCGGGGTCACAGTGTGTGAGCTGCCATATGCCAGAACGACTCTACATGTCTGTGGATCTCCGGCGTGACCATAGCTTTGTGATACCTGACCCTGGATTCTCTGCCAAATCCGGCGTTCCAAACCCGTGTACATCCTGCCATCAGGATAAATCCGATTCATGGGCAGCATCAGCGATGGCCGGGTGGGGTGTTCAGGCAGGGAACAATACCTGGGCCATGATAAATGAGGGGCTTGCGCAGCAGAATATGAATGCATTCCTGGCTTATGCCCGCAATCCACCTATAGAGGGATTATCTTCTATCAGGCAAGCGACACTGCTGGATCAACTGGCTGGATTTTCCTCCCGCCTGTCTATGGAAACGGCGGCCAAACAACTGCAGGACCCGGAGCCCCTGATGCGCAGGGCAGCCGTTGGTGCCCTGCAATCGGCACCACCGGCGGTGCGTTGGCAGCTCCTGTCGCCATTAATTGAAGATCCGGTTGGCGCGGTTCGGTTTGAAGTTGCCACTACTGTTGCCGATGTGCTGGGTCAGTTAGAGGTGCCAGAGGCAGAAAAACTGCAAGGATTGCTGGATGAGTATCGGAACTTGCTGACCGCTGACGCCGATACGCCGGGAGGGCAGGTTGCCATGGGTATTCTTGAAACCCAGCTCGGCAATATTGCTGCAGCAGAGCAGGCCTATCAGCAGGCGCTTTCCATCGAATCCAGTTTCGTCCCGGCAATGATCAATCTGTCCGATCTCTATCGCGCAACAGAGAGAAATTCGGAGGCGGGGCAGTTATTGCAGGATGCACTGGCAGTGGCGCCTGATAGCGCAACCACCTATCACGCCTATGGGCTGTTTCTGGTTCGTGACGGTCGCCAGTCTGAATCCCTTGAGTATTTCCGACGAGCAGTAGAGCAAGAGGATGCAGGACCACGTCATGCCTATGTTTATGCCATTGCCCTGGACTCGCTAGGGCGGACACCTGAGGCAATCAAATCGATAAATTTGGCAGATAAACGCTGGCCAAATAACTTTGACCTGTCAATGCTGCAAGTGGCGTATATGGATAAAACGGGAGAGATCAAAGGTATTCACCACTTTTTATCTCTACTTGCTTCGGTTGCGGCGAACGCTCCTCAGGTGGTGGAATGGACCAGGAAATACAGTGGGGTCAAAGAATAGAAACAGAAATGAACAACAGGAAGCCTCCAGTGATGAGATAGAATCGACGGATTTACTGTTCCTGATGGGGCTATAGCTTGAACCGTGATAAAGATCGACTGAAAATCCTTGAAGGATATTTTTATATCTTTTCTTTTGCGCCCCAGTTCTATACGCGCTCCCACAGGTAAGGATAATAAAAACGATGGTTTATAAATTTTTTACCTGGAAGATATGGAAAGCCTGGTCCCTCGGCCCCATATTGCTGAAACAGTCAACTTCGTAATCCAGACTCGAAACAGATGGTTCCTCGATGTTAACCCAGCAGGGTTGCCGTGCTTGAAGCTCCTTGAATACTAACCAATATTGTCTCTCAATTGGACTAGATGAAATTTTCCATAATCATTCCCACCTACAATCGATCCGCCGATCTGGCCGCTTGTCTGGGTAGTATCCAGGCCCAAAAAGGCGGGCATGAGATTGAAACCATCGTCATTGATGACGCCGGGGCCGATGATCTGTCGGGGTTAATGCAGCAAGTAGACCTGTATATCAAAAATCCGACTAACCTGGGGCCATCCTGCTCACGCAATATTGCTGCTCTCAAAAGTACCGGTGATATTCTGTTGTTCCTTGATGACGATACCGAGATGCTGCCTGACAGTATTGATGAACTGGCTAAAATTATTCTGCAAAACCCGGACATTGGCGCAATTGGAGGGTGTGGTCCGGCCGATGCTACCGGGCAGGATGTGGCTTTTATTTCCGGCAAGACTTGCGGCCCGGTCAAGCACGAAAAATACATTTATTATCCACCTTCGGACACAGAAACACAGCTCCGGATTACAGGGCCGAACAAGCGTAACAAGTATTCCTGTTTCCCATCCATAGATGAAGGTAAAAATGCACTATACGATTGCGATCATGTTGAAAGTGCTTTTCTGGCAATACCAAAAAGTATTTTCCAGCAGGTGGGAGGCTTTGATCCCTACTGGTTTTACATGTGCGAGGATCGTGACCTGTGCCTGGAAATAAAATCCAGGGGCTATCGAGTAGTTACCGCCTGGGCGCCCAGAGCCATTCATCACAATTTCACATCCTACCGTGCCAGGGATGATGACGGACGAAGAAAATTTCGCGCCGAACGCGCACTGGAAGTGATACTGAAAAGAGAAGGCGAACCCGCTGGCAGGTTGTGGGTGGATGGTCAGCGTGAAGATCCGATGGTGAAAGCGTATCTTCCTGCATTGGCAAGGGTCATGAAAACCTCAGATACGCTAAGGAAAAGGCATGGAATCAATTTTCTGGAGCAACAGGAGATGGATAAATATTTTGTTCAGAAGTCTGCAGAAAATCTTGCAGCATTGCATCCGTTCCGGGTAGACCGGGTTGCCAAAACACCGTCCAGCCTGGTGTTGTTTATTAACAACCGCTGCAATATGGCGTGCGCTCACTGTTTTATTCCGGATCTTAATACCAGGACACCGGAAATGAGCACTGCCGAAGTCATGGCAATTGTCGACTCGTTTAACCAGCCAATTGATGTCACCATTACCGGTGGTGAGGCCTTGCTGACCAAAGATATCGAGATCATCCTGGACTACATGATGGCGAATCAGTTTGTCCAGTATCTCGGCATATTAACCAACGGTTCAATGCCAGAAAGACTGGCCAGAATTTGCCAAAATATTGTCGCCAAATATCCAAAAAAGAAACTGAAAATTCAGATATCCCTGGATGGACCGGAAAAAGTCCATGACGAAATCAGAAAAATGCACAGGGGCTATGAAAAGGCAATAAAAAGTTTTGAGCGGTTAGTGGACATCAGAAAGAAACACAAAAATCTGAAATTTACCGCAGCTATTACCCTGATGAGAGAGAATCTGGATTCCATTGAAACGCTCATAGATGATCTCGAAAAACTCAATGTGCCGAGCAAGATGTCCATGATCAGGGGGAATTCATTCAGTACTTTTGATGTGCCGGCGAGTATATTCAATGACGAATATGAGCCACAGGAATCTTATCTTGAAAATGATATCGAATCCGTACAACAATTTCTAAATCGGGTGGAAGCCAGACATCCAGATTATTTTCAGGGGTATCAGCGTGACAAGCTCAAGATTATGCTGGATACACTCAAAACCGGAAAAAGGGCTTTCCCCTGCCGCGCGGGCTACGATGATGCGGTGATATATTCAGATGGAACGGTGGCAGTTTGTGAGCAGGTAACTACCTTTGGCCACATGAAAGACTGGGACTGGGATCTGGCCAGGGCCTGGAATTCAGTGCAGGTATGGGAACACAGGGCCTTGACCAGCAACTGTGCCTGCATCAATGGTTGCAATATATCTACTCACCTGGATTTGTTGAATCAATAAAATCGACGGCCTGTGCCTACGCTGATATGGCCATACTTGCCAATTGGAACGCCCACACTTACGCCAACGCCGACATTTCCGGAACAGCCTGGAATGATCAGGAACGCCAGCAACAGGGAAGACGCGGCTACAAGCCTTGACAGTTTATTGATCATCGTAAATTTCTGCATTTTTACCCTCCAACCTTACAGCGGCCATTTTTGTAACGCCAGGATTGCGCCACCGGGGTCTGATACCAACGCCAGCGACCCTTCGCGAATATCCGGAGAGGGTGCCAGTAGAATTTTGCCGCCCAGCGATTCCGCTTTTGCTGCCGCGCCAGCCGGATCGTTAACCGCAAAGTAAGTCAGCCATGCGGGCAGTGTGTCGCCAAATGGATTTTGCAGGATGCCTGCCCGTTCGATACCTGCAGTTTTCAGCATGGTATATTTTCCGTCGCGACGATCCAGCGAATGCACTTCGTATCCGGCCAGTGCCTGATAAAAATTCGCCGCTTGTGCATCATCTGAAGTCAATAGTTCGTTCCAGACTATCCGACCCACGGCATCGGGCATGGAGTCATCAGGATCTCCGTGTATGCTCCTTATCAAACCGAGCACCGCACCCTGAGGATCTTTTATCGCCGCTACCTTGCCGATATTGATTATATCCTCTACATCAACCACCACTGTTCCACCTGCGCTGCGGGTGATTGCCACGGCTTTATCCACATCACTGACAGACAGGTATCCCAGCCAGCGTGAATAATCCGTTTCACCTGCCGGATCGTCCAGTTGAATAATGCCGCCGATATAGTGCCCGTTCAGTTTTGCAAGGGTATAAGGACCTCCATTCGGGCGGGTGGTCTGCTCAAAGGTCCAGCCTAAAACAGCTGAATAAAATCGTTGGGTAGCATCTGTATCATCTGTAATCAGGTCATGCCAGACAAACTTGCCAATCAGTGGTTCATCGGAGAGCGAAAAATCGGAAACAGTAGGCCCGCTGACCGTGCTGCAGGCACTGATTCCCAGGAGCAGAAAAAGTGCGGTCAGAAGTTGGCGTTGGAGGGAAAGAACAGACATAAATTTCAGATGGCAGGAACCAGTTCGCCGGGAGAACTTCTCGGGAGATGACCTGATTATCCTCTATTTTGTGATGTTTTAAAAATCGAATAATTTGCCTTGTTAAGACGCTGCAGCAAGATACCGGGGTTACTTATTGTCCAGTAGCACGAACCTGTCCTCGACAGATGTCCGTACGAATAATAACATGGCGATCACAGGGACCGGGTAAGCAGAGCGCAGATGCCACCGTTCACTTTGATGAATGGATGTCGCTATTCAAATCTACCATTTACCAGCGTTGATTTGCCCCGGTCATTGAAATATCTATTGATTCGAGTACACTCCGTTGCCCGAATTTTATCAACAGGACTAGAAATGACCGAAATACCGCCTTCACTCGCTACCCAGTGCATCTGGGCAGGAGAGCAAGCATCTTTGATTCAGGGCGCAACCCAGGTGCCCGTTGTGCAT
>CAYOGN010000002.1:0-12765 GCA_964403545.1 uncultured Gammaproteobacteria bacterium
TACACTGGCAAGTAAATGCGGTATTTTTCGTAATGATGAAGGTAAAACCGAAATAAACGGGCGGCCTGAAGTACTGATCCAGACCTGCGAGGACAGCCTGAAGCGGTTGAATACCGACGTCATTGATCTTTATTATTTACACCGGATTGATAAACGCGTACCAGTAGAGGAAAGTATAGGCGCATTATCCCGAATGGTTGAACAAGGCAAAATACAAGCCATTGGGGTCTCCGAAATCTGCGCCGACAGTTTACAAAGAGCCCATGCAACTTATCCCATAACCGCAGTGCAATCAGAGTATTCACTCTGGTCTCGTACTCCGGAACGCAGGATTCTGAAAACCTGCATCGAGCTTGGAATAGCGTTCGTCCCTTTCTCACCTTTGGGACGGCAGTTTTTGACCGGAAAATGCCACGACAATTCCGATATGCTGGAAGATGATATTCGGTTCGGCGCCGCACGACCGCGCTTTGATCCGGAAAATTTCGCTGCTAATGAAAAACTTCTAAAGCCTTATGGGGAAATCGCCAACCAGCAAGATTGCACGTTGGCACAGCTCGCTTTGGCGTGGCTCCTGGCGCAAGGTGACAATATCATCCCGATCCCCGGAACCGGAAACATCGACCACATGCTGGAAAACGCAGGGGCTGGTGATTTAACACTGGAACAAACTGTCATCGACGAACTGGATCAGCTTATCAACGAAAAAACCGTATCCGGAAGACGCTATACCGATGCATTGATGGAAAGTGTTGATTCTGAACGGGACTGAACCTGCATTATCACCTTGACCGAGCACTAGTGGGTCCAACACACTAGCCATACTGCCGGCGTGGTCGTTTTTCCCGAAGAGGTGCACTGCGTATAGCGGTAACATCGTAATGATACTGCAGCTTCTCTGTTCCAAACATTTCACCAAGCGCTTCAAACAAGGGCTGTCGGGCAGCGAGCAACCAATTCTGCCCCAGACGGATAACGCCATGTTCGCCTCTTATCCGTTGATAGTGAATACTGACACCGATTCCTCCACCGCGATACTCGTCAAGTAACTGGTGTAGCAATCCTATTTTCTGACTATCCAGATCATCCTCCAGCAAATTTAGTTCAATATGCTGTAAATATTGCTCTCGCAACTGTTGAATGGAAAAGATACGCTCCGTGCGCATTTGCGCTTTACCGGTATATTCATCCGCACTCAACTCTCCCTGGACAATCAGGATATTGTCCTTTTGCAGAATATCTGCGTTTTCACTATATATGTTTGAATACAAGCTTACTTCAATTCGTTCCGATCCATTATCGAGGGTAGCAACTGCCATTTTGCCACGCCGTGTGTTAATGATACGCATTGCCATTACAAGTCCCGCAAACACGCCATTTTTTGGTGTATTGAGAACCATGTTATGGATATTGGCATCAATTATCTCGGCAAACTCACTGGCATACCGATGGTAGGGATGTCCGGTCAGATACAGCCCAAGAGTGTCACGTTCACCTGCCAGCCGCTCCTCTTCCGTCCATTCCGGGACTTCGCGTTCGGACCCCATGGTAACGGTAATCTTGACTGCGCCAAACATATCTGACTGCCCGGCTTCATGATCCTGTTGTTGCTGACCCGCCGCACGAATGGCATTGCTCACGTTGGCCATCATTGACGCACGGTTGGGACTGAGCTTATCCATCGCTCCGCTCTTGATAAGTGCTTCGAGTACTCGCTTACTGACCTTTTTTCCGTCCACCCGACGACAGAAATCGAACAGATCCTGATAATCTCCGTGAAGAACTCTTTGCTCAACAATATTCTCAATCACACCCCTGCCAACCCCTTTGAGTGCACCGACCCCATACAACACGCGACGGTCATCAATAGGTGTAAAGCCGTAGTTGCCGACATTGATATCCGGGGGCAATACCTCGAGCCCCAGATCCAGTGCATCTGCTCTCAACATCACAACTTTATCTGTATTATCGATATCCGCAGACATGGTTGCTGCCATAAACGCAGCAGGATAGTGTGTCTTGAGCCAGGCGGTGTGATAAGAAACCAGAGCATATGCTGCAGAATGGGATTTATTGAACCCATATCCTGCAAACTTCTCCATCAAATCAAAAATATGTTCGGCCACATCACGGTCAACACCACGAGCCGCAGCACCTTTGGCAAACATTGTTCTTTGTTCGGCCATTTCTTTTAATTTTTTCTTACCCATGGCACGGCGTAACAGATCCGCTTCTCCAAGGGTAAATCCGGCCAGCGTTTGCGCAATTTGCATGACCTGCTCCTGGTAGAGAATCACCCCATAGGTGGGCAGCAATATCTGCTCAATATCCCGATGGAGTGAAGCTATCCGCTCGCGACCGTGCTTACGGTTAATGAAATCATCCACCATCCCTGACTGCAATGGACCCGGACGAAACAGAGCAACCAGGGCAATCAGTTCTTCAAATTTGTCAGGCCGAAGACGAAATATCAACTCCTTCATGCCGCGTGATTCCAGTTGAAATATAGCGGTGGTGTTACCGGCCTGAATCAGTTTAAACGTACGTTCATCATCGAGCGGCAACGTATCATCCAGCACCAGATCTGCTTGTCCTGTTGCACGTCTTTCCTCGTTGATTATTCTCAGGGCGCCATCGATAATGGTTAATGTGCGCAAACCAAGAAAATCAAATTTCACCAGGCCGATCGTTTCCAGATCATCTTTATCGAACTGGGTAATAGGCTGACTGAGATGAGTATCCGCGTACAGTGGGGTAAATTCTATTAACGGTCTGGGCGCGATCACCACCCCCCCCGCATGTTTGCCAACATTGCGGGCAATGCCTTCAAGCTGAAGCGCCATGTCGATGAGTTCCTGTATTTCCGGCTCTTCTTGATAGCGATTTCGCAACCCTTCTTCCTGCTCAAATGCTTTCTTCAGGGTCATACCGACTTCGAAAGGAATCAGTTTTGCCACCTGATCGACAAACCCATAGGGCAGGCTCATGACTCGTCCGACATCGCGCACCACTGCTTTGGCGGCCATAGTGCCAAAAGTGATAATTTGTGCCACCTGATCACGTCCGTAACGCTCCGCTACATACTCTATTACGCGGTCTCGCCCGTTGACACAAAAGTCAATATCAAAATCAGGCAGTGAAACCCTGTCAGGATTCAGAAAGCGCTCAAACAACAGGCCGTAGGCTAACGGATCCAGCTCGGTTATTCCGGTTGCCCATGCCACCAGGGAACCCGCTCCGGAACCCCGCCCGGGGCCTACGGGAACACCATTTTCCTTCGACCAGCGAATAAAATCTGCAACAATCAGAAAGTATCCCGGGTACCCCATTTGATCAATTACCTTTAACTCAAACTCCATTCGATCCAGATATTCCTGTCCCGCAATGTTCTCTCCGCCAACAGATATTAGTCGTTCAATGCCAAGTCTGTCAGCAAGACCAGCTTCAGTCAGTTCACGCAACACTTCAGCCACCGGCTTATTATCCACGGTCGGAAATTCAGGTAGATAATTTTCACCGAAGCCCAGAAATAAATTACACCGGGTAGCAATTTCTATTGTGTTTTCAATAGCTTCCGGATAGTCCCCAAACAACTGAACCATTTCTTCGCTACTACGTAAATATTGTTGGTCGGTAAATCGGCGCGGGCGGCGATTGTCATCCAGTACCCGGCCATCGTTAATACACACCCGAATTTCATGGGCTTCAAATTCCCCGGCAACCAGAAAGACCACGCGATTGGTGGCGACCAACCCAAGCTGATTCTCTAGCGCCATCTTCGCCACATGCTGAATATAGCCTTCTTCCTCCGCCCTCCCGACTCTGCTGATCTCAAGATAGAGTCGCCCTGAAACCAGTTTAAGGTATCTTTCTACTAATTCCTGTGACCATTCATTGGCGAGATTCAAGGCATTGGCTACCGGCCCTTCCTGGTCATCCAGTAAAACGATTAGCCCACCATTCAACTCGGCAAAATCCTTCCATGAGACAATTACCCGGTTATTTTTCTGGCCTCGCAAATAAGCCCGGGTCAGCAATGTACACAGGTTACGATAGCCCTGTTCATTGAGGCAATAGAGTTTCGATCGATCAGGACCAATACGATCCTCACCGGCAGCAGAGAAAGGGCTTTCGATCCAGACATCAGCACCGATTAGCGGCTTTATCCCCTGTTCCAGACAAGCCTTGTAAAACTTGACCGTCGCATACAGATTGGAAAGATCCGTAATTGCCACAGCGGGTTGAGTGAATTCCGTGGCTTTTTCGACTAAACAATGTATTCGTACAATCCCGTCCGCAAGGGAATACTCTGAATGGACATTCAGATGGACGAAGGCCGGGGTCATACTTCAAACAGTCTGCGGATCGGTGCAAAACTACGTCGATGATGGACACTGGCACCATACAGAGACAGCGCCTCGATATGATGCTTTGTCGGATAGCCCTTATGGCGTTCAAATCCATATACCGGAAAGTCCAGAGCCAGCTGCTGCATCAACCTGTCCCGACTTTCCTTGGCCAGTATCGAGGCAGCCGATATTTCTCCATGGAGACTGTCTCCCCTCACCACAGCACGGGCTGCGCACGCCAGTCCAGGCAGGTGATTACCGTCCACCAGGGCAAAATGTGGCTGCACTCCCAAACCCTTCACGGCACGGCGCATGGCTAACATGCTGGCCTGAAGGATATTGATCTGATCGATTTCTTCAACGGATGCGGTGGCCACTGACCAGTAAAGTGCACACTGTTTAATCTCTGCTTCGAGTCGTTGGCGCTTTTTTATCGACAATTTCTTGGAATCATCCAATCCGGCAATGGGTCTTTGAGGATCAAGTATCACCGCGGCGGCAGTAACCGGACCTGCCAGCGGCCCCCGGCCTGCCTCATCCACGCCAGCGACTAGATAACTCACCAAATTATCACCATTATTCGATACCACAAAGGCCGACCTGCCCCAAGCGGCGGGATCAATTTGGTAAATCCAAAACGGTTAGTAAGTGCGATAGGTAAATATAACTTCGGCAACGGCGACCCGTTTTCCATCTACTGACGCTTCGGCAGAGTACTTCCATATCTTGCTTTTATAGTGGGTCTGGGTAACATCCAGCATCATCTGATCGCCCGGTTCCACTGGCCGTTTGAAACGAGCTTTGTCGACTCCTGCAAACAGGAAAATGATATTTCCATCGGGGTGTTCATCGATACTCTTGCTAACCAGTATAGCCGAAGCCTGCGCCATCGCTTCCAGAATAAGAACCCCTGGAAATACCGGACGAACAGGAAAGTGACCCTGAAAAAACGGTTCATTAACGGTGACATTCTTGATTGCTTTAAGGGATTCGCCCAGACGATATTCAAGCACCCGGTCTACCAGCAGGAATGGGTAGCGATGGGGCAGGATTTCCATAATTTTGTGAATATCAAGAATCTCAGCATCAGCCATTATTTGTTTCCAATTTTGTTCAATTTTTCAACTATTTTTTCCAGCCTGTTGAAATGTGCAACCGTCTTCCTCCACTGCTTCGTCGGACGAGCCGGGAACCCTGAAGAATAAGTACCTGCATCGTTAATGGACCGGGTTATAAAAGTGCAGGCGGTCACAATAACATCATCTACGATTTTGATATGGCCATTAATATTGGATCTGCCACCAATCTGACACCGATCACCAATCACGGTACTACCCGCAATACCAACACAAGCCGCCATGATTGTATCATCGCCAATCCGGACGTTGTGCGCTATTTGAATCAGGTTGTCGAGTTTTACCCGGTCTCCTATAACAGTGTTATCGATGGTCCCACGATCAATGGTAGTATTGGCACCAATATCAACATCATTACCAATGACCACACCGCCCAGTTGGTGGATTTTTATCCATCCGGTCGCACTCGGCGCATAGCCGAAGCCACTGGCTCCTATTACAGCACCCGACGAGATTCCACAACGCAATCCAAGTTGGCTGTTTGCACCCAACATCACCATGGACTCAATTTTTGTATGATTCCCGATCCTGCAATCGTTTTCAATGACCACCTGGGCACCAATTGTCACCTCATTACCGATAACACTATTCGCACCAACCACAGAATGCGCTCCAACGCTCACATTTTTACCCAGCACTGCAGATGGATCAATGATCGCAGTTGAATGAATACTGCCAGGTAAAGCCTGCCTTGTGGCTGCAAACAGGCCACTGACCTGAGCATAGGCAAGATAAGGATCAGCAACCAGGATTCGGTTTCCGGCAAACAAATCACGATGATCCGGAGAAATCAGTACCACGCCAGGCTCATCAGGAATTTTTTCTTTACTTCGGCCAAGGGCTGCCGCAAACGCATCGGTAATGAAAATCAGGCTGTCAGGTGTTGCATTGTCGACTCCGGCCACTCTGACAACCGTTGCCAGGGGGCTACCCACCAGTTCGCCATCACACAGAGCGGCAATAGTCTCCAGCGCAACCGGACTGTGGCAATGGCTGCTCAACGGCCAACCAGGACAGGAGTCCAGGATAAGATTATTGATTTGCCCGTTTGATTAACTCTTCCAGAACCATCTCGGTCAGATTGATTTGATCACTGGCATAGACCGCCTGCTGTACGATCAAATCATACTTGTCGCGTTCGGCAAGAAAAACCACAGCCTCCGAGATAATATTCTGTAATCCTGTCAGGCTCTCGTTTCGTCGCGCGCTGTATTCTTCATTATAATCGCGCTGGATTCGCTTCAATTCACGCTGCAATTCTCTGAGTTCAGCAGTTTTCTGTTGAACTTCATCTTCTGACATCAAAACTGCGTTTTTCTGAAACTCTGCTTCACGCGCCTTATACACATCGAATTTCCCCTGTAGTTCACCACTACGCAACTTGAATTCATTTTCCAGTGCAGATAGTTGTGATCGCCCCTGAGGCGATTCGTCGATGAGTCGACGAGCATCCACATAACCGATTTTCTCGGCAATTGCCGCAGTTGAAATTAACATTGATATCATTCCTGACATCAGGGATTTTTTTACCAACCCCTTGAATACACTCTTTTGCATAATTTTGATCACCTCTGGATTTCTATTCAACTCACACTTACCAGCCTCTTTAACTACCGGAACACGGTACCGAAAGAGATCTGGAAGTTTTCAATTCTATCCCCCTCCTCTTCATTTAATGGCTCACCGTAGCTCAGGGCAAATGGCCCCAGGGGTGAAAACCAGTTAAACACTACACCGGCAGAGTAACGGAGTCGGCCAAAATCAAAATTCTCCGCGGGTCCATATACCTGCCCGCCGTCAAAAAATAAACCCAGCCTTTTATCCTTACTGCTGGTGGCACCAAAGGATGGTAACAATAGCTCGGCATTGAGCAGCAACCTTCGATCACCACCTGTCGGTTCCGGTGTCAGACCAGAATCCCGGGGGCCAAGAGAACGGCCATCATAAGCACGCACAGATTTCGATCCACCCGCAAAGTAATTTTTGAAAAATGGCAGTTCAACGGTGTTTCCATATCCATCACCATATCCAATTCCACCACCGGATTTGAAGGTCAGGTTCCCTGGCAGCGGGAGATAATAAGCACCCTGTAGATTAATCTTGTAGTATTCGAAATCGCTGCCCGGCACCGTCAGTTCGGAACTCAGGGAAGCAACGCCGCCTGCGGTGGGAAAAAAGAAATCATCACGCGTATCCTTGGACACACCCAGTGTCAGCACCCAGTCATCAGAGTCCGGGTTTTGCTCAATAACAGGTAAAAACTCAGGTGGTGTTTCCGGGGTTGATTCGAGTTTCAGACGTTCATAGCGAAACCCCACATTGAGAGAATTGGTTTCGGCGATTGGAATTTTGTAATCTACCCCGGCTGCGGTGGTATCGAGAATGTATTCCGCAGTATTAACATTGGCAGAATCTACATTTCGCTGACTGATAGTAAAGCCCCTGCTGATTCCGTCTTCGGTGTGATAGGGATTAACATAACGAACCGCCGCTACTTCTGCGGCATCAGATGTGTTGAGATCAATACTGAACTCCCGACCGGTACCCAGTACGTTTCTCTGCTGATAATTCACTCCTATTATGGCACCATCGGCATCAGAATAACCTGCTGACAGCTGGATACTTCCCGTTTCCCGCTCAATAACTACTACGTTAAGATCTACCTGGTCAGTTGTTCCGGGAACGCTGGGTGTCTCGATAGTGACACCTTCAAAAAACCCAAGCCGGTTCAGCCTTTCTCTGGAGCGACGAACCGCCCTGGAGGAATACCAGGAGCCTTCAAACTGCCGCATCTCCCGGCGAATAACTTCATCCCGGGTATAAGAATTACCACTGATGTTTATTTGTCGAACATAAACCCTTTGTTTTGGGTCAATGGTAAATACAGTCGATACGATCTTATTTTCGGTATCGGTCTCGAACACAGGACGCACTTCCACAAAAGCATATCCCGAATCAGAAAATTTATCCGCAATGGCCGCCCGGGTCTGATTCACATCCTTGCGGGAAAAAGCGGTACCCGGTTCAATAATAATGAGGTCTTCCAGACCTTCAATGTCTGTTGCAACCTCGATTACGGTATCTCCAAATACGTACCTTTCACCCTCTTCAATGGCGATACTGATAAAAATACTCTGCTTGTTAGGACTAATATCAACGTTAGTCGATAATATATTGAAATCATGGAATCCACGATTTAAATAGTAAGAGCGAATACGCTCCACATCTGCCTCAAGCTTTTGCCTGGAATATTGATTTCGCTTGGTGAAAATCCGCATACCCTTGCGTTCAATCAAATCCATTTCATCCTTGATTTTGCCAACCGGAATCTGTTTTGCACCAACAATGTTAATTTTCTTTATTTTTGCAACCCGGCCTTCCTTGATATCTATCGTAATTGCTACCCGATTGCGCTCCAGATCTTCGACATTGGTGTCTATTTTGGTTGAATAACGGCCCATGGAAAGATAGGCCTGCTGAATTTCACGCTCTACCGCTTCCAGACTGGCGCGATTAAAAATTCTCCCCTCCACCAGTTCAGCCTGTTGCAGCCCCTGCTCAAGGCCTTCTGTGGGCAGTTCCTTGTTACCATTAATTTCAATACTGGCAATTGATGGCCGCTCAACTACCGTCACAACCAATACCGTACCATCTTTTCCCAGTTCGACATTACGGAAAAAACCGGTATCGAATAACGCTTTTATACCAATACTGGCTTCTTCATCGTTCATGTCATCTCCCACTTTTAGCGGCAGATAGTTAAATATCGTACCAGGATCAAGACGTTCAAGACCCTCTACCCTGATATCCGAGATAACAAACGGGGTAACAGCATATGCCGGGAAACAGAATAGTAACGCCAGCAGGATCAGGGCAGATTTATTCATAGTTTTTTTACAATAGTTATTAGCAAAGATTGAATTTCCGGCATCATACACTTCAAACCCCGTGAGGATATCACCCAACGTGCGACCGAGGCCATACTGTTATAGTGACCAGCGATCAAATAACACCAAGCAAGCGCATAATATCATTATAGAAAGCAACACTCATCAACAGTACCAACATAAATATACCAATTTGCTGGCCGCGCAGCATTACTGTTTCTGTGGGTTCCTTTCCGGTTATCGCTTCAAACAGAAAGTACATCAGATGGCCCCCATCCAGTACCGGGATTGGCAGTAAGTTGAGCAATCCAAGGCTGATACTGATAATCGCCAGGAACTTCATAAATTCAATAAATCCGGATTCAACAGTGTCACCGGCAATACGGGCAATGGTTATGGGTCCTGACAAGTTGTCTGTAGACATTTTTGCGGTAAGCATCCGCCCCAGAGAACGAAATGTAATGACCGTCATGCGCCAGTTATAGTCTAAAGATGCGCTCAATGCCTTTATCGGCCCATAGCGAAGCAAGGTATTTTCGTGAGGAGGTCGATACAGGCCAATTCGCCCATATTCCTTGTCATCCACTACCACTTTGTCGGTGGTAATTGGTTGCTCCAACTCTATGCCATTACGTTTGATGGTCAGCACAATTTCCTGGGACGGGTAGGTAGAAACCATTTCCGCCATTTCAAACCAGTTGCCAACCGATTTACGGTTGATTGCTGTAATCAGATCTCCCGGTTGCAAACCTGCTGCCGCTGCGGGTGAGTTTTCCACCAGTTTGCTGACTTCAGCTAATGGGGGTGGAGGGTATAGGCCGATCTGCGAAGTGATTGGCTGGCTACTAATTTTACTCTGATCAATGGCGGAGAATTCGAGTTCAATTGTACGCTCACCACCATCAGCACCGGCAACCATAAACACCAATGACCCGCCTTTCATTGCCTGGTGCAGCATATAAAACTGTTGCTCACTCCAGGTCTGAATTTCCCGATCATCCACACTAAGCAGGGTATCTCCGGCACGAAATCCCGCATTCTGTGCCACCGAATTCTCCACCACATCTCCTACCACCGGACTGATATCAGGACTACCAATGAGAAATACGATCCAAATTGCCAAAATTGCAAATAAAAAATTAAATGCCGGGCCGGCAAATACAACCGCACTCCGAATCGCCAACGATTTATTATTGAACGCCATATGACGCTCACCCTCCTCTACTTCTCCCTCTCGCTCATCCAGCATCTTGACATAGCCGCCAAGCGGAATCATGCCGATAATATACTCAGTAGAATCTTCACGACGGCGCCAACTAAGGATGGATTTACCAAATCCGATTGAGAACCGGAGCACTTTCACCCCCAGCTTTCGCGCCACCCAGAAATGGCCAAATTCATGAACCGCTACCAAAATGGCAATGGCAAGCAAAAACCCCAGCAGGCTATATCCAAATCCACTCATCAACTAATATACTATTTCAAGAATTTCGGTTTTAATCGTCGTGTTCTATCAACGAGAGAGAACAATGGTTCACGAAGCACTTTGTACTGGCCAAATCTTTTTGCAGGGATGCCGCCGGTGAAGAAACCGCAGCTGTTTTCCATTCCGAGGGCCATCCCTGGCCCATCCCGCGCTCGTCCATGACGCTAGTCACTCCAAACAACCACCGTTTCTTCATCGGTTAGTGCGCAGAGTTCTAGTGCTCAGAGCTATTGAGAAGTTACGCAATTTTTTGCCCCTGTTGCAAGATCTGACGACAAACCCGGCGCGCCATCCGGTCGCTGGCAAGGGCCGATTCGAGGTCGACAATATCGGTAGAGGGGACTTTTTCCAGGGTTTGTTTGACCACGTCAGTAATTCTGTTAAAGGGTATCGTTCGACCGAGAAAGGCGTCTACTGCAACTTCGTTAGCGGCATTCAGCACGGCAGGCGCAGTACCACCGGTGCGTGCTACTTCGCGAGCCAGCGCAAGGGCCGGAAACCGTTCATGATCCGGCGGCATAAAATCAAATCTCGCACATTCGAAAAAATCAACTGATCTCGCCCCGGATTCGATGCGATCCGGCCAACCAAGGGCATTGGCAATGGGTACCTTCATGTCAGGATTTGCCATTTGCGACAGCACTGAACCATCAATGTACTCTACCATGGAATGGACGACACTCTGAGGATGGACAACAATATCTATATCCCGTTCGTCCATGGCAAATAACGCACAGGCCTCGATTAGTTCGAGACCTTTATTCATCATGGTAGCGGAGTCTACCGAAATCTTTGGTCCCATCTGCCAATTTGGATGGGCGCAGGCCTGTTTCGGCGTAATGTTTTCAAACTCGGCCGGATCCAGGGTTCGGAACGGGCCACCCGAACCAGTCAGTAACAACCGGCGCACACCCATTTGTTGTCGCCACCCTTCCATACCCAGTCGTTGTTGACAGCTGGCGGGCAGGCATTGAAAAATTGCGTTGTGCTCACTGTCCAGCGGTAAGATCAGGGATCCATTTTGCCGTGCCAGATCCATAATGTAGTGGCCCAGCATCACCAGCGGCTCCTTATTGGCAATTAATACCCTGCTTCCGGTGCGAACCGCGGCCAGTGTTGAAGCAAGGCCCACCGCGCCGACAATGGCGCACACCACTGAATCGGCACTATCTGATACCAGTTGCTCGAGGTTTTGTGCCCCTGTCAAAACTTCAATATCAAGACCATTCGACGCTAAATCCGTGCGAAGACGGATTGCAGCTCCCGAATCCACCATCACAACCCTTTGTGGCCGAAACTCAATACATTGGTCAAGCATCAACGCAGCGTTATTATTGGCTGCCAGAGCGGAAACCTGAAATCGCTCTGGGTGTAGCCGAATTACATCAAGGGTACTGGCTCCCACGGAGCCGGTGGAACCAAGAATCACGACGCCACTGTTCACGTCATTATCCACCAGACGCTGGCAAATACCGGCATTGCCGCGATCAGACCATCGATACGATCCAGAATGCCGCCATGACCAGGCAGCAACTTCCCACTGTCCTTGACCCCGGCCTGACGCTTGAGACGACTCACATACAGATCACCTACTACGCTGATAGCGGCCGCAGCCGCAGCCGCAGACAACCATGCAACCGTCTGACTTTGGCCCAGATTCAGCAAGGTACGTGCACCAATCCAGGCAATAATAATCGCTCCATCCATTCCGCCCACAACTCCTTCAATGGTTTTACCCGGGCTGATCGACGGCATCAGTTTATGATGTCCAAACAGCTTCCCGGTAAAATATGCAAAAGTATCGGCGGCCCATACCACCACGATCGCAATCAGAACCATGTAAGTGCCTCCGGGTTCCTCAAACCGTAACCAGACCATTCCTGCCCAGGCACACAATAGCGCTAACA
>CAYOGN010000003.1:0-3498 GCA_964403545.1 uncultured Gammaproteobacteria bacterium
ATGGTAGTTTTCTCCTGAAACGAGGTTACCGATGCGAATTCATCACAAACCACCACACCATAGTTGGAAACCATTTCGGGAGCGACCCGTTTCACCACAATGCTGGCTCGGGCCCCGCTCTGCCAATGTTTACGCAGCGCGGCGGTCAGATCCAGATCAATTATCGCATCACCACACACCACCAGAAATGTATCATCGAAAAATCCACCAAACTCCTGAATTCGTTTGATCCCGCCAGCAGACCCCATTGGTTCCCCTATTAATTCACCATTATCAATATGGCCTTCAAACGAATAACCGATATTCACGCCCCAACGCCGACCATCGCCGAAATAAGTTTCTATGAGTTCCGGGAGATGACTGACATTGACCATGATGTCATCAAACCCATTTGCTGCCAGTTGCTCTATCAAGTACTCCATCACCGGTTTGCCAAGCACGGGAATCATTGGCTTGGGTAACTCGTAGGTCAGTGGTTGTACTCTTGTGCCTTTGCCGGCAGCAAGAATCATGGCTTTCATGTTAGTGCCCTTTTAATATAGGCACAGGATTTTAACTGAAGCCGGAATAAAGCGTAACCGCACTGCTCTTGCTATATTGGCGAAAAAAGTTAGACTGTCGGTATGTCCTGCTGCAATTTTCAGAACTCTTATCGTCGGCTTAACGCCATTATCCTGACCACGCTGGTGGTGCTGATTTCAGGCTGCATTCGATTTGATCAATCGATGATCACGTCGCCGAACAAGCCAGAACGGAGTCTTGAACAACGTCCATGTTGTGACTTTATCCTCGGCCTCGAATTGCACCCTCTGCCGGTGAATAAATACGTCACGATGGTAGTAGACAAGGATGATGCAGTGATTGAATTTGAAAGTGGCAAGAGCTTTGCAAAGGTTATTGAACTACCTGAGGTTGAAGGTGAGTATCTGCTGCAACTGGATAGCGTGGTCAATTACCCTGGACTCAACCTGATCCCGGAAGCTATGTTTCCTGTGGTGACCTTGCTCGATTCAAAGCTGGACATCGTCACAACCCATGATGACGAACCCATCGATTACAGAAAGCCACTTTTTGGCCCACGCCTGATCAGATTTATTCTTACCCTGGATGGCGGGTCTGGCGCACGTTATGCCATTATCCACACCAGTCCCATACATACCAGGCAAGGATTAATTGTCTTATCCAACAATGAAGTGGTGCAAAGGAAGGATTTTGCAACCATGATTTACGCCAGGCCAACCCAGACCCGACACAAGATAAAGTTTACCGACACAGGAATGTTTAATTTACTGGCCTACACCACTAAAAAATAGGTCGGCTTGACCGGGATAACGCCGTCAAGGCGCTACGCGCCATGCCTGGCGCACCAATAAAAAGCCCCGTCAAGTGGGGCTTTCAGTTTATGCCTGCAACTGGCTTTCAGTCGCCAGTATAGCCGTCAGTCATCACCAAAAATACCCAGCAAATGTAACAAACTGGCGAATAGATTATAGATCGTCATATACAGCGTGACCGTCGCCATAATGTAATTGGTTTCACCGCCATGGATGATGGCGCTGGTCTGGTAAAGAATCAGCCCTGACATCAGCAAAACAAACATGGCCGAAACCGCCAGTGACATTGCCGGGATGGAAAACAGGATTGCCGCCAGTCCGGCAACAAATGCAACCAGGATACCAACGAACAACATGCCACCAATGAAGCTGAAGTCCTTACGGGTAATCACCACATAAGCCGACAGACCAACAAAGATAACGCCAGTGCCGCCCAGGGCCATCATGACCATCTGTCCACCATTGTTCACCTGGGTCAGGTACATTTCAATAATCGGTCCCAGGGTCAGTCCAAGGAATCCGGTAAACAGAAACACAAAGACCAGGCCCAGAGAGGAGTTACGAAATTTGTTGGTCAGGAATAACAGGCCAAAATAACCTACAAGAGTACCTATGATGCCCAACCTTGGAAAGTTCATGACCATGGCCATACCAGCGGTGGCACCACTGAATAAAAGGGTCATTGCGAGAAGCGTATAGGTGTTTTTCAACACCTTGTTCATTTCAATGCTGCGAGCGCCCTGTCGGGCCACAGCGTTGTCAATTCTTGCCATTATTTCGATTCCTCGTAGTTGTTAAATTGGCTTACAAGACCCGTAGTATAACGCTAACAGGTCATTCTATGGCTTACTAAATGATACCGAAGGTGGAAAATTCAACCTTCCGGCGCTGGCAAATGGCGACCAGGAAAACTGACAAGCTATTTCGCTATAGGGTAAACTCGATGGCAAAAGATGGGATCAGGGCGTATTGCACGGCTTCAACGCGATTAGAAATCACAAAAGCAGACAACAAAAACCAGATGCCAGTCCATTATTCAGCTTGATCCTGTCGATGACCAATCCGATTAGAAAAACCTTTGAAATCGCACTGAAACTGAATGCGTCGGATATCCATATTCATTGTGACCAAAGACCTGTCCTGAGAGTAGATGGGCAATTGTTTCCGCTCACGTCAGAGCCAGTTGTTTCAAAGGAATTGCTCGAAAGAACAGTAGATGAGCTGCTGCGAGATGATCAAAAGAAAGAATTGCGGCGTAATTTGCAGGTTGATACTTCCCTCGAATACGATGATCTTGGTGTACTCAGAATAAATATCTTTAAGGAGCGCGGCAAACTGGCGATGGCAAATCGTATTATCGGCTCCTCAGTTCCGAATATTGATGAACTTGGTCTGCCACCCCTGGTGAAAAAATTATCCGATATTCCTCGTGGCCTGGTGCTGATTTCCGGTGCCACCAGTAACGGAAAATCGACCACGCTGGCGGCAATTATTGACGATATCAATAAAAAGTATCAAAAACACATACTGACCATTGAAGATCCAGTAGAATTTATCTTCAATAGCCGTAAATCATTGATTTCTCAAAGAGATATCGGAATCGACGCGGTGAGCTTCAGTAAAGCGGTGATCGGTGCGATGCGCCAGGACCCGGACGTTATCATGATCTCTGATCTACGCGATACCGTCACCATCGAAAATGCCCTGATTGCTGCCGAAACTGGCCACCTGGTATTTGCTACCACCCATGCACCTACTGCCCCAGATACGATCACGCGCATTGTGTCAACTTTCCCTTCGGAAAAACAACATACGATTCGGGTTAAGATGTCACAAAATCTGCGCGCGGTTGTTGCCCAGCGACTGATTCCGGCCAAGGGAGGAACGGGGAGGGTACTGGCATGCGAATACATGATGATATCCGCGCGTATACGGGAACTGATACTGGATGCTGCCATGATTAGCGAAATTGCTGGACTATTGCAGGGTGAGCAAATCACCAAAGGGGTATTGAGTTTTGACTCCCACCTGTTACACCTGGTACAGGAAAAGAAGATCGACAAGGAAACTGCGCTTGAATTTGCCACCAGTCGCACCGATATGCATCTTCGACTGACCGGGCTACTCAGTCAAATGGCCGATCGGCGATTGCAGGTATTTGCCA
>CAYOGN010000004.1:0-3195 GCA_964403545.1 uncultured Gammaproteobacteria bacterium
TCCCGGTCGGTGATGTAGAACAGCGGAACCTCCGTGCTTTTCAGTTCCTCAGGAAGGCCTGTATATATGTCATTGTCAGAATCGACAAAAACATTGGGCGTTGGCATCAAGACGCGCTGACCGCTACAGGCTGTGAGCAAAAGAGTGAGACTGATTACAAGATAAATTCGCCAGTTATTGTGCTTCAACATATGGTTTTCTCCGTATCGTGCCAGTTCAAACATACTTCATTGTTTACTATGGGGCACTACCCCTGCCTTCGATTGCACTTTACAAATTTAATCAGCTCCGGAATGGCTTCCCTCTTATTTTGGGGCCCAGCCAATTACATTAAACCAATAATTACTTACCATTCTATCCTACAACTAGTCACTGGACAATTCCGCAATTAGTCGATAATATAACCAGCAATTAGTCGGGTTATCAGAATTTTATGCGCTTGTATCCACGCTATATCGAACCGGTATTGAATGCCGCTTTGGCAGACACTCCTGTGGTGTGCTTGCTCGGACCCCGACAGGTAGGAAAGTCGACACTGGTACAGCAACTCAGGCCGAAAAGGGCTTACATTAGTTTTGACGATCAAAATCTCCTGGATGCAGCAAGGAATGACCCGATAAGTTTTGTACAGGGCTTACCTGAACCGGTCATTCTGGATGAGGTGCAACGGGTTCCAGAACTGATACTTGCGATTAAGTCTGTCGTTGACAGGAAGCGTACGCCCGGCCGGTTCCTGCTCACAGGTTCAGCTAATTTATTACTGCTACCCAGAGTTCAGGAATCATTGGCTGGCCGCGTGGAAGTCGTGCAGCTAAATCCATTGTCTGAGATGGAAAAACAAGGTGGCAAAAGCAGTCTGCTTCAGTCTTTATTGGCGGGTGCAATCAACACCAAAATATCTCCAAAGCAGGACATTGTGCAAGGTACTGCTGAGGCCATTTTCTCTGGTGGTTACCCCGAGCCCAACGCACGCCCCGCCTCCAGGGCACGCCGATGGTACAAGCAATACCTGAATGCCATCATTCAGCGGGATATAAGAGACATAGCTGCGGTTCGGGATGAAAGTGAATTGATGCGATTAATGGAGTCGTTGGCGTATCGAACGGCAAATTTAGTGAACGTCAGCAACTTATCCAGTGATTTGGGTATGGATCGGGAGACAGTTGATAAATACATTACCATTCTGGAGCGTTTGTTTTTAATTCGAAAATTACCTGCATGGCACAGAAGCAATGCAAAACGACTGATCAAGACCCCCAAAGTGCATATCGTTGATTCTGGGCTGGCTGCGATGTTGAACCGGTTGAAAATTGAAGACTGGCAATCACAAAGCAGAGACTTTGGTGCATTGTTGGAAAGCTTCGTCGTGCAGCAGTTGATATGCCAGGCCGGATGGGTGGATAACGACCTGGCCTTTTCCCATTATCGCGATAAAGAAAAATTGGAAGTGGACCTGGTGATTGAGCAGGGCCGGACAGTATGGGCCGTTGAAGTCAAGCGTGCTGCGAGTGTGCACAAAAAGGATGGAGCGGGTTTAGCAAAAATTGCAGCGCAAGCGGGTAAGAATTTTGAGGGTGGGATTTTGCTTTATTCCGGCGCAAACTGTTTGCCGCTAGGAGTGGACAAATGTTTTGCAGTGCCAATGGACAGATTATGGGAATAAAATCCCTATTTGTCAGCTACCTTCCTGGCCAGCAATTGGTCCACCCCTGAACCATACTTTTCCACGAATTCCATCACCTGCGTGGCCGGCACATCCAGGTAGGTAATCTGGTCTGCAGGCAGGATCTGGGTCACGCCCGAGAATGCATTCGGAACGCTCGGCAAAAAAATCATCGAGCGCCCGTCATCGAGTTTCTGAATTTCGAAACCGATTCGTTCGGCGGAGCCCAGCTCAACTGCCACGGGTCTGAAATGGTTGGACTCGTTTTTATCAAACCCGCCCTTGATACCCTTGACAATCGCGTAGCCGGGAATCTTCATCAGCACTTTGGATTCGAGTTTCTTAATAACCCCACTGGCCAGGGCGTTGCGGGCGATGAGGCCAGCGAAGAAACAGGCCAGGACGACCGCCAGGATGGCGATCAGGTTGGCCAGGGCAACCCCGCCGATGGTATCGATTGGAAGCCAGTCCGCCATCGGTTCGGCGATCAGCACCATGAAACCAAAAGCCTTGAATAACGCGAAAGCCAGGAATCCAACCGGCACCAGGAAAAGCAATCCCGCGATGAAGGTTGTGATGAAGAATTGAACGCCCTTATTGTCTTTCAATTTGCAGGCCTTTATGTGTCTGGACAGCTTTAATGGTACCAGCATTATTGGCAATGAGGCGCGTCACGGAGCCTGGGATTTTCTCCCCTTTCGGAAGGCTTTTTTGATATCTTGGCACCATGTTTAAAAGTATCGGAAAAATATTGGCAACTTTCACCATCCTGTTGCTTTTTCAGCTGGTTTGGCAGGGTGTTGTGTGGGCACAAGATCTCGAACCCCGGCGCTGGTCACATCTCCCCACGGTATTGAACGTGATTGGAGTCGGGTCCGGCTGGACCGACGGTGACATCCTGTTCGACCCGGTGTTGCTGATCGAAGACGTAACTTATGATCTGTACCCGCTGGTGGTCGGATATGTTCGTACTTTTGAAGTGTTTGGAAAGAGCGGCCGGGTAGACGTCGCCGTGCCTTATGCCAGTGGCCGTTGGAGAGGTCTGCTCGATGGCGAGTTCACCGAAGTGCGACGCCGTGGTTTTGCCGACCCGCGGGTTCGTTTTTCAATGAACTTGTGGGGCGCTCCTGCGCTAACGGGTAAAGAGTATGTGCAATACAGGCGGGAGCATCCGGTAACAACCACCATAGGTGCCGCACTACAAATCAGGGTTCCGTTGGGTGAATACACCAGTGAACGGTTGATCAATCTCGGAGGTAATCGCTGGGTAGTCCGGCCTCAACTGGGTGTGCTGCACCAGCACCACAAATGGCAATTTGAAGTGACCGGTTCAGTATTCCTGCACCAGAAAAATAGCGAATTCTGGAAAGGCACGGAGCTCAAGCAGGATCCGGTCTGGTTTGTTCAAGCCCATGGCATCTACGCCTTCAAACCCGGGTGGTGGGCCAGTGTCAGCGGCGGTTACGCGTACGGCGGGAATGCATACTTAGATGACGTTTGGAAATTAAACGTGCGGGCGCGTTACATAGCGC
>CAYOGN010000005.1:0-9319 GCA_964403545.1 uncultured Gammaproteobacteria bacterium
GAGCTGACGGGTTATCTTCGTAATCTGACGAATTTGAAATCTGCTTTGATTGACCGGGAAAATTCCAGAAAATCGATGTTCGGGATGGACTTCGAACATCTTTTTTAGCGTCCTGTTATGAAGCACCTGTTGAGAAATCAGTAGCTCACAGGTTTAAATCCTCTTTCCGGCACCAGTAATACTCTCCCGGGTTTTTGTTATGCAACCGATGGCTACCGCCTGTCACTTTCGGCTTGGGCGCATTATGTGGTCAGATATTGGCTCTTGTCAGTAAATTTAAAATACTGTATAAATATACAGTATTCAATATTCCTTTACTGAAATGCCCAGATTATCCGCCAAATCAATTCCGGATCGAGCCAGTCGCCTCACTGTCAGGCAGCAGCAAATACTTGATTTTATTCGTAATATTATACAAAAAACGGGCATGCCACCAACCAGGGTGGAAATTTGCCAGGCATTTGGCTTCCGTTCCCCTACCGCGGCCGAGGATCATCTAAAGGCACTGGCGCATAAAGGGGTGATTGAATTATTGCCCGGACGATCCCGGGGTATTCGTTTACGAGAGCAACCCCGGGTCGCCAGGGGGCTGCCATTGATAGGGCGGGTAGCAGCTGGTACACCGATCCTGGCAGAGCAGCATATAGAAGATTACCTTGAACTCGACCCCGGGTTTTTTAAGCCTCGGGCCGATTATCTGCTCAGGGTGCGCGGCCACAGTATGCGTGATGGCGGCATTCTGAATGGAGATTTACTCGCCGTACACCGAGCCCAGGAGGCATTGTCTGGTCAGATCGTGGTCGCCCGCTTCGACGACGAGGTCACGGTAAAGCGCTTCCGCCGGCGCGGCAATAAAGTAACCCTGGAAGCACAGAACCCCGATTTTGCTCCGATTCTGGTGGATCTCAAGGACACCGACCTGGTTATCGAAGGGTTAGGTGTGGGTGTTATTCGCAACAAAGGATTGTCAAAGTAGTGAGCGATCAAGCGGCTCTTGAGCAACTGATAAAGAAAACACCAGCGCTATGGCGTGGTCGTTCCCGGCGGCATGAGCGACCGGGGGAGCATGTGGTAGACACCGGATTTGCCGCGCTCAATGGGTTGCTTCCCGGCGGTGGCTGGCCATTGCGTGCGGTCATTGAGTTTAACGTAGAGGCATGGGGCAATGGAGAATTGCAGTTGCTGCTGCCATTGATGGCGCGTCTGAGTCAGGGACAAAGCCGGGTGGCCATGATTATGCCGCCGTATCAACCCTATGCCCCGGCGCTGATCCAGGCAGGTATTGCGCTGCCTTATCTGGTGGTTGTGGATACCGGGACCGTGGAGAGCCATTCGACAAAAGATATCTGGTGGTCAGCAGAAAAGTTATTACGTCATGTCGACTGTGGACTGGTGCTGTTATGGCCTGCCCGGCAAAATCAGGCCGAGGTAAGGCGGTTACAACTGGCAGCAGATGCGGCCAATAGTATCGGTGTGATCTTTCGTTGCGGCAGGCCGGTGGATACGCCAGTGTCACTACGCCTCAAAGTGTCTCGTTGTGTGGAGGGTGTGCGGGTGGAATTGACCAAATCCCGCTTTGGCTGGTGTCAGCAGGGTGCGGTGGTATTGCCGCAGGTTCCCGGTATATTGGAGCCGGGTACGCCAACACCCCGGGATTGACAGGTTCAGCGATGAAAGCCCTGCCGTTATCAGTGGTTGCTGATCAGGCTATCACTCAGGCGCGATTTCCCGAAGTTGTTGCGGATCAGGAGTCTGCAGTATGGATAGCCTTGCATTTCCCGTCTCTGGCGCTCGATGTCTGTGATTTTGCCGAAGGATTGCCGGCGTTGGTGATTGGTCAATCAGGGGCTAACCAGGTGATACATGCTGCTTGCGGGGTGGCCATGGATCACGGGATCGTGCCTGGAATGTCACTCAATGCCGCCCATGCATTATGCCGTAACCTGGCGATAAGGTTGCGTAATCCGGAAGCAGAATTTCAGCGCATCTGTCGGTACAGCGAACAACTGCTTTGCTTTACCCCCTCTGTTGCTCTGGGTCAGTGGCAGTCTGATTACGATGGTAAGGGTAAAAAAGCTGTTCCTGGAAATCACCCGAATAGCAGCATCGGTCCCGAACACAATGTTGATTCTCTATTGCTCGAAGTGTCGGGTGGCCTGCGACTATTTGGCGGCCTTGGGCCATTGCTTGAGCGTATCAGGGCGGAGTTTGCAGATACCAGACTGCAGTCTGGTATCAATACTCAACCGGTGATCAGTACTGCAACCTGTCCAGCTGCCGCTTTGTTGCTGGCGCGTAATGGGCTGGAGCGAGTGATACAGAATCCAGACAGTCTCAAATCAGTGCTGGGAGAAGTGCCGTTGAGTGGCGCGGATCTTTCGCCCCGGTTATGCAGACAACTGGCGCGCTGTGGCTTGTCTACTTTAAAGGATTTATGGCGCTTGCCACGAGAAGATCTTGGCCGACGTTTCGGGCTGGTTCTGCTGCACTATCTCGACCGTTTAAGCGGCGTTGAAAGCGATCCACTGGATCACGTTAAAGCGCCGCCCTGTTTTCGCCAGCGATTGCAACTACCCATGGATACACGTAACAGCAAGCTACTGTTGATGGCGACTTCAAGGCTGCTTGAAGAGGCCCACCGATTCCTCCAGATGCATGCCGCAGCGACCGAGAAAATCAGCTTTGATTTATGGCATGTCAATCGTGCCCGGGGCTCACAATCCCGTACTACCCTGGTGATTAGCTCTGCTCAGGCGGATCGTCAACCGGGACGTTTTCTGCCCCAGTTCGAGCAACAACTGGCACGCACACCCATCAACGATGAAGTCAAAGCAGTATCGATCCTCATCGATCAGATCGTTCCCTTTACCCGTACCAGCGAAGACCTGTTCAGTGGTCGTGATCGACAGCAGCAAGACTGGAGTCAGCTGATAGATCTACTGGCAGCCCGTCTCGGTCAAGGCAGGGTGTATACCCTGAAACCAGTGCAGGATCACCGTCCGGAAAAAGCCTGGCAACGGAGTCCGGCGACCGGCGCGGGCACATTGCGGGAAGATCACAAGGGGCTACCGGGCAGGCCCCTGTGGTTGCTGGATGAGCCTTGTAAGATCAGCCCTGCCGGTCTTGATCTATGCAGTGATACTGAGCGTATCGAAGCAGGCTGGTGGGAACTTCGGGATATACGGCGGGATTATCAGATTGCGCGTGCTGGCCCAGGCCAATGCTGCTGGGTCTATCGTGATCTCCGAAGTTCGGTAGACGCATGGTATCTCCATGGATTATTTGCTTAGTCAGGGTTCCTTAAAGGCGTTATAAATGAATACAGGTGGGATTTCTCAATCCCCCGTGCACTAGCCGATGAAGAAACGGTGGCTGTTTGGAGTGACTAGCGCCATGGACGAGCGCGGGATGGGCCAGGGATGGCCCCTGGAACGGAGAACAGCCACCGTTTCTTCATCGGCGGCATCCCGGTAAAAAGATTTGACCAGTGCAAAGTGTTTACAGTTATTTGGTTACATAGAGGCGTTCTAAATGGTTGATTATGCCGAATTGCATACCATCAGCAATTATTCCTTTTTGCGCGGTGCCTCGGCACCGGGCGAACTGGTAGCACGAGCCGATGAACTCGGGTATCAGGCTATTGCGATTACCGATGAGTGTTCCCTCAGTGGCATGGTGCAGGCCTGGGTAGAAGCCCGCAAGCGTGGCATCAAATTGATCGTAGGCAGTGAATTCTTTCTGGGGACTGGATTACAACTGGTATTACTCGCCACTAATCGGCAAGGTTATGGCAACCTGTGCCAGATTATCACCCATGGCAGACGCAATGCCACCAAGGGTGATTACCGGCTGACCCTGGATGATCTGAAAACATTAGCGACCAGTGACTGCCTCGGACTCTGGATTGTGCAACCCCTGTCCACCGTAGGGCAAGGCAAAAAGCTGGCCGGGATATTTCAGGATCGATTATGGATTGGAGTTAACCTGAATCGCTCGGGCCGGGATAGCGCATTACTGACCCATAGCAAAATGCTGTCAGAACAATGCCAACTCCCCCGTACTGTCTGTGGCAATGTGCATATGCATCATCCGAATCGCCGTCCGTTGCGCGATATCCTCTGGGCCATTCGACTCGGTAAATCATTGTCCCAATCGGGCTACGATCTACCCGGTAATGCCGAGCAGTATTTAAGACCCTGGCATCACCTGGAAAGGTTATATCCTCCTGAGTTGCTGGCTGCCACTCGTGAGATTGCAGGGCGCTGCGAGTTCGACCCGGATCAGCTACGCTATGAATATCCTGACGATTTGGCTCCAGATGGTTATACCGATCAGCAATGGCTGCGTCACCTGACCGCGCAGGGTGCAGCGAAGCGCTGGCCTGATGGTGTTCCAGCCACAGTGCGGCAGCAGATCGAAAATGAACTGTCCCTGATCAATGAACTGCATTATGAACCTTATTTTCTAACCGTCTATGACATCGTGAATTTCGCCCGCGAGCAACATATCCTGTGCCAGGGCAGGGGTTCAGCGGCCAATTCCGCGGTCTGTTATTGCCTCGGTATTACCGAGGTCAACCCGGCCAATGTCGATCTGTTGTTTGAGCGCTTTATTTCCCGGGAACGTGATGAGCCGCCGGACATTGATGTGGATTTTGAACATGAGCGGCGCGAACAGGTGATCCAGTACATCTATCGCCGTTATGGCCGCGAACGGGCTGCTATTGCTGCTACTGTGATCACCTATCGGGCCCGTAGTGCGATCCGAGATGTTGGCAAGGCTATCGGCATGTCTTTGGACCAGGTCACCCGGATTGCCAAATCCATCCAGTTCTGGGACAAGCGCGAGGTGCTGGAACAACGTCTGGTTGAATCCGGGTTTGATCCAGCCAATCACAAGATTCGCATGTTGCTGACCCTGGTTAATCAGTTGCTCGGCTTTCCCCGTCACCTGTCCCAGCATGTCGGTGGTTTTATCATTTCACGAGGGGCGTTGACCCGGCTGGTGCCGATTGAAAATGCATCGATGAAGGACCGTACCGTTATTCAATGGGAAAAGGATGACCTTGAAGCCCTGGGGTTGCTCAAGGTGGATGTGTTGGCCCTTGGCATGTTAAGTGCGATTCGCAAGAGTTTTGAATATATTTATCATTATCGCGGTGAACAGCTTACCATGGCCGGCATTCAGAACCTCGGTGAAGACCCGTCGGTCTACGGCATGATCCAGCGCGCTGATACCATTGGTGTATTCCAGATCGAATCCCGTGCCCAGATGTCCATGTTGCCGCGCCTGAAGCCGGCCAGTTACTATGATCTGGTTATAGAAATAGCCATCGTCAGGCCGGGCCCTATCCAGGGCGACATGGTTCACCCCTATCTCAAGCGGCGTAATAATCCTGCAACGGTCAGCTATCCGAGCGAAGCGTTGCGGGAAGTATTGAAAAGCACCCTGGGGATTCCGATCTTTCAGGAACAAGTGATGAAAATTGCCATGGTTGCAGCCGGTTTCAGTCCCGGTGAAGCGGATCAGCTACGCCGCAGTATGGCGGCCTGGAAGCGGCGCGGCGGGCTAGAGGGATTCGAGGACAAGTTAATCAATGGTATGCTGGCGCGCGGTTATGAGCGTCCGTTTGCCGAACAGATTTTTAACCAGATCAAGGGTTTCGGTGACTATGGATTCCCCGAATCCCATTCTGCCAGTTTTGCCCTGTTAGCCTATGTTTCATCCTGGCTCAAGCACTATGAACCGGCAGCTTTCTGTTGCGGTCTGCTCAATAGCCAGCCCATGGGGTTTTATCGCCCGGCCCAATTGGTCAATGATGCCATCCGCCATGGCGTAGAAATACGCCCGGTAGATGTCAACCAGAGTCAGTGGGATTGCCATCTCGAACCGGGCAGAGGCAAACAGCCTGCGCTGCGTCTGGGGCTGCGGTTGGTGAAGGGACTGGGTCAAACTGCTGCTGAGAAAATCGTTACCGTGCGCAGTAACGCCCGTTTCAAATCGCTCCAGGACCTGGCCCAGCGCAGTACCCTGGAACAAAAAGACCTGGGTGCGCTGGCCGCTGCCGATGCGCTGGCCGATATCAGCGGCAATCGCCATCGTGCATACTGGGACGTGGCGGGTATCGAAGAACCAACAGAGGTCCTTGGCGTGGCCGAATTCAATGAAGCTGAGCCCCTGTTGCCACGGCCCGGAAAGTGGCAGAACACCCTCGCGGACTACGCCAGTACCGGCCTCACCCTGGGCGACCACCCATTATTCCAACTGCGTCCACTGCTCGACCAGAAGGGAGTGGTGACCGCCGGGCAATTGAGTAACCTCTCCACTGGCAGGATCGCCAGCGTTGCCGGTCTGGTGATCAACCGCCAGCGCCCCATGACCGCCTCCGGGGTCATGTTCTCCACCCTGGAAGATGAAACCGGCCAGGCCAATATTGTGATCTGGCCAAAAATTGTCGAACGTCAGCGCAAGATATTGATCCAATCCAGGCTATTGATCGTCACCGGTAAGGTGCAGACCGAAAGCAACGTTACCCACCTGATTGCCAGGACCCTGGTGGATGGGAGTTTTATGATCGATGACCTGCAAACGAAGTCGCGGGATTTTCATTGAGAAGTATCGGTATTCATTGTCTGTTTTAATGCTGCGGACAGACGAAAAGTTGTTAAAATACACACAATAATGTACATACATATTTGAAACTATGCCAACCTTAACAAGTCGAGTATTTATCAACGGAAATAGTCAGGCGGTGCGGATTCCGCAAAAATTCAAATTAGACACATCACGCGTAGAAATCAGCAAAAATAAAGATGGTGATTTGGTGATACATGCAATTCCGGAGAATCGGGGTGCAGCTTTATTTGCAGCCCTCACTAATTTCGATGAAGGATTCATAGACCTGCTTGATGAAGAGCAGAATAATCAATCCGATCCTCAGGAAAGGGAAGATTTATGAAGTACATGCTTGATACCAATATTCTTATATACCTGCTGAAAAACAGGCCAGAATCTATTGTTGAGAAGGTAAATTCTCTGGACCAGGAGGCAGTATTGTGTATGTCTTTTTTCACCTTCGCTGAATTGCTAAAAGGTGCTGAAAGAAGTACAAACAAATCAAAAGTTTTACGCAACCTGGCGCAACTGATTCGCCAAATTCAAGTGGTTTATAACGCAAATAAATCCTTGTGTGAGTATTATGCGATCCAATTTACAGCTTTAAAGGAAGCAGGAACCCCGATTGGTGCTAATGACCTTTGGATAGCCTGCCACGCGCTCGCAGAGAGTGCCACACTTGTTACCCACAATACCCGTGAATTTAAACGCGTAATTGGGTTGAGAGTAGAGGACTGGGTGATCCACAAATAACGAAACTTTGGTCAAGAATTGTTGCGTAACGCCAGTCCATGAAATCCTCGTTTGGGCGACTGCTCACATGATTTGAGGTCGCTAAATAGTTACTTTATTTCCTGTTTTGATTCAGCAAGCTTTAACACTGCCCGACGCAAAGGAAAATGATGATCAAACAACATTACAAAGTCTGACTCTCGTCGACCTCCCTTGGCTTTGATCACTGCAACCAGCGCTTCTTTATTGGCGTGATTCCACTTTGCTATTCGTGGTATGGCAAGCACCAGCGGACTCCAGCGATCCCACGCCCCGCGTTCTTCGCGTGATAGTGAAACAAGTGATTGCAAACCGAGTAAATCAGCAGCTTTTTTCGCGCAGTGCTGAACTGCCCGCTCTCTGTCACTGCCGAATTCCCGGGTCAAAGTACGGGCACAGGCAATGGCCAGATTTTGCATCGGGAGTCCACTGATCACCTGACTCCGCGGTTGACCGGTATAGAGGTAAACATAGTCCCGCGCCAACATTCTCAATGTGGCTATACTGGATCTGTGAGTTGGATGGTTTGCCCTCGCCTTGGTTTCCCTGTTTACGATTTTCCTTGTCTGTTTTTGGCGTGGACGAAAACCGTATTTATGATAAAACCAGAACGCTCCCGATTTCAGAGCCTCTGGATTATCGGTACCGAGTTGTTGCGGATTAATGATAAAAGCCGTTGCGCCGAACATCTGCCGAATCAAAGACAGCGTGGTCATAAAAATACGACCTGTTTCCACGCCACGAAAATCTGCAAAAATATTGAAATTGACTTCCGCAGACTGCAACAGGCAACTGGCCTGGGTATATCCCACCGGAACGCCATTTTTCAGAATCAGGAACACATAAAGTGATTCAAACATATATCGGTGAGCAGGTTTCACCCCGTAGCAGACAAATTGCAGGCCTTCGCTGAATTCTGCGATTCGTACATCATTTTTATCAGCGTGCATAAAAGCATAGAGGTCGCGGGAGCGCGTAATCATTTGCACTCGCGCAAGATCAACGAGCTGTTGTCCCTTGGCCGGGCTAAATTCGATCCAGCTTGTCGGTTTGGTTTTAATGATCCCGGGCGGAAACTCTTGTCTGCGTATGGGTGAGTGCTGAAACTGAATGGGGCTATATTGGTAAATGTAACCGGTTCGAGAAGGTGTGTTGGCACCGGATTTAAGCCGCAGCGGCAAACCGATATCTTCATAAACTTTCTCGCGTGTTTCAGGATCGACTTTCCATGCCAGAAATCTTTCGATAATAAATGCCGCATCGGTCTGATCCCGGGTTTTCATTATTCGAATCCATTCACGCGTTGTCAGGGTAGTATCTTCCAGTGCCCAGGTATCAGCATCGGGGAATATTAGCGGCCAAACTTCTTCCAGCATCGATTCATTATCGAAATCCTCCCAGGCGATAAAGATCGACTTCGGCCAGCGTTGAACCAACCAGAGTGCGGTGGACCAGTAGAACTGATAATAGATATCTGTACCGGCTATTCCGCTATCAGCAAGCTCTTTACTAAATTGTCTCAGGTCCTTCCGGCGGTGAAAATTTGTGAGCGTGCGCTCGACAGTGGTCAAAACCTCTTGAGTATCAGGATAGGCACGCAGGTAGCACAACAAATCGTGTAATCGAACCACCTCAGAAGCTCTGGTCAGGGTCGATTTATTCAGAGCATTTAACAAGCAGCATTTTTCGCCAGCGGCTTCTGCACCGAAAGTATTTTTCAGGCGCAAAGCCCGTCGCAAGAAAGATCCGGAATTCATAGGACAAGGTTTACCGTGATATCGCTATCTGAATTCTGACGTGGATCAAGTTCAGTTTATATATTCATTTCCGGCGATCCAGCAATTGTCGGCATCAAAAATTGTTACAGCCCCTGGCGACACGGCCTCCGCCCGGATAGCGGTTCCATTCACTACTGCCTGACGAAGGATGGAGA
>CAYOGN010000006.1:0-3263 GCA_964403545.1 uncultured Gammaproteobacteria bacterium
GCTGATCCAGGGCGTGGCGTGTCTCCCGGCAGCCCGGTTGAAGACGAGTTGCTGAATACCGATCTAGCAGCCACGATCGCGGAAAAGGTTCTGATACTGCTGAATGATGAAAATCAACAGCAGCCTCATCCCGCAAGTATCTGGATGCATAATCGTACACTGTCGAATCATCACCATGTTCGTAAAAATCATCAGCAGGACTTTCTTCGATTGGCAAGATTTTTAACAAACAACGCTATTGGCCTGGTGATGGGTGGAGGCGGTGCGCGTGGACACGCCCACTTTGGCGTCTGGCTCGCACTCAAGAAGGCTGGCATTCCAATTGATATGTTCGGCGGCACCAGCATGGGCGCCTCTATAGCTGCCGTATGTGCAGCCGACTGGGATCTTGAAAGCCTGGTTGAATTTCAGTCACGCACGATTATAGATGACCCTTTTAAACAGTTCACGATACCGTTAATATCCCTGGTTAACAGCAAGAAAATGGATGCCCTTTATGGGGAGTGTTATGGCGATCTGCGTATAGAAGATTTATGGCCAAAATATTTTTGCGTTTCCGCAAACTTGAGCCGATCCGATATTATGATCCATCGGGAGGGTAGACTTTGGCAGGCATTGCGAGCCAGTGTTGCTCTGCCCGGAATTTTGACACCCTGGATTCATCAGCAAGGATTGCTTGTGGATGGCGGGTTAATAAATAATCTGCCCGGTGATATTATGCGCCAGCATTGTCGTTATGTTATTGTTTCCGATGTCAGTTTCAACAAAGACTTTACCTACTCGGAAAAAAGTTTCCCTTCACCCTGGAAAGTTTTGCTCCATCGTTACTCTCCGTTCAGAAAGACCCTCGAAGTTCCTGGTATCGTCGATATCTTGATGCGTTCTGTTTTACTGAGCAGTGCACAAAAAGCCAAACAAGCCAAGGCCGAAGCAGACCTTTATTTGAACCCGCCGGTAGGCGAATTCGATATGATGGATTTCACGAAACTGGAAAAGCTAATTGATATTGGTGTTCTGCATACAGAATCAGTACTCGCTGAAAATGATATTTGGAAAAAGTTTGCGATTTGAGGCTTAGTTAATGTAAACCCTGCTATGTGTCTATATACGGGTAGGAGTGGTTATATTTGGAATACATTGATGGAGCACTGGGAATGTGGCTTAATAGCACGATCCATTCCAACGTTTCATTACATCATCCCGGGAAGTTACTGTGCCAAGCAACCTTTGGTTACTGCTTGAACCATCCATCAAGCAGCACGCAGCGTGTACTGCGTGGATTTGTCGACAACGAAAAAGCAAGCGGGTAATTAGTTACCAGCAGATTTATGATGCCGCACTATGCACAGCTCATGATTTGCGACAGTCAGGAGTTAATGCCGATGACACGGTAGGAATTACCGCACCTAATGGTCCGGAGTGGACCATCGCCGCCCTCGCAGCGTTTCGCATTGGAGCCAAAGTAGCGCCCATTCATATTGGCAATAGTGAACACGAGATTGAATCCCAGATTGCAGCAGTAAACCCCAGGGTTATGTTGGTTCATGATTCCCCAATTACCCATAGCAACCAGATACCGATTGCCTTGCAATCGGATTCAGAAAAAATTACTACAGAACTGAAAATCCCTGCTGCTACTGATCCCGACGCGGTGGCTGTTAGAATTTACACCTCTGGAAGCACTGGCAAACCCAAGGTGGTCAAACTATCTCACGGCAACATTGCGTCCAATACAATCGCTGCGACCAAAATCGAATCTTTTGATACCAGTGACAAGTTTATCTCTTTGTTACCGTTTTCCCATGCTATGGGTCTGACGGGCAACGTCATTCTGCCCTATTATGTTGGTGCTACACTGGTGTTGCCCAAAGTATTGGCAGCAAATGAAATTCTTGCTGCACTACAGGAAGAAAAGATTACTGTGGTCATCGCGGTACCCAGGCTGTTTCGCAACATCATGTTAGGAATGGAAAAGAAATTTAGGGGCGGTGGCAAGGGACTTGCACTGTACAGGAAATTACTTAAGGCATTACCGGTTCAGTTCCGGCGCAAACTGAACGGACCGATACGGAAAAAACTCGGGGGCAATATCAAAGCCTGGGTGAGTGGTGGTTCTCACCTGGATGGTCGTATCAGTCGGTATTACCACGACCTCGGATTACCGCTCAGACAAGGTTACGGGCTTACGGAGACCTCTCCTCTGGCATGTGTCCAGGATAACTTTGACCCGGTAGTAGAAAGTGTTGGCCGGGCCATCGACAAGACTCAGGTAAAAGTTGTTCGAGCGGATGAAAATGGCAACGGCGAGGTCTGGATCAAGGGGCCCAATGTTATGCTGGGATATGAGGATGAATTGCAGACCGCGGAGATAATGGAGGATGGCTGGTTTAAAACCGGTGATATCGCCAAAATTGACTCTGAGGGAAGAATAACCCTGACTGGACGTTCCAAGCGATTGATTGTCACCGAGGCCGGGAAAAATGTTTATCCGGAGGAGCTTGAAACGTTGTTGGAGCGCGATCCCCTGGTCAAGGAGGCCGGCGTACTGGAGTCCGAAATGAAACCAGTCTGTATTTTGGCAATGGATGGTGATGACCCGAAAGCTGAAGCACAAAGGGTGCTCAAGGCATTAAATCAACTGGTTTCAAAACACAACCAGATCACCCGTTTTGCCCTGGTCGATGAACTACCGCGTACACCCCTGGGTAAGATGGCCTTGCAGGAATTACCTCGAATGTTTGAATGCCACGAATGCGCCCGTTAGCGTATTGGGTAATGTTAATATCCCGCACCAACCAGTTGATAGAGCACTTGACCTGATCGTACAATATGTTAGCACCCGGGGCACCGCTCCCCACCTTGATTATTCTGACGCAACTCTCGCGGGACTAGCCAGTGATGGAGGGCTTTATGTGCCGGAATCATGGCCGACCTTGCACCATGACCAGATCCTATTCGATGCAAATATCCTTAAAAGTGGATCAATCGAGCATGCAATTCAACAAACAGAAGCCTCTCTAGATTTTTGCATCAGTTTGGTCTCATATCTTCTGACTGGAAACGCTCTGGGTTATACATGAAAATCCGAGTTTAACTTGTGTTTCAGGTTTTAATCTGACTTTCCCTAGAGCATTCAGTCTCTTTTTGTTAGATTAGAAACTTGTATTGTTACAAGAAAATTCTATACCATCGATTCATTCAGATAGAAACTTGAGAAAATTTCCGAACAGGGCATCATATTATCCAGGTCTCTACTTTAAAAT
>CAYOGN010000007.1:0-30632 GCA_964403545.1 uncultured Gammaproteobacteria bacterium
GGTGGCCCGGTCGGCAAGTGCCGGGATAGCGAGTAGCAGGATTATGCATCCCCATCGCGATTAATCCATCGGAGATGTTTTTGCGTGAACAGGTACAGGGAAACACCAGTCCGGATTCAGTCAACTGGTCGAATGCCTGTAGATAGATTTCACTGCGCCGGGACTGGTAAATTACATCACCATCAAAGTCGAGGCCCAGCCAGTAAAGATCATCGAGTATCTGTTCAGCAGAACCGGGTTTATTGCGGGCGCGGTCGAGATCATCCATCCTCAGGACAAAGCGACCTCCACAAAGTCGGGCCTGTAACCAGGCGAGGAGCGCAGTCCGTATATTACCCAGATGAAGAGCACCAGTGGGGCTGGGCGCATAACGCCCGCAACTTCCAACACCAGGTCGGGCCAGGTCGACTGCAGGGGCGGTGCTTATCGGGATTTTGAGACCATAAATTCTACGATTGTCTTGACCGCTTCGTCGGACAAGCTGGTGAAACCGCCCTTCGGCGGCATCACGCCGGAATTGCCGGTAAAGCCTTCAATGGCGTGCTTATACAGGATTTTGTGACCCTGCAACAGGCGCTCCTCCCAGGCTTCCCTGTCACCCAGCTTTGGTGCACCCATGACCCCAAGGTTATGACAGGCGGCACACGTATTGTTGTAGTCGGATTCGGCGTCGCCAAAAGCATTTAGTGCCGACAGCAGTAAAATGAATCCCAGGCTGACAGGGGGTGTAGTCTTCATACCAGTGCTGATACCAGGAAGATCACCATGATAGAGGTTTAGCCCCTGTCAAACAGTATCAGCAGCAACTGATCCGGTGCACCGGATCCCAGTTCCATGGATAGATATTGTCCCGGAACGCCGAAAGCAATAAACCACTGGTACATTTGATTTGCCCAGGCGATTCCAATGTCTCCACCGGGATAGCGGATGACAATATAGACGCTGCCACTTTCATCAAATCCGGCTAGCACCCGCCGCACCTGGGGCAGGCTGGCAATGCTGGTTCCGTTAACATATTCCGGCCATTGATCTTTGTCAATAATCTGCTCGTCTACCTGTATTGCAAAAGCTGGTGAGGTCAAAATCAGCAAGGCCAGGAGGCAGAAATTTTTAGCGAGATGTAACATGATTCCCGAATCTACATCAGAACCACTTCATAGTGTTCCTGGCTAAAAGTCGGCTCTGCTTTAAGGTGAATAGAGCGCCGAATGAAATCCTGTAAATCTGCGAGCCCGGTGGACTCATCCTCGTTCAACAATTCGATGACCAGCGGTGATGCGAGCACCAGATATTTCTCGGCATCAAACTGCCGTGCTTCTCGCAAAATTTCACGGAAAATCTCATAGCAGGTGGTCTCCGCAGTTTTCTGGATACCACGCCCGCCGCATGCCGGGCAGGCTGCAGTGAGCAGGCGTTCGAGGCTCTCACTGGTACGCTTGCGCGTAATCTCCACCAGCCCCAGTGGTGACATGTCATTGAGCTGGGTCTTGGTGCGGTCTTTGGCCAGTTCGCGCTCCAGTGTTCGCATAACCTGGTGCTTGTGGTCATCAATGCTCATATCGATAAAATCGACAATGATGATGCCACCCAGATTTCGTACTCTGAGCTGATGGGTGAGGGTAGCCGCCGCTTCCAGATTCGTTTTAAAGATCGTGTCTTCCAGGTTACGTTGGCCAACATAACTCCCGGTGTTGACGTCGATGGTCGTCATCGCCTCTGTTTGATCAATGATCAGGTAGCCCCCGGATTTTAACGGCACACGTTTTTGCAGCGCACGTTGAATTTCTTCCTCAACTTCATACAAATCGAAAATTGGCCGCCCGCCGGGATAGTGTTCAATATGGTCCAGCACATCGGGTACCAAATCGCGCGCAAAGCCAGTGAGCTGCTCGAAGGTTTCCTTGGAGTCAATCCGAATTTTCTTCACATTTTGCCATACGAGATCCCGTATCGTGCGCATGGCCAGGGACAGACTCTGGTGCAGTAACCCGGGAACACTGGAGGCTTTCCTGCGGCTCAGAACTTTGTTCCAGACTCTTACAAGGAATTCCATATCCGAGAGAATTTCCTCTGCCCGGGCTTCTTCACCTGCAGTACGGACGATAAACCCGCCGTTGGCATTAATTTGCTTTCGCTGTTCCTGTAGTATCTTGAGTAGCGATTCCCGGGTATTCTGATCCTGTATCCGTTGGGAGATACCGAGATAATCATCGTTTGGCAGGTAAACCAGATTGCGGGAGGGAATGCTGATCTGGCTCGTTATCCGCGCACCTTTGCTTCCCATAGGATCTTTAACGACCTGAACTACAAGTTCCTCGCCTTCGGTAACCAGCGAGTTGATATTTAATTCACTATCGAATTGCTGCAGACCGGGATCATTTTCCCGAACATTGATCAGATCCCGGGCGTGTAGAAAGGCATTGCGGTCCAGGCCAATGTCGACAAATGCTGCCTGCATACCAGGCAATACCCGCACCACCCGGCCAACAATTATGTTGCCGACAATACCTCGGTTCTTGACCCGTTCGATATAGATTTCCTGCAACATCCCGTTCTCCAGGGTCGCCACCCGGGTCTCCTGTGGAGTAACGTTAATCAGGATTTCTTCTCGCATGGTGCCAAAGTTGTTAAAAAGTCAATAAATCAGGTGAGCCCCGCCTGTTCGAGCAGCAATCTTGTCTCATAGAGCGGCAAACCGACAACCCCGCTATAGCTACCGGAAAGGTTGCGGATAAAAGAGCCTGCGTAGCCTTGTATCCCGTAGGCCCCTGCCTTGTCAAATGGTTCACTGCCAGCACAATAATTCTGGATCTGTTGTTCGGACAAGGAGCAGAAGCTGACCTCTGTCTGGCAAAGGTTTTCTCCGCAGAAACCATCCCCTATTAGCGCCACCGCTGTAATTACCCGGTGTGTTCGCCCCGATAATTGTCTTAGCATGGCCACGGCCTGGCTCCGATGAGCCGGTTTGCCGAGGATCTGATCCTTCAGAACCACGATGGTGTCACCACCAAGCACCCAATGCCCGGGGCCTGTCTGGTGATAGGCCGCTACCGCTTTCGCGTGGGCCAGGCGACTGGCCAGGGCATCAGCAGATTCGTCCCTTACAGGTGTTTCATCCACGTCAGTAGTAACCACTTTAAAAGGAATGTCGAGCAGTGACAACAGCTCGCGACGTCTTGGGGAGCGGGAAGCCAGGATCAGGGACATATTGTCAATCTTTGGGTGTTGGACCAGTGCTCTGTCAATGTGATAACTGCGAGTTCAGTTGGCTTGCAAGCGTTCACGGTAAGGCTTGCCTCGCAGGCGATGGTTGTTCCCCTGACAAGAGGCGAAACACCACACTTACACGGAATCTGTAATTGTCACATTGATAGAGCACTAGCGATGATAAGGCAATTTTTCCAGCACCGAATAACAGCGGTATATTTGCTCTGCCAGGATCACTCGCACCACCGGGTGGGCGAAGGTGAGTGTCGACAGCGACCAGGTTTCATCGGCCCGCATAAGCAAATCTGCCGATAGCCCCTCGGGGCCGCCAACCAATAGTGCAACCTGGTCGCCATATTGAAGCCAGCTTTCCAGGCGATCAACGAATTGCAGTGTAGTTACACACTTTCCGCAACGATCCAGCGCAATAACTTTGCAGCCATGAGGAATTGCCGCCCAAATCCTTTGATCTTCCCGGGCGACAATGGTATCGATATTGGCGTTCTTTCTGCGTCGGATGGCTGCGACTTCTATCAGATTCAGTGCTACCCGGCCGTGTATCCGCTTTTCATATTGGCGATATCCCTGCTCTACCCAGGGCGGCATCTTCTCGCCCACTACGACCAGATGGATGGTTAGCATCAACCTGGTTGTAAACCACTACACTCGGTGCGGTGTCCGCTGCTATCCCGCACCATTGTTATTTTTCATGGCTTCTCTGGCGCTGCTATCGGCAAGCATTTCACCAAATGACTTGTCCCACAGGCCCTCAAGATCATAACGTTTTCGGGTGGCCTCACGCATGATGTGGACCACGATATCAACAAAGTCTACCAATACCCAGTCTTTCGATTGTTCGCCCTCAATTCCGAGATGGGCGCAGCCTGCCTGGTGCATGTGTTCCAGTACCCGGTTGGTTTGGGATTTGACATGGCGATCCGAGTTGCCCGTGGAGACAATCATATAGTCGGTAATATCTGTTAGCTGTCTGACATCCAGCACCTTGACGTCTACCGCTTTGGCATCTTCAAGGGCACGCAATATGGTGTCACGCATCTGATCGGGGTCGAGTTGACGGGGTTTCTTACTCATATAGATTATGTGTTTTGATAAATTTCCAGACCGCAGGATGCAGCCACTTGCCGACATCTTCTTTGGCCCGGATGCTGGCCCTGATTCGGGTTGCTGCAACAGGATTGGGTGCAATGGCTAACAGGGTTATTTTGCTGCCACCGAATTCGAATAAATCCTCCGGATCGCCCGCCGAGACATGCTCCCACCAATCGGGTAACGGATCTGGCAGCTCCCAACCAGGCCGCACCATTGCGATGATGTCGGTCATCTCAAGCAATCGTTGCCATCTGTGCCAGCGATCCAGTCCCAGCAATGCATCGAGTCCGAGTATAAGACTGAAAGTTGTTCGCGGAAACTCCCGTTGTAACGACGTAATTGTATCAACTGTGAAAGAGTGTCCGCTACGCGCAATTTCACGATCATCAACAATAAGCCCGGGTTCATTGTGGATGGCAAGCTGTACCATCTTGAGCCTTTGCTCAGGGCTCGCGCCAGGATGGGGGCGGTGCGGTGGAACATATGCCGGAATATATCGAACCCGGGTAAGACCGGTAATCGTCATAATTTGACGAACAGTCTTCACGTGACCAATATGTATCGGATCGAAAGTACCGCCAAAAACCCCGCAACGTTGTCGAAGATCTATGACCAATTGACCTGGGGCTATTCTTCCAGTAGCGGTGCAATCAGCGCTTTCATATCATCGCTGTTCCAGTTGCGCGGCCCCACCAAGGTCCGCACCAGGAGGCCCTTTTTATCCACCAGCATGGAGGTAGGTAACGCTCTTACTTGCCAGTCCCTGGTCATATTACGGTCAGCGTTGAGCAGAATGGGAAACTCGAGTTTTGTTCTGAAATTCCTGCGGAAATTATCCACCTGTTTCCAGTGTTCGCCCATGTTCAGGGCAAGAATTTCAAACGGCTGGCCCGTCAGGGAATTCTTCAATGCCTGCATTGAAGGTAGCTCATGGACACAGGGAGGGCACCAGCTGGCCCAAAAGTTAACCAGCACAACCTTGTCACGGTAATTTTCCAGGGTGACTAATTTGCCGGACAGGCTGATGAGGGAAAACGGACTGGCCTGGGGTCGCTCGGCAGCGGACAGGGAAGACCCCGAAACAAGCCAAAGCCCGATAACCGCGACGATAAGTAATGGGACCGGGCGGGTCAATGCCAACCTTTAAGCCCCGTGGCGATACAGATTACAACAATCCCGAGGCCAAGATTAACTGCCACCAGCTTTCGAATTGTGCCAAGCGCAAAGCCCGCAACCTTAAGGTTTTGTTCTTCTACGCCACGTTTCAAATGACGAAAAGGCGCGAGGTAAATAAACTTGAAAATGCCTGTCATCACCACCGCAATACCAAGCATCAGATAAACGTACATGCCCACGGCACCAAATCCACCGAATTGATAAATCATCACAAACCCGGTCAGGAACAATACTCCGATAGATACAAATACCCAGGGGAAAAACCGGCTAAACGTCTGTAGCCAAATTTGTAAACGTTCTTCAGGCACGCGCCCCCCCAGAACCGGACGCAGACACATATAGGCAAAAAACATTCCACCTACCCATACCGAAGTCGCAAGGATATGTAACGCCAGAGCGGCGGACATTAACATGGCAATTGGCGGGTCAATTTCGAGTTTCAGTTACTTCGAATTGCCACCGGATAATACCCGATATCCAGGGCTCGCCAATATAAATATTGGTGGCGAAATCCCGCGCCTGTCCCGCTGGAACCCTCAGATTGATACGTTTTACGGCCTGGCCAACAATTTGGCAGGCGGATTCTGACGGATCCTGGCAGTCTTGCATCGCAACGCTTAAGGTGATCTCTTTCAGGTCAGTAGTTGCGTCCTGGTTTAACAACCTGCCGGTAATGCGATAACTACCTGCATAGGCGGGAGTGACCACTGTATTTTCAACTACAACACTGGTTGCAGCCACTTTTTGGCGGCCAACGGTGGCTTTGTCTGTTGTTAATAGCAGGGTTATCACGGTAGCAACTACAAGCACCCCCAGTACGCTGAAGGCTACTTTGGGGTAACGCCCCGATATCAGAAACAGGCCGACTACGATAATGGCCAATAACGCCCATTGCATATTTAGTAGAATCCGGTTGGGTAAGGTACAAAGGTGTCATATTCTACCATTGGCCAGGCCTCAATAGAGCGCCCGGCACTACAGCCACTCAAGCTCCATAGGGTAACTGGACATTAGTTCACAACCTTCAGTGGTAATCAAAACCTGCTCTTCCAGTTTTACCCCCTCGCCGCTTTTTTCCGAACCAATATATGATTCAACACATAAGGTCATGCCTTCCTCTATCATTCCGTCGTATCCTTTCTCAGCAAAATCGTGGGCATGTTTGATCGACGGGTATTCATCCGCCAGGCCGACGCCATGGATTAATGATCCATAGCGGGTACTGGTAAACTCATCCGGTATTTTCCAGGCACCGTGCGATACGTCGTGAAAGCTCATGCCCGCTTTTAAAATTGATACATTGTGCTGAATCTGTTCCCAGGCAAGAGCGTAGATACGCCGTTGTTCGGCAGTTGGTTTGTCGCCGCACACCCAACTGCGTGATATATCGGCACAATATCCGTAAGGGCCAATTAAATCAGTATCAAAACTCACCAGGTCACCATTTTCGATTATGCGCATGGAAGACTCCCTGAACCAGGGATAGGTGCGAGGACCGGAAGACAATAGCCGGGTTTCGATCCATTCACCGCCAAGGGATATATTTGCCTGGTGTAAATTTGCCCACAACGCGTTTTCGCTGATCCCTGGCTCAAGCGCTTCGCGCATTTTACCAACACCAACTTCGCAGACATCGATGGCCTGTTGCATCAATACAAGCTCCTCTTTTGATTTGATCACCCGTGCAAGTTCAAGAACTTCCAGCCCGTCATGCAATGTGAGACCCTGTTGTACAAGCCTGCTGGAGCCCTGATATGACAAACGATCAACCGCCAGTCGCCTGTTACCGCCACCATGGGTTTGAACCAGGTCGGCGATTACCTGAGCAAATTGATCTGCACGCTGGTCAGTTCTTTGGCCCGCTGTAAAGTAATAGAAGGATGAATTTACCCGGTATTCATCAATGGTTGGAATCCCTTCGGCTAAATGTGGATAGTTACCATAGTCGAACAGAATCAAAGGACCGTCAGTGGCGATATACACGCAACGTGTTTCATAGTGGGCACACCAGACTTGCATATTGGTGGCGTCGCAGGCGTAGCGACAATTGACCTGATCAAACAACAGTATGCCGCCATAGTCGAGCCGTCGTAGCTGCTGCTTGATTCGCTCCAGTCGATATCGCCTGACCTCATTCAGGTCTACGGGAGCTTCGGTAAATTCCATCGCACCATGTTGTCTCGCGGTTACACTGCCTTCAGATAAAGCCATATCGGAAATCCTGATAAATGGTGTAGTATGGGTCGGGTTCGGTAAAGCAAACGCGCTAAAGTGTAGCGAACAATGGGCCAATTGAGAACCGTTAAAACGAACCATGATCGATCTGCACACACACTCCACCGCCTCAGATGGCAGCTATTCTCCCTGTGATCTGGTGGCTGAGGCGGTAAAAGCAGGAGTCACCAGACTCTCTCTTACCGATCACGACACCGTCAGTGGTCTGGAGGATGGCCGCGCAGCATGCATTAAAGCGGGAATTACCCTGGTCAATGGAATCGAATTATCAACCCGCTGGCAAAATCAAACGCTGCATATTATCGGACTGGATATTGATCCGCGAAACCCGGGTCTCATCGATGCGGTACAAACCGCGCAGCAAACGCGGGTTGAGCGTGGTCGAATGATTGGCGAAAAACTTGAGCAGTGGGGTATCCCGAATGCTTACCAGGCGACCTGCAAGCTGGCCGGCTCGACCCTGATTGGTCGAGCACATTTTGCCCGCTTTCTGGTGCAACAGGGCTATGCGAAAAACTTCAGGCAGGTGTTCAAGCGCTATATGATCAGAGGCAAGCCCGGACACACCACAGCGGACTGGATTGGCCTTGAAAACGCGATTGAAGTCATCCACCAGGCGGGTGGCATTGCGATAATCGCCCACCCGACCCGTTACGGCCTCAGCAGGGGAAAACTGCGGACACTGGCGGAAGAATTTCGCGACCTTTCTGGTGACGCCATTGAAGTAGTCTCAGGCAATTCCAGTGCCGCAGAGGTTGAAAATATGGCGAACCTGTCTAATACGTTCAAGCTGGCAGCTTCTACAGGCTCTGATTTTCACGGATCAGACAAGCCATGGACACGACTTGGACACCTGTTTGCATTACCCGCCTCCTGTCTACCTGTGTGGGAGTTGCGAAAACTGTGGTGATGCTGCTGTCAAGTGGAACCATAAAACCGAATGACGATAACACCCATTGCAACCATGCAGGCAGCAACGAACCGCTGGCGCCCAAAAGGCTCTTTCAATATCATTGAGCCGATAATTGCGGCGAATATGACGCTGGTTTCACGCAATGAAGATACCAGTGCCATGGCGCCGAGACTCATGGCATAAATCACCAGTGCGTAGGCGGTTGAAGAAGCGACGCCGCCAAAAAGAATCTTTCCGGGTCGGGACTTCAGATAGATAAACCACTGCTGCCTATTGGTGAGTAATAACCAACAGGAGATGGGCACTGGCTCAAATATAAACAACCACAGGATATAGCTGAAACTGTTATCTACCGTCCGAACCCCGGAGCCATCAACGACGGTATAGGTGGCAATCATCACCGATGTGATAAGGCCCCATTTTAATGTTTCCGTTGAAGGGCGTGCGTTTTTGCTACCAAACAATGCCAGCGCGATAAGCCCCAAACTGACCAGACCCACGCCGAGCATTGCTGACCCTGATAACCACTCTCCGGCAAACCAGCCAGCGCCAAGCGCGACCAATACGGGGGCAAGTCCGCGAAAAAGGGGATATACCACGGACAGGTCGCCACTCCTGTACGACCGGGCAAGAGTGAAATAGTAAATATTATGTATCAGTACCGAAGCCGCGATATAGGGCCAGCTGGCAGGCTCTGGCAGCGGAACAAACCAGACCAGTACCAGGCAGACCAGAGAGCCTACTACCTGATAGGCAGCAATACTGAATTCCGCCGCGCCACCGGATTTAACCATGGCATTCCAGCTGGCATGCAAAACCGCAGCAGTCAGTACCAGTAAGATGAGCGATAATGACACGCTTGATTAGTGTGGTGGTTTGCTCGCAGCTACATTCAATTTCATCACCAGCGAATCAGTCAACGTAACGATCGGTGGCTCGTACCAACTGATCCGCGATCCCGGGTTCATCATACATATGACCTGCATCAGGTACGATATAAAATGCGGCTTCAGGAAAAGCCTGGTGTAAATTCCAGGCGGTAACCATCGGCGTACACACATCGTAGCGTCCCTGAATAATGGTCGTGGGAATATGGCGTATATTGTTTACATTGTCGATCAGAAACTGGTCACTCTCGAAAAACCCCTTATTTATAAAGTAGTGGCATTCGATTCGGGCGAAAGCGATGGAAAATGCCTCTGAACTGAAATTTTTTATCTGCTCCGGGCGCTGCAGCAGATTGATGGTGCTACCTTCCCATACACTCCAGGCACTGGCCGCAGTTCGCTGCACGCTGGCATCCGCAGAAGTAAGCTGGCGATAATATGCGGCAATCAGGTCATCACGTTCAGACACAGGGATTGGCTGGACAAATTTTTCCCATTCATCGGGGAAAATTTCCGCCGCCCCGCCCTGGTAGTACCAGTTGAGTTCACTCTTTCGCAAGGTAAATATCCCGCGCAAAACCAGCTCAGAAACCTTTTCCGGGTGGGTTTCCGCATAGCTGAGGGCCAATGCACTGCCCCAGGATCCACCGCATACCTGCCAGCGATCTATGGATAGAAAATTCCGCAGAGTTTCCATATCTCTCACCAGATCCCAGGTAGTATTGTTTACCAGCGACGCGGTGGGTGTGCTACGCCCGCAGCCACGCTGATCGAACAGAATGATTCGATACTTGTCAGGATCAAAAACCCGTCGCTGGCCGGGACTGGATCCTGATCCTGGCCCGCCGTGGAGGTAAACTGCAGGCTTGCCCTCCGGGTTGCCGCTTTCCTCGTAATAGAGTACATGACCATCGCCCACCGACAACTGGCCACTGTTATAGCACTCGATGGCTGGAAAAAGATTTCGATAAGTCAACATCAGAACAGATTCTTAAAGCGAGGGGGAATAAAATAATTGTTAACGAATAACAGGCACCATAATGTACTATGCTCGCCAGAGACGCTACCAGTGTGATAAATGAAGGCCAGCAATTATCACACTGATGACGCCCCCGGACAATCCGTCAGCAATAATATCCGTCAGCAAATACAACGATGCCTGTTTCTAAACCCTCACTCTCCTTGCTCGATTTACCCAACGAGGAGGTCATTTGATCTTCGATGATGGAACCAACGCAAGATTCATCTGAGGAATTTCGGCAGTTACTGGCCATTCGGCACTATGTTCCCATAGGCTTTCCATTGTCTGCTGGGGAATTGCAACAGGCCGCTGGAACTTTCCTCGACTTCCTCGCGATGCCAGATTCGGTCAAGCGTCAGCTCCATTTTCCCGCTCGCAGTTACCGGGCCAGTGCCGATGGCTACACTGACAAATCAGGCGTGGACAACAAAGACCCCAAACAGTTTTTTCACTGGAATCCAAAGTTGGAACAAAAGGCTGATTACCAGAGACTTCAGACAGCATATCCGGAGATAGCCCGTTTTTTCCAGTGGGCGAAGAAACTGTATCTGGAGATTGAGAAGGTATTGCATCGACTGTTTGTGCAATATTTGCCAGAGCACCTGGCGTTGATATTTGATGGCAACACGTTGATTGATGGTACCCTGCGATTTCTCTGCTATTCTCCACGACCAAATCACGAGTTCGGTGCACGTGCGCACTATGACAAGGGATTCAGCACCCTCGCGGTTGCCGATAGCACACCAGGTCTCCGAATCGGGTGCTGCGATTCCCATCCACTGAAGTCCGTGCAGTATGAATCAGGAGTCGCCTTGTTTATGCCGGCATGGATGTTATTCAAGGCGTCCCGGGGTGAAATCAAACCAGCCTGGCACGATGTCATTCAGTCTCCCGGAGAGCAGAACGTCAACGCATTCTGCGCGCGCTGGTCCATTGTTTTTTTTGTCAATCACCCGGACACCCCGTTTTCTTCCTGGGACACAGTTCATACGCCATTGCATTGACTGCTAGTTTGCAGTGCTATTTGCGTTGAAAGAGCGTTGTATTACGACCGTCTGCGCAAAACGATCCCACGACGCGTTACAGAGTTTCAGGGTGACCAATATAGAGGCAAGGGTAGCTGACGATCAGGTTTTTACCTTATACCCGGTGCGGAATATCTGCCAGATTGCGACAATACATATCAACAGAAATACCGTAATCATGGTCAGGCTTGTTGCCATGCTTACATCAGCAATTTCGTAAAAGCTCCAGCGAAACCCGCTTACCAGGTACATTACAGGGTTAAACAGGGTTATTTTTTGCCATAGCGGCGGCAACATACTGATGGAGTAAAAACTACCACCAAGAAAAACCAGCGGGGTAATGATCAGCAGGGGGATTATTTGCAGTTTTTCAAAATTATCCGCCCAGATTCCGATAATGAAGCCGAACAGGCTAAAGGTTATGGAAGTTAACGCGAGGTAAATTAACATCCACAGCGGATGGGCAATATGCATAGGTACAAACAGCCCTGCTGTGGTGAGAATAATTAACCCGACAATGATGGATTTGGAGGCGGCAGCACCAACATAACCCAGCACGATTTCAAAGTAGGAAATTGGTGCAGACAGGATTTCGTATATCGTACCGGTAAATTTCGGAAAAAATATTCCGAACGATGCGTTGGTTACACTTTGTGTCATCAACGATAACATAACCAATCCAGGGACGATGAAAGAACCATAGCTGACCCCTTCCACCTCGGTGATTCGAGACCCGATTGCGGAACCAAACACCACAAAATATAACGAAGTCGATATTACCGGTGAAACAACGCTCTGGAACAGGGTGCGCCAGGTGCGCATCATCTCAAACTTGTATATCGCGCCAATACTGTGAAGATTCATGCCTGATCCGCTACCAGATTAACGAAGATATCCTCCAGCGAACTTTGCTCGGTTTTAAGATCCTTGAATTTGATCCCGTTTTTATTTAGCGCCCCCAGTAGTGCCGTGATACCCGTTCGCTCCTTGCGGGTATCATAAGTGTATACCAACTGGCATCCTTCGGCCGCCAGATCGAGATTGTAATCAGACAATGCATCGGGAACAATATCAAGCGACCGCTGCAAATCCAGGATCAGTTGCTTGGTACCCATCCGCTGCATCAATGCCTGCTTTTCTTCCACCAGCACTATTTTTCCTTTATTGATTACCCCGACTCGATCAGCAATTTCTTCGGCTTCCTCGATGTAGTGTGTGGTCAGAATGATGGTAACGCCGGAATCCCGCAACCGGTTCACAACCCCCCACATATTTTTTCTGAGCGAGACATCTACGCCAGCTGTGGGCTCATCGAGAAATAATATTCGCGGTTCATGGGATAACGCTTTTGCGATCATTACACGTCGCTTCATGCCGCCGGATAATTCCATAATGCGGCTGTCTTTTTTGTCCCACAGAGAAAGATCGTGCAGAATTTTTTCGATATGGCCAGGATTTGCCGCTTTGCCAAACAGACCCCGGCTAAACGAAACAGTGTTCCAGACAGTTTCAAACGCGTCGGTGGTCAATTCCTGGGGCACCAGGCCAATGAGTCGACGAGCCTGCCGATAGTCCCTTACGATGTCATAATTGTTCACCTTGACCGTGCCTTCTCCGGCACTGACGATGCCACAAATGATACTGATCAGGGTGGTTTTACCGGCACCGTTCGGCCCCAGCAGCGCCAGAATTTCTCCCTCTTCTATTTCAAGGTTGATGTTTTCCAGGGCCTTGAAACCACTGTCATACATCTTGGACAGATTGGAAATGGAGATCAGGGTGCGCATACTTTGATTTTAACAAATATTCTGAAAATAGCCCTATCCCTGGCCCCACAGACTTGCCTCGGATGCCAAGTATAACCCTGAAATCGGCAGTTGACCGCTTCGGCGGTAATTTAGTAAAGGGTTTTTAAAAAAGTCTTACGGTGGCGGAAGCTGAGACTATGCTGGTGTAATTGACTTCACAGTTCAATCTTTGATGATTACAATATCCGGGAGAACCCACAGACAATCACAGGCCAAAATATGAATCTCACCAACCAGAAAATAGAATACACATGTAATGCCGCGACCCATCAGGGCTATCTTGTTTGGGACCAGGATATCGACGGCCCCAGGCCCGGCGTTATCGTCATCCACGAATGGTGGGGCCTGAACGACTACATTATCAGACGTGCCGACATGCTTGCCGAACAGGGTTATTTTGCCTTTGCCATCGACATGTATGGCGGCGGAAGGACTGCGCAAAATCCTGAGCAGGCGGGACAGGCGATGAACGCAGTCCTTGGGGATATTGAAGCGGCAGATGCCAGGCTCAGGGCAGGTTATGATACCCTGATTGCACAACCCCGGGTGGACGCCCACAGAACCGCTGCCATCGGTTACTGCTTCGGCGGAGCAATGGCGCTCCATATGGCACGAACAGGGCTCCCCCTGACCGCAGTTGCCAGTTTTCACGGTGCCCTGGGGTCTTTCCACAAGCCGGGTCCAGGAGAGGTCAAGGCAAAGGTTCTGGTCTGTCATGGCGCTGAAGATGCGATGGTCTCTATGGAGGATGTAGCGTCTTTCAGACAGGAAATGGATGCGGCCGATGCTCAGTATGAAGTGATCATATATCCCGGGGCGCAGCACGGGTTCAGCAGTATCGAAGCAGACGAAAATGGCAGCAAATACGAAATCCCGGTGGGCTACAATGAGACCGCAGATAAACAATCCTGGGAAGCAATGTTGTCATTATTCAGGCGATCATTCTGAGTAATTCAGGGACATATTTTTTAACGATTCGATGGAGACCAACCCCATATGGCACAAATAACGGCAGAGCTTAGCTCGGGAACGGTGGTGAATTTATCCAATGGAAGACACCAGTGGAAAGCGGATGAGCCACCGGCAATACATGGTACCGATACCGGTCCGAATCCTTATGAGCTACTGCTGGGGGCGTTGGCTGCCTGCACCTGCATCACACTGGCGCTTTATTGCCGCCACAAACAGCTGGTGCTTGAATCTGTGACCACGACCTATAATTTTGCGCAAATACATGCCAATGACTGCGAAGAATGTGATGATACCACCACCGGCTTTATCAACAAGATTTCAAGTGATGTTCATATCACCGGGGATTTTGACGAAGCCCAGCGAAAGCGCCTTGCTCAGATCGTCGGGCGTTGCCCGGTTCACAAGACCCTTGCACACGGTATCGCGTTTGAGGACAACGCTACATTTTCATAGTCTCGTGTTTTTACAAACGGGATATTGATTCCCGCGATGGCAAAGGGCAGGCGGGCAGCGGCATTAGATGCTGCCGGACGCTGGTCGGGGTAGCGTCTGGTCGCAGGTGAACCCATCGCGAATTTCCAGGGTCTGCAATGGATGCTGGCTGACATGGCCACAGAGTTACAGGCATCCCGATTACTGGCGCTCAATGCTGCGGGAAAACGGGGCAGGAAAGAGCGTTTCTCACAGGAAGCCGCGATGGCGAAGTTACATGCATCGGAAATGGCAGCGAGGGTGACTGATGGGGCACTGCAAATACACGGCGGTTATGGCTTTTCCCGTGAACTGCCGCTGGAACGATATGTTCGTGATGTCCGTATCATGGGAATTTATGAAGGTTCGTCAGAAATTCAACGCAATATTATTGCACAGAATTTACTGGCGGGTTACGATGATTAACCGTTGGCAGGAAACTCACCATGTCTGATTCCGTGATTTCACAGTCTGTTATTGAACAGTTTCAGGAAGACGGCGCGGTCCTTTTGAAAGGCGTATTTACCGAATGGGCGGAAACCCTTGAGGCCGGGTTGAGTCGTAATCTGTACGAGCCCAGCCCGACGGCGCGTTACCATAAAGGCGAGGGCGAGGCACCGTTTTTTAATGATTATTGCAATTGGGCCCGCATTGCGGAGTACCGTTCGTTCATCTATGACTCTCCTGCCGCCGCCGTAGTTTCACGGTTGACCGGATCCAGTCATATTCGATTTTTTCATGAACACGTGGTGCTGAAGGAGGCAGGCAATGCTGTCGAGACACCCTGGCATCAGGATCAGCCTTATTATTGTGTAAACGGCGCAAAGACCTGCTCACTCTGGATTTCGCTGGACCATGTCAAGCGAAATATCGCGGTGGATTATATCGCCGGATCACATCTCTGGGGGAAGATGTTCGAGCCAATGTTTTTCTCCGGTAAGCCGGTAAACAATAGTCAGAAGTGGGACCAATTGCCGGATATTGAAAGTCGCCGGGACGACTATCGTATTCTTGGTTGGGAAACCTGGCCAGGGGACGCCATTGCTTTTAATTTTCGTACCGTACACGGGGCGCCTGCCAATATGTCAACCGGACGCCGGGCCGCAATCGCTTTCCGCTGGCTGGGTGATGATGTGACCTATGCAGACCGCGGGGGAAATACGTCGCCGCCGTTTCCCGGTTTACACCTGAAGGAAGGAGAGACCATGGACGCAGCCGAATTTCCTCTGGTATGGCCCACCTGCAACCGAATGATCAATGCCCCGAAATAGAGTGCACCATGACCTTTAACGTACTAACCGCGGAATTTCTCCACGAAACCAATACCTTCAGCGTGCGAAAGACAGACATGTCTTCTTTTGAAGCCTATTGTTTTCTGGTTGGAGATGACCAGTTGACAACCTTCGACGGCACAAATTCAGGGGTGGCCGGGAGCCTGCAATGTGCGAGCAAGTTTCAGTGGAATATGCATCACGCCGTTACCGCCCATGCCGGGCCATCAGGCCTGGTGACCAGTGAGGCGTTTAATACTATTGCTGGTCTTATTCTTGATGCGGCGCGGTCTCGACAACCCGACGGCATTCTCCTGCCGCTCCATGGTGCCATGGTCACGGCGTTCTGCGACGACGGTGAGGGAGAGCTGCTGCGGCGATTGCGCGAAATTACAGGGCATGACATTCCCATCGCTATTACCCTTGACCTGCACGCCAATGTAACGGTAAAAATGTGCGATCTGGCCAATATTATTGTCTCCTATAAAACCTATCCCCATATCGATATGCGCGAAGCTGCCTGTCACGCAGGCGAAATATTGCAACGGGCCATGTTGGGCGAAATATCACCGGTTACGTTGCGCGCTCATCGCCCCATGCTCAGTGAAGTCAATGGCGGTCGAACCGATATAGGTCCCATGCTCGAGCGCCTGGAACGGGCACGCGCTTACGAATCAAAGCCCGATGTATTTGCGGTCAGCATCAATGCCGGGTTTGAGCAGAGCGATATCGCTGAAATTGGGCCCACGGTGCTTGTTACCTGTCAGGGCGATAGTGCCGCCCACCGAGCCTTTGCCGAGACCATCGCGGATGATATCTGGGCCAAACGAACCGAGGTACTGAATACATATTATACGGTGGAAGAGGCCGCTGCCATTGCTGCCGGTTTTGTCCCCATCCATGGCCCACTGATTATCGCCGATTACGCAGATAATCCCGGAGGCGGAGCCTACGGCGACGCCACAGGTTTGCTCGATGCCCTGCTGAAAAGAGGTATAACCAATGCCTGTTTCGGGCCAATGGTCGATCCGGCAATTGCGGATTATTTACATGAACATCGCGAAGGCGATACCGTAACCGTGGAACTGGGCGGTAAGACAGAGCCGAAGTTTGGCGGCGGTCCGCTTACAGTAACAGGAAAAATTCTGCGACTGAGCGACGGCGTTAGTGTTGGTGATGGCCCGATGATGTGTGGACTGGAATTACATTTCGGCAAGACCGGTGTACTGCATGTTGATGGCATTGACGTCCTTGTGGTCAGTGAGGCAGTTCAAATGTACGACCAGCAGCAGTTTCGTGTTTGTGGCATTGACCCGACGTCCAAAACCATTGTTGTTGTGAAATCCATGCAGCATTTTCGGGCGGCATTCGAACCCATGGCTGACCGGGTAATTGTCTGCGACAGTGGCGCATTGTGTACAACAGATGCTACAAAGTTACCCTATCAAAAGGTGCCGCGCCCAATTTACCCGCTGGATCCGGATATGACGCTATAGCTACGATTACCCCAGGCGCAGTACCCGGTTCACCCGGCAAACAGGATTGTGATTTATTACCCGAAAAACTGTGACGAATATCACAGTTTATTCATTGCGAGTGCGATATAGTTTCCCCAGTTAAACAGTTTTCCTCCGAGTGTAGTGTGAATTCGCGGCAGCTAACCCTGCCGCATTTTTATGGTCAGGATGGCCGGTATGCGGCGGTCGCGAGAATGCGAAAGAGCGAACAGATACAGCGACGAATTCTGGACCTCCCTGCCAAGGATTTCTGGTCATTTACAATCGCAAGGGTAGCCTGGCACGGTTCTTTTGCCGCTGCTAAAAGAGTGACAGGTTACCCTTGCGACTGTAACCAATTGTTATGTGCCGATTCTAGGCAGGAACAACGTTGTTAGCGCAGGGTCCTTTCTGACCCTGGCCAACTTCATACTCAACGGCTTGACCGTCGTTTAAGGTAGCATAACCGCCGCCACTTTTAATTTCTGAATGATGAACGAACAGGTCCTTACCTCCATCTTCTGGAGTAATAAAACCAAAACCTTTGTCTGCATTGAACCACTTAACGGTACCTTTACTCATATGACTTTCTCTAAATTAATGGTGAATTTTAAAAAACCTGCTTCGAATTCACCTTTTCGACGCAGGAACTGAAATCGGACACAAAGACACATAACGCTTCTGTAACAGGCTGAGCGTCAGTGCGTTCCAGCCCACTTCTTAAAGTGGACGTTTGCGGAGAGATTTTTTATGTATTAATTCCATACAGGGGGTAGCCCCTTTCACTATGGACGTACACTTATTTTTTACTGGCCTTTTTATTCTTTTTCTCAATGCGTTTTTCTTTCATTGTTTTTTCAGGTTTCTTTCTAGCCGCTTTTTTTGAATCTTGACCTTTAGCCATAAATTTCTCCTTTAACTTTGTTGACAGGGCATTATACCCCTATTACAGACTTCGTATTTAAAACAAAACGCCTCGCATCAGCGGCAAATAGTGAAGCATAGTGTAGCAATTTGTCTGGCGGCATGTGTTTGTTATGTGATTCACATCTGTTTACAGGGCTTCGGTGGAAGTTTATCTACACCGGGCTCGTAATAACGAACCACGAAATAATAGGGTTCACCAGCATTTACCGGCAGAGTGGATTTCATCGTAAATGGTGTAGTGTTCCTGGTCGGTTATATGGATTGAAAAATAGCAGTCTTTTTTGATTTCAGGAAACTCCACCACCACAGGACCGCTGGTCAAATCCAGGACTGCTTTAGAGTAAATATGGTCCAACGCGGGTGTAACGACAGGATCTGCTCCTTCGGTGGGTAACTCTGTTGTATGAAGCAGCTTGTTTGTTCCGCCAGCCTGTTTTGCCGTCGTCACCCATATAAACTGCGTGGTGATATACCTTGAATGCCATCAGGTTCTCATCACTTGGGCGCTGAGGGGCGGCAATAGCTATATTTGTAGATAGAGTCCCACCAACTATGACGCCAATGACCATAAGAATGATAATACTGCTTTTATTTCGTTTGTTCATCTTGTTTTCCTCTTAACACATATCGCCGCCAGCAGTGGCTGGAGCTCGCAGCGTGGAAGTCCCACTAAACAAATGTATAAATAAGAAATGCACCAAATGCCACTGCAAAGAAACCGCCAATACGACCAATAGGCTTTACGAGAGACAAGGCCCATGACATTAATCTGGTGAAGTATCGGCGCCCTATTGCAGCCAGAGAAATTGCTGCGATGATAGATAGCCAACCAATAATTTCTATAGCGAATGGAAATTTTGACGCGCCGGATTGGTATATAAGCAAAACACCAAGAACAAATCGTATTACTACTGCGAGAATATGTAACCCAAGGGAGTCCAAATTGTTTCGCAGAAAACCAAATATCACTTCGGGATTAATTATTATTACTATTCCGGCGAATAGCGTCAGGGCACCAAATATAAGTATTGCTTCAACCATGACTTAACCCCGTTGTAACATTACACCTCGTATCAGTAGTCAAAATGAGATCACAATTAACATTCTGATCCGACTGCATGCGCTTGCTATGCGTCATTGCCCCATTCCTCAAATTGCAGTGCAGTACCACCAATGTGATCCCATGGAGCTTTTGAACCAACAAATATGTGTCTTTCAACCTCGATCTCCGGGTCCCCATCTACCGTCCCCAACGTGACACCCATGACATTTCCCTGATACAGGCCACACAAGGTTGATCCACAAACGCCACAAAACCCCAGACCCCAACCTTTCTCAGATTGGTATTGTTGAACTTTATCTTCGCCCTCCATCCATTTAAATTTGCTTGTATCACCAATTTCAGCAAAAACCGACGACGCACTGCTAAATGCTTTACGGCAACGAGAACAATGACATGATCTTGCATTTTTCAAAGGGCCGTCTATCTCGTATTTAACCGAGCCACAAAAACATTCCCCCTTAATCACTTAAACAGCCTCGTTTTCATGGCGCCTAACGCCCGTCATCTTTAAGACGCCAAACAAAGCCATTGGACCTGTCGGCCACCCCGTTGATGTGGTCTAAATTATCCTCAAACCCCGCAATTCGGGGGTCGCCATGAGGGTGCAGGAGAAACCCCATATTCATTTGTGCGATGTGCCTCAAAATTTTACTCCTCCGATATCGGCCTATATCTTTATAACTGAGCGACGCTGCTCAAGTTTAAACCATGTATATTGAGTTGAACCTTGCCTTCGAACAGTTTATTCAATGTGAAAGTGACATATATCTCTTGCGATACAAATTGTATTTGTACCCACGGCATAATTTCATAATTATCAATAATAATCAACGATATATAGGTCGTCTCGAAATGCTCCAATAAGACCTCGAGGGACGCCATTAATCCCCCGTTCGATCCTGTAGCCCATTACCGTAGGGTTCATCTAAACTTCAGCCTTAGTTCAGGCATCCATCTTAAAATGATCCCATATTGCAGTGAAGCGTGAGCAGTTACTTCGTAATGCGATCGATAAATTAACCAAATTGGAGAAAATTCATGAAGTCCAGAAAAAAATTTGCAACCCTCCTGATCAGTTCCACCTTGATATTCGTCGTACCATTTGCGCCGCCGACAATGGCTGGAAGGGGGGATGACGATCCTGAGGGGCCGTTTAAAAACGGGGATCAACAGCCGCAAAACGAAAAAAGGAGCTGCACAGAATATCGACTGTCTTCGACCGGCGGAGATGCCGGTTTTCGGACCCTGAATAATCCCAAAGATTTTCGCCAGGTCAGCAATGGCAGTGTGACAGGCCAGATTTGTACAGGTGGTCTAGTCACAATTGAGTTGTCCAAGCGCCACCCTGATACCCTCGTTTCACTCACAATTTTGGGTCGCGAATATGTTTTTGGCCAGGGAGATCGAGGAGACAAGTTGGCGAGCAACTGGTTTAGACGATATTTCAATCTTGATCTACCGAAAACTTCTGCCCAGCAAGGCGATGCTTACCTTGCAAGCTATGCTTATCAGGGTCAGCCGAACCAGTCTCAGTCAAGCCATAAACAACATAAATACAGCGATAACTATTTGTCGTCGTTAAGCAATCAAAGCTACGGCCATGGTCACAAGAATCAACCAGAAAAATACCACCACGATCTTGGTCATCACCAACATTATCAGCTGGAGCCAGTCTACCAGAGACAAGATGATCAATACGGAGCTACCCATTCCACGAAAAAACGGAAATTCCACAAGATTTCGAAGCAACACAGAAAGGCTCATAAATCCGAAAAATCGCACCATCACCACGGACAGTATATTGCATATCTGTGATTCTGTAGCCACGGGCTCAATTTTATCGTCCAGGGTAGGGAATAAAGGATACAATCGCCCGCCAAATTAGACCCTGATCATGGTGCTTGCACTGCACTGGCTAACCTGAACTCGTTCGTTGAACAAACAGACCTACCCGAATCTGATTTTAAAGCTCGTTCTGTTCCATATATTTGTTATTGTGGTAGCAAACTATACGGTGCAATTCACAGGTGTATTTCTTGGCTATCCATTTACCCTGGCGATGTTTGTGTTCCCGCTGGTGATTCTGGCGACAGATTTAACGGTTCGTTTGTCGAATCAGCACAACGCAAGGATTATTGTCGCCATTGCCTATGTTCCGGCAATCCTGATTAGCGCCTGGCTCGCAGATTGGCGCATCGGAATCGCCAGTGGTACGGCGTATGCCATTGGTCAAATGCTAGATATAACCGTGTTTCAACGTGTTCGGCAGCGGTCAGCTGGATGGTGGGTTGCCCCCATGATATCTACCGTCTTTGCCAATATCGTAGATACCTATATTTTCTTTTCAGCGGCATTTTACCGGTCGACAGATCCATTTATGGCGGCAAACTGGTTTCAGGTTGCCACTGTGGACCTGGCATTCAAGATTGTGGTGTCGATCCTGATTTTCCTGCCAGCGTATGGTGTCTTGTTGAAACACCTGCAAAAACGGGTTGCAGTGGCCTGATTAGCGCCGGAAGAAACCAGAAGCACCAGAAGTGGTCAGTTTTTAATCCATTCAAAGTGAAACGATGAGCAGAACAGTCTATCTAAACGGCGCTTTCATCCCACCTGAGCAGGCCCAGGTTTCGATTTTCGATCGCGCGGTTCTGTTTGGTGATGCCATATACGAAGTCGCGGGTGTTCTCGATGGAAAGCTGTTGGATTTTGACAGTCATATGAAACGTATGATTCGATCTCTAGGTGCGCTCTCAATTCCCCAGCCAATGGATCGAGAGCAGGTACTCTACGCCTATCGCAAACTGGTCATCGCCAATCAGCTCGACGAAGGATTGGTATACATGCAGATCAGCCGTGGCGTGGCCGAACGGGACTTTACTTATACTGAAGGATTAACCCCCACCGTTTTCATGTTTACCCAGGTCAAAAGCGAAGTAGAAAAAAGCTACCTGGAGACCGGCGTTGAATTAAAAAGTGTGCCGGATATCCGCTGGGCTCGACGGGATATCAAGTCGGTGAATTTGCTGGGACAGGTTCTTGCCAAGCAGGTCGCCCATGAAGCCGGGGCGTATGAAGCATTGATGATTGGTCCGGATGGACACGTGACCGAATGCGGCGCCACCAGTTTTTTTATGGTCATCGGTGAAACCATTATCACCCGCCCCCTGAGCAATGAAATTTTACCCGGGATAACCCGGCAGGCGCTGATCCAGCTGTGTGAACCCAACGCATTCAAATTGGTTCAACGGACCGTAACCCTGGAAGAAGTCTATGCTGCCGACGAGATATTTATCTCTGGCGCATCGACTTACATCTTACCGGTCACCAGGGTTGACGGGAGAAGTATTGGCAGTGGTCGCCCTGGCGAAATCAGTAAACGCCTTCGCCAGAGGTATATGGCTCACGCCAGATCCACTGCGATTTAGGGCTGTAAAAATTGGGTTGACAAAAAACGGGGGAATCACGCAGCGCAGAAGCCGTATGTCAGGACAGGTTTCGAAGCACGGAGCAAGTACGTGTCAATGTCGGTGGGGCTTCAGGAACGATAGGATAAGAAATCCAGGCAGGTTCAATAAATTTCAATAAATATGGAAAAAATACCGCAAAACAAACCCGGCAACGTATTGTTCATTCCCCACGGCGGGGGCCCCTTGCCCCTGCTTGGTGACGAAGGTCATCGAGAGATGGTGGAGTTTCTGAAAATTATTGCACCAACTCTGGGCAAGCCTTTCGCGATAGTGGTTATCAGCGCCCATTGGGAAGAAGAAAAGGTAACGATTACCAGTGGCAAATCGCCATCGCTAATTTATGATTATCATGGCTTCCCTGATGAAGCTTATACAATCAAATATCCGGCATCGGGTGATCCGGAGCTAGCCGGAGAAATTTATCATTTGTTGCAGGATAGCGGGATTGAATCAAGGCTGGACAATAGTCGTGGCTTTGATCATGGACTATTCATTCCGTTAAATATAATGTTTCCTGAGGCTAATATTCCCTGTGTTCAGGTATCTCTTTTGAATAATCTGGATCCAACCGCTCATATTCAAATTGGTAAAGCACTATCAGAGTTAAAAAATGAAAATATACTCATCATTGGTTCAGGGTTATCATTTCACAATATGAAAGCATTCTTCCAGACAAAGGGGGCCCCGGATGAAAAAAACGAAGAATTTGAGCGCTGGCTCATAGATACCTGCACAAATCACGGGATTGCAGCCACCGAGAGAGAACTAAAACTGGAAACCTGGACGAAGGCACCTTCTGCCAGATATTGTCATCCCAGAGAAGAGCACTTGTTGCCACTACATGTTTGTTACGGGATTTGTAACTCTGCCGCTGATCTGGTGTTTGATGGCAAAGTTATCGGAAAAAAAACGAGTGCTTTTCGCTGGTAGTCCTCATTGGTAACAATGCTGTCAGGGTAGTTGGGCAGGAAATAAATCGAGTCGCCAGGTTTTTTATTCAGTGGTAACGGTGTCAATGACGTATCGTAACGGCCCGCCGGGTATCAACGCATCAAATGGCCAGCAGGTAACAAGAGTCAGGCCTCGCTGATACGCGTTTAGTGTCAGTGAGTCAACGCGAGAGTCAATTACCCTCATATCAGTAATCCGGTAATTTTGCTGTTGACCACTATAGTTTTCAATCCTGATTTGATCTCCTGCTACCAGCTGAGACAGAAATCTGAAATGGGTATCGCGATGCCCGGCAATCACACTATGTCCGGGCCCGGCGGGTATGGCATCCTGTCTGATTGATCCGGGGCCGAATGCCAGTGACTCGCCACTGGCGTCTTTCATTATAAGTTGACTTATTCCCAATCTCGGAACCTGTATGGTCGCCACCACCCAGGTATCGGCCCAGGGCCAGGGTTTTATTGGCGCTGCCCCTTGTTCCCGAGTCGCCCAGGTAGAACTGATAAGCCAGTCCGCTACCCGTGCCTTTATTTTGCTGTAACCACCCTGTCCAATCAGGGCGAATCCGGTAACAAGTAGAACCAGGATCGCAAACGCCTGCCCACGGTACAGAATATTCTGCACAATCATGCTCGAAATGGAGCGTTTCTGGCCACAGGCCTGCCCGGGTTCAGTCGCCAGATAGCGGCGGCAAAGAAGAGCAGCATTGAACCCAGGATTATCAACAATGTTGCCCCGGTAGCGGTATTTGGCATTGGTACCATCATCGTGTTTCCGTTTGGCATCAGATTGGGTAGTTCTGATTCTGTTGCGGTGCGTTCAATTGGTCTCGATGGTTCGTCCTCCACGGCAATAAAGCTGGTGTAGCGGGTGGCCAGCTGATGGTGTACACCAAGGGCGGTAATTTCTTTTCTGACTCGCTCTGTTGACAACCCCCCTATTACTTCCTCGCTCTCAAGAAACTCGATTTTTCGGCGCGCCCATAGCTTGTCGATACCGCTGGCAGCGGGACCTTCACTGGCGTTGATGGTTCGTTGCCAGGAGCTTCCAGCGAGTTTCCCGCTAATGTGAATTTCGCCAATGGGCCGGTCGGATTTCGCTATCAACATCAAAGGTTCGCCGATATACAGATCAGGAAGGGGCGCGGGAAAATATTCCGGAGTTATGTTTTCTGGCCACTGAACTTCTATATCCTGCATCACCGGGCGATCTATTTTTGAAAATAGCTCATTCATGGAGCTGGCGGCCTGATTGAGAGAGTCAATATAGTGAAAACTACCGCGGCCAAAGTGCGCAGCACCCCGCATAAAATGGCTGTTGGGTGCGCTGCCGATTCCCATGGTAAAAAGGCGGGCGTCACCCAGTCTGCGATGGATTAGATCAAACAGGTTTCTTTCATTGCCGACGCTGCCGTCGGTAATAAATACAATCTGTCGCAGATAGCCTTCTGTGGCCGGTTGAGAAAACGCGAGGCTTAGCGCGGCTTCCATATTAGTACCTCCATCAGCCACCAAATTTTTCACAAATTGGCTCCCGTGTGCCAGGTAGCTTTGGGTCGCCATCATTGGAATACCGAATATAGCGCGGGCATTACTGTCAAAATCTATGATATTAAATCGATCCCCCGGGGACAGGTGTCCAAGCGCAGCCTGTAACCCCTGCTTCGCCTGGGGCATGGAAATCCCGGCCATGGAACCCGATGAATCAATAATAAAAATAACTTCTCTGGGTAGCGTCTGAACCACATTATTTACCGGAGGCGTCAACATCAATAAAGTGTAGTTTCCATCAGGACCTTGCCGGGTAAATGCCGCCGCGGTTGGGCTATTACTGGCCACAGGTTTCCAGTTGAGTACCAAATCTCTGTCCATGGGCTCGGATTCATTGATAAATCCAATGTGCTGGCGTTCAGCCCGGAAGCTTTGCTGCTGAGCAGGAATAACGTTGATACCGTGGGTTGTACTGGTAATTTCGGCCAGGGGTATTCCGGCATCCAACGTAAGCGCAATAGAAAATAAATGACTGTTCTGAGAGTCCGTGCTTCGAATTTGTGGTGGCGTTACATTGGCAGCATCAGGTACCTGGTCAGTGTTTTGTGACCAGCCGCTGGCGGTGTCAATAGTCAGACTTTGTTCTGCAACAAACTCTTTACCATCGATAGTTGCGACTATCGGGTACCCCGGTATATATCGAGGAGTCAACGTGGTTGGCAATCTTAGAGAAAAGACGCCATGGTCAAAGCGTACTGTTTCAACCCAGGTGATGCTTGCAATTACTTCACCACCTGGTGCAATGTTGGCCAACGACATTGAAAAAAGGTTGGGTCGATTTTGTTGCATAAGGGCAGCTTTTTTGCCGCTTGTTTTTGCTGCCACAAATTCCTTTTTTGCCTGCTCCTTTTCTTTTACCGCCCCACGAATAACCCTGCCATCGGTTTCAAGAGTCAAGCTGTCTATGGCAGCCCGATCCGGCATTGGAAAAACATATCTCCCGTTTACCCATTGATCGGATGGGTTACGAAATCGCTGCCTGAGTGTGAGTGTCGCCACCAGACCATTGATTTCCCCCGCAATATCCATCTCCAGTAGAAGCGCAGTAGAATGTACACCGTCAGCAAGCTCGAGCAGCAGTTCGGCTGCACTGGCTTGGTCTTTGGCAGTGGCATTGGCCAGCGGAGGTGTGACAAATAGTGCCCACCCAACTATAACTACCCATAATACGGGCCACTTTAATAAAGAGCGAACCATTCTCCTGTCCTCGTTAGTTGATCGAGGAATGAAGGTCGCAACCCCCGGTGGGATTTATGTGAGCGTTGTGTGTGGAATTGGTGGAATAGTCGCCATAATTTCTACAGCGAAGGCGCATTTTCTGTGGTTATTGACCGCGGCCACCACAATGTTGTGATGACTCCATCGGTAACATTTTCAATAGCGGCCCTGCCCTGGTGCAGGTTCATTATTTCGCGGACAAAGCTAAGACCGAGACCTGTACTCTTGGAGCCAACGCCTTTGCGGGGCATAGAAAAAAAACGATCGAAAGCCCTGGACAGCACGAAGTCGTCAAGGGCTTCTCCGGTATTGAATATTTCTACCTGGTATCCCTGGCTGGTTTCAGTGCAGGACAAACGAATTTCACCACCGGGAGCGCAATGCTCCAGGGCATTGTCCAACAAATTGGAGATGGCTTGCTGAATAAGCAGCGGATCGCCGGTTACCAGAAGTCGACCGGTAGCAGGGAGTTTCACCCTCATCTGACTTTCATTTACAATTGCTTCTCGCTCGTTAACTATCTGTTGTAATGCGTGCACTAGGTCAAACTCGTCATTGGATGTGACCTGGGGCATTCCTTCCAGTCGCGCCAGTGACAGCATACGCTCAACCAATTGAGACATTCTCTGATTAGATGTCTGGATATTTAGTAAAAACTTTTTACGTTCCTCTGCGGGCATTTCCTCTTGCATCAGTTCAGTGGCACCACGAATTGCAGTAATGGGTGTTTTCAGTTCGTGGGTCAGGCTGTGAATATACTTTTCCACATATTCCTTACCGTCCAGTTGTTGGCGCATCCGTGAAATAGCCTCGGAGAGCCGGGCAAAACGTTTATCCAGAAAGCGAGGGCGCTGTACCTTTTTACCCGCCGCCATATCATTGGCGTAGTTGGCAAGCTTCACCGTGGCGGCAGTAAATCCATGGCTAACGATATATCCGAGCAACATGGCTAGCGCCAGTAACCCGATTGCGTATTGTTTGAGTTGTTTGCTTTCGTCAAGTAATATTACTTCCAGTGTATTAATCGGTTTGACTACGCTCACCACGCCGACGATATCCTGATGCAGTAAAATCGGCGCCGCTATCACCATAATCTTTTCATCGTTATCTTCGGTCTTTTGCTGGTCCCTGAAGCTGGTACGTGCCCCGTATGTACCTTCAAGCGTCAACCTGACGTCTCGCCACTGCGAATAGTCTTCGCCACCATGCTCACCGGAAGAGTCATACACAACGATTCCTTTGCCATCGGTCACGTATACCTCGATATCAACTGTTTCCTTAAGATTTCGATAGATTTGTGCTTTCGGTTTGCGCTTATAGGCGTCACTGAACAAGCGCTCGATTTTCCGGGTATCCAGCACCTGGTCATTAAACGCATGTTCCAGTGATGTCGCCAGTAAGTTCGCGGTATCGACCAGCACACTTTCGGCAGACTGGCGCATCGCTACATTCAATCGCTCGATTGCCCTGTCCAGAATAAACCAGGACAGGCTGGCCAGGATAATGAAATAGACGATGAATGCTCTCAGGCTAAAGCTGATTTTCATCTGGATGGGCGGTTTTTATGGGATCTCAACGGAGTAACCAAACCCGCGGTGAGTAACAATGGGGTTGGATCCGGGGTCGATCAGTTTGAGTTTGGCTCGCAGAGACTTAATATGGGTATCTATTACCCGATCATCCGAAGGATGCTGGCTAGACCATACCCGATCAATTAACTGTCGACGAGAATATATCTGGCCAGGATGGCCAAGCAAGGTTGAAAGCAGATGGAACTCAGATCGGGTCAAATCAAGCACCAGATCGCAGTAACTGATCCGCATTGCAGACAAATCCATTGTAAACCCTTTTACATTGCCCTGGCCCGGATGCCGGGTTCGTTTCAAAATTGCTTTTACCCTGGCGACAACTTCCCGCGGACTAAACGGTTTGGTGACATAGTCATCAGCGCCGATTTCAAGACCTACAATGCGGTCGACCTCGTCACTGCGCGCGGTGAGCATCATCACCGGCAAATTATGATTCTTTCTGATTTCTTTTAGCAGCTCGAACCCGTTGCAGTCGGGCAGGCCGACATCAAGGATCATAAGATCCACAGGCTGGTCCAGCAATATTTCCAGCGCGTGATTACCCTGGGTAACCCAAATTGGTTGCATCCCTTCAGAGCGCAGTGCATATTTTAGCGTATCGGCGATTTCCGCTTCATCTTCTGCAATCAGGATGGTGGGGGACATTTGGCTATATTGACTCCCTGAGCAATAATTTTTCCTGCTTTACGTTTCGCTATCGCCTGGCCCGCTTTCCAGCTCATCGTCTGCATCCTCTTCGGCGTCCTTGTCATTATCTACGCTCGTGACATAACGGGAACAAAATAGCCCTAACTCGAACAACAACCAGACCGGCACCGCAAGCAGGGTTTGCGAGAAAATATCCGGTGGTGTCATCAGCATACCGATTACAAATGCAGCGATGATTATATAGGGCCGTTTTGTGGCCAGTTTTTCCGGAGAAGCGATCCCTAACTTGACCATAATAACCGTTGCCACCGGCACTTCAAATGCGACACCGAAGGCGAAGAATAACTTTACCACAAAGCCGAAATAGGCATTGATATCTGTCATTACCATCACACCTTCGGGAGCGCTATTGGCAAAGAAGGTAAACACGATGGGGAATACGATAAAGTAGGCAAAAACAATGCCAAGATAAAACAGCAGGCTGCTGGACAGCAATATCGGAATCACCAGTCGTTTTTCATGCTTGTACAGTCCTGGCGCAACAAACCCCCACATTTGATATAAAAGGTACGGTACAGCGATGGCAAAAGCGCAGGCAAAGGCAAACTTGAACGGGACGAAAAACGGGCCATGGGGTTCGGTGGAGATCATGCTGTTGCCTTCAGGCAAGGCAGACATTAACGGATCTGCAAGAAATACATAGAGCTCGTTGGCGAAGGGGACCAGGAAGACAAATATTACAATCACAGAAAGGATTGAGCGCAACAGTCGATCACGCAATTCAAGCAGATGCGAGATCAAAGAGCCTTCAGCAATCAATTTATCCGGACCCATATGGAGACGTGTTATGGCTTGCCGTCAGCTGAAGTTTCCACGCTGCTATCACTGGTGGCAGCTTTCGTCTCCTGTTCCACCGCGGGTTGTTTCCGTTCAAGTTCCTCAGACACTGCATTTGCTACCTGGTCAATTTCGTCCAGCTCACTCGAGAGGTCATTTTTGAGTGGCGAGGTCTCATCCAGGGTTTCTTTGAAAGTAGACTTGATATCTTCCACCCCGGTGTCCTTTGCCAGCGTATCCTTTGCGTTTCCAACCTGTTTTTTGACTTTATCAAACTCGGTTTTTACCGATGTTAAATCAGACACTTCGCTGGCTTTTAGCTCGCGGTCAATATCCCGCTTTACATCGGAAACCATGCGTCGACCCTTGCCTACCCAAAGACCCACAGTACGGGCCAGGCCCGGTAGTCGCTCGGGGCCGACAATGATCAGGGCTACCACCCCGATAATGGTGAGCTCCCAGAAACCAACGTCAAACATGATTGTAAAACAACAATTTCAGATCAGGAAGCGGGGGCTGTGGTCGCTTCGCGTCAGGGCTTGTCGTCGCCCATTCGCTGTACCACAGGCTCGGCAGTTTCATCAGATGAAGCTTCTTCACCGGCCGGTTCCACTTTGTCCCGATCGAGCACTTCGTCGTCTTTGGCTGTGCCACCATTTTCGCCGCCAGTGTCCTCTTTAACTGCCTTTTTAAAACCCTTAATTGCACCGCCCAGGTCGCCGCCCAGATTGCGTAGTTTTTTGGTTCCAAAAATCAGTAATACGATGACCAGGATGATAATTAACTGGAC
>CAYOGN010000008.1:0-3835 GCA_964403545.1 uncultured Gammaproteobacteria bacterium
CCTGCGCCCAGCGCCAGCGCACCAGCGAGGTAAATGGTGCCACTCATCATTACCAGGAATGGCATGATCGTGATTACCACCAGCAAAATGGTATATAGCAGGATATGGAGCTTGGTAAAGGCGATGCCGTGAGTAACCGGCAGCATTGGCACTTCCGCCCTGGCGTATTCATCTACTCGCTTAATCGCCAGTGCCCAGAAATGAGGCGGGGTCCAGATAAAGATTATGAGGAACAGCAGTAGCGCTTCACCATGCACCTCTCCGGTTACTGCCGTCCATCCGAGCACCGGTGGTGCCGCTCCTGCGGCGCCTCCCAGGACGATGTTTTGCGGGGTACTGCGTTTCAGAAACATTGAATAAATTACTGCATATCCGACCATGGAAGCAAAGGTCAGCACCGCAGTGAGGGTGTTGACAAAGGCCAGTAGAATGACCATCGAAAGGGTTGCCAATGACAATGCAAAAGCGACTGCCTGCCTGCCATTGATATTACCTTGTGGTAAGGGTCTGTTATGAGTTCGGGCCATGCGGCCATCGATTTCTTCATCCACCCAATGGTTGAGCGCCGCACCGGCAGAAGCAGCAAGGCCGATGCCGATCAATCCCCAAAACCAGGCGTTAAAGGGAACCAGCCCGTCTGTGGATAAAAACATGCCCACCAGGGCGGTGAACAGGATCAACAGGACAACTCTGGGCTTGCATAGCTCAAGATACTCCCGCCATTGGAATCTTTGCTGGATTGCTTCGATCATGATGTCCAACTAGGCAAAAACCGAACTACGGTCAGGGGTAAATTCCGGTTGGTTTAGACGAAGAATTTCCGTTTTTATTGCTTCTGCCAGCGACGCCCTTTCTTCGTCGGTCAGGCATTGCCCGATCTCAACCCATTTTCCTCTACTACCCAGTAACAGTTTACGGGGATACCAGTGGTGTCTGGGTGCCTGCAAATTCACCCTGATCCAGTGTAACGGAAACTGCCAGCTGGCGTTACTGTTGCGCTGGATATGCTGTATCTCAACCTTTTCACCGTCAACCCGCACTTTTTCAATATATGACGATTTTCGAACTACCGTATTCAGTATCAGACCAACCGCCAGAATATCAATCACCGCGAAAGGTAAAATCATCCAGTAACCAAGAAAAGCAAACCGCAGGGCAATGCCCAGGCAAATGACGGCCAGCAGAGCAAACACCATTTTCCAGGAATCCGGGTGGTACGTACTATTAGGGCGAATCACAAATTCTGTGTGTTTTGGCATTGGCCTCTCGGCAGTTAAACCAGTGATGAAATTTTCCAGGAATCCGGATTATCAGGAATAACCCGGTAAAATGGTCATAGCGTGCCGATTCTATCAAAATTGGTGCCACTCTATGCTCATTCCGAAAAATAATATTCGTTTGGGGTCAATTCTCTCCCGGCTCACGAGCGTCATATCACCTGCGGTTTGTACTTCAGGTATTGGCTGACCTGACTTTTGTTTCGGTTGCCATTGATCTGTCAGTGGTTATTGCTTGCAATATGCTGCTGGCACCATTATTCTTGAATCTCACTAGCGGAACCCTCTCCGTTAAACGAATTTGCAATCACTTTATAACCCTATTTTTCCGGAGTTGAATTAATATGAATCCACTTAAGAGCATAACTGGCACTATAGTTGCCGGATTTGTTATTGCGATCATTATTGCACTCATTTTGTAGCACCTGGTTCTTCCCGCTTACAAACTTTCCATTTAAAATTATTGTATAAGAGGTTTTGATATTATGAACACTTGGTCTCTCATAGTCTGGTTGCATGTTCTTGCAGGTATTACCTGGATTGGCCTGCTATATTATTTCAATTTTGTTCAGGTGCCCGCTGCCGCTGAAGCCGCCGCCGACTCCGATGGGCCAGGACCTGCGGCCATTTCAAAATATGTCGCACCCCGGGCATTATTATGGTTCCGCTGGGGTGCTCTGGCGACCTGGATTACCGGTGCCATGGCACTGGAATCTTCCGGGGCCGGTCTGGTAGCCGCTTTTACATTGAGCGGGCCCCTGGCGGTGCAAATTATCGGTATAGGCGCCTGGCTCGGGACGATCATGCTGTTTAATGTGTGGGTCCTTATCTGGCCGAACCAGAAAAAGATTCTTGGCATAGTCAGTGCCAGCGCCGACGAGATAGCCAAAGCCAAGCACGTTGCTTTAATGGCCTCCCGAACCAACACGATGCTGTCCATCCCCATGATTATGTGCATGGTTGGATTCATGCATGGTCTGCCATTTTAGGTTGCAGTCGTTGTAACCGGATATTTATAATTTCCCCGGGCACAGGGATGTGCTCAAACATGCCCTTCCAGTGCATTGAACACCGACAGATTCAGAGAATTGATTCACCGGCGCAGGAAGGATATTGTGAGCCTTGGTGACAACCCCTCCGCCGGCATCGAAACAGTTGAACTGGACCAAACCAAAGTGGGTCGGTTATCACGGATGGATGCAATTCAAATACAGCAAATGGGGCTTGCTTCCGAGCGTCGCAGGAAGAATGAACTAAATGCACTTGACGCTGCTCTAAAGCGAATCGAACTGGGCGAGTATGGGTTATGTAATCAGTGTGATAACGAAATCAATCCGAAGCGCCTGGAGATTTACCCGGCAGTAACGCTTTGCATCCAGTGCGCCAGCGCTTTGGAAGAACGCTGAAGCTCTTGACGAATTTCAATCCTGCACAAATTTGCCAGGTAGTATTGCGCCCTTAATTATTGATCAACCGAATTTGAGGTTCAGACCATGCTTTCTTTTTTAAAATCTGCGACGCGTACAGATACTGCCAGTTCATTGCCGGACAGGAATGAGATCATGCCGGTTACCAACAAACACTATGTGAATGGCAACCCCATTGTGGGACCATTTGACAGTCATCTTGAGACCGCAGTTTTTGGCCTCGGCTGTTTCTGGGGGGCGGAAAAAAAATACTGGGACCGGGATGGCGTCTTCACAACCGCGGTGGGCTACGCGGGCGGGAGTACCAGAAACGCTACCTATCAGGATGCCTGTAGCGGTTTATCCGGGCATACCGAGGTTGTGTTAGTGGTCTTTGATCCCGACATCGTGGCCTATTCCGAGTTGTTGAACATTTTCTGGGAATCCCACGATCCAACCCAGGGTATGCGACAGGGAAATGATCTTGGTACCCAATATCGCTCCGCGATTTATACCCATGGCGAAGATCAGCTGGCCCAGGCACAGAAATCCATGGAAGCCTACGAGGAGAAGTTAAAAAGCGCGGGTTACGGAAGTATCACTACAGAAATCAAACCTGCCCCGGAGTTTTATTACGCCGAGGACTACCATCAACAATACCTGGCAAAAACCCCGGGGGGATATTGCGGTCTGGGTGGTACCGGTGTTACCTGCACATGATCCAGCTGAAATGGTAGTCCTGCCGGTTCGAACATGATCGAACCAGGGGCTCCTTAACTTTTTGGCTGTAACGGTGGCATCGGAAATGCCGCCACATTACTTCCCTTGTCCCCTGTATTTTCAATTATCTTGTTACTGCCTTCCTTGTCCACCTCATCGATTCTTACGATGGAGTGCAGGGGTATATAGGTTCGATTAACGGATCCAAATTCCTGTTTCAGTCTCTCTTCTGACGGGTCGACCACCAGGGTCGAATTTTCACCAAAGATAATGTCCGCAACCTCGATAAACGCATACATGCTACTCTGACTCACTTCCCGGGCATGCAGTTCATACAATTTCCCCTGGTTGTGGAATTGTATCTTGTAGACACTTTTCTTTTTGCGAATGTTTTTCTTTTTGCTCATATGCTGATATAGAATGCGGATCGCG
>CAYOGN010000009.1:0-7491 GCA_964403545.1 uncultured Gammaproteobacteria bacterium
CAATGCGTCCGCCACTTGACAGGCGTGTTGACCACCGGCTCCGCCGAAGCAGCTGAGGGTATAGCGGGTAACATCATAACCCCGCTGCACCGATATTTTTTTGATAGCGTTGGCCATATTTTCTACCGCAATCTGCAAAAATCCCGCCGCCATCATTTCCAGAGAGAGCGGTTCGGCTCCGGTTTGACCGGCGATACTCAAGGCCATTTTTTTGAACCGATCGGTTACAGATCTTTTATCCAGGGGCTCACAGGCTTCGGGACCAAATACTTTCGGGAAGTGACGGGGCTGGAGTTTGCCAAGTAAAACATTGCAATCTGTCACCGTCAGGGGCCCACCACGCCGGTAACTCGCTGGTCCTGGATTAGCGCCTGCACTCTCCGGCCCGACCTGGTATCGTCCATTCCGATAATCAAGAATCGAGCCACCACCAGCTGCTACTGTGTGTATCCGCATCATGGGCGCTCGCATTCGAACGCCAGCGACTTCGGTTTCAAAAGAACGCTCGTATTCACCTGCAAAATGACAAACATCCGTGGAAGTGCCACCCATGTCAAATCCGATTACTTTTTTATAACCGGCCATTCCGGCGGTGCTGACCATCCCTACAACACCTCCGGCAGGGCCGGAAAGAATAGAATCTTTTCCCTGGAACAAGCGCGCGTCCGTCAAACCGCCATTGGACTGCATAAACATCAACCTTTGGCAGCAACCGCTTTCAACTCCGAGGGCATCATTTACCCGATTGATATAGCGGCGAAGGATTGGCGTCAGATAGGCATCAACTACGGTTGTGTCGCCACGGGATACCAATTTAATTAACGGACTGGTTTGATGACTGCTGGATACCTGGGTATAACCGATCTCATGGGCAAGCGCTGCCACTGCCTGCTCGTGAGTGGGATTCAAATATCCATGCATAAATGCGATGGCAACCGAATGAATGCCATCGTTGTATGCTGATTGTAGTGCGTTTCGGGCGGTTTCCAGATCTAGAGGGGTAACGATTTTACCATCGGCATCCAGCCGTTCGGGTACTTCCACAACTCTCTCATAGAGCAGCTCTGGCAAAATTATATTGAGATCAAAAAGTTTTGGTCGATTCTGATATCCAATTCGCAGCAGATCAGCAAACCCCGCGGTTATCAATAATAGCGTACGATCACCTTTTCGCTCCAGCAGCGCATTGGTGGCAACCGTTGTGCCCATCTTGACCGAGCTTATGGAGTTGGGTGCAATGGGCTCAGAAGGATCCAGATCGAGCAGCTGGCGAATACCGTGAATGGCTGCATCCTGATATTGCTCTGGATTTTCAGACAGAAATTTACGCGTTATGAGCATACCGTCTGGACGACAGCCAACAATATCGGTAAAGGTACCTCCACGATCCACCCAGAACTGCCACATGTTAATTTTACAGGAGAAATCTTACGTTAAAATTTTATCAGACAACCCGACGCCGCAGAATTAATCCCAGGGCTAAAAACAGGAATGTAATTGCCAGATACAAGGGGAGCCCATGAGAATTTAATGCGAGCATTGCCCAGCCACCGGTAACCGATCCAACCAGTGCACCACCTCCCCATATAGTCGCAAACGAGGATGAGCCATTGACCAATTCAACGCCACTAAACCTGTCACCCAGATCAGCCAGGGAAACACTATAGAGGCCATAACCGGTGGCACCCATCAGAATCAGAACAGGCCACATCAACCAACTTCCGATGACCAGCGGAAGCGCCGCCAGAAGAACGGTTGTCGTCACCGCACAACCAACGAGCACTGAACGTTTAGGGAATCGGTCTGCGAGCCATCCAATGGGAAACTGCAATACAATATTTCCAAGTATCAGGGCACTCAGAATATTGGATGAAGTCCGTACGTCGAATCCATTGTGTATTCCATATACTGGCAGAAGTGAAAGCGTGGCTGCGTCAAAAATTGCAAATACGCCAACACAGGCCAACAACATCGGTGCTTTGGGGGCAAAATCCATTATTCCTGATGGCCCAACTTCTTCGGGTTCGGTCACCTCATTTTCCTGAATCAGACCCAACGGGATAATCCCCAACAGCAACACACCGGCACCAAGTAAAAATGGCAGCCAGCCTTCAATACCAACCCAGCCCACAACAAGGGGGCCGGCACCAAAACTCGCCGACAGGACGCTGGCGTAGATCGCAACAATCCGACCGCGACTACTGTCCTGGGCGTAACTGATAATCCAGACTTCGCTCAGGGTAAACAACACTGACATTGTCATTCCCTGCAGCAGTCGAATAATGAACCACGCTTCCAGGGTGTCGAAAATTCGAAAACAGAGCATAAGCAGTGCAGTCAGCATTGCCGCAAATACCACCATCCGACGGGCACCGAATCGCTTCGTCAATGAAGGTATGACCGAGGAAAATACCAGGATGCCCAAAGGACCCATGGCGGAATTCACTCCAATCATCCCGGGAGATACATTCCGGGACTCGAGGATCAACGACAGCAGGGGATAGCTCATCCCGAAAGCAAACCCAAACACTGAAATTGCCGCGCAAGCGGCAACCAGATTTCGATGATGACTAGTCAAAATTCACAGAATTGGATTCGCAGTTTTCAGTCTTTACTGCTTATCCGGCCCGGTATAAAACTCCGGCCATTTTACTTTTACCACTTCCGAGTGACTGGCCAACGAATGACACTGGTCTATTATCGGCGGTCGACCACGAATTGGCTGACTTTGCGCCCGTTTTTCCAGGGCCAGATGCATGCTTTGATAGGCCGTAGTGGCGATGGGATTCAATAATTCATAAACATGAGTACAGCTATCGGTTCTACCCACTCGCTTTCGAACCTCGCGCAACCAACCAGGCCCGATCTGCAAGCCTTCCAGTTTTTTCATATTCTTTTCGACCTGACTGCATATTGTGAATGGGGTCTCATCCATGGATGCCTCTACTTCGTGAATGACAAAATCAAGATCCAGAGTCAGGCGCAGGCTGATCTTGTGCACTGGTGCTCCTGCTTCTACTCCATTTTTTTCGTGATTGGGAACCCGATAAGGTTTCGTATCCAGCAAATGGGCTTCGATTTCCCACAGACCATCCTGGCGTTCAAAGCCAAGACACTTCAGTTCACGGGTATGATGATGAATTCGATTGAGGGAGTCTGGTAAAGGCATTGTAATGGGGTAAATAAATAGGAAATAAACGTAACTTTTACAACGGATTGTTCAAAGATACGCAGTAGACGAAATCAGATCACGAGCGGTGAAGGTAAACCGTAAGCAAATTTCTGGTTGTTTTGATCCTGGTTGAAAATCTGGCTATTTAGAGCCGCTCAAGAGACCTGGCAATCAATAGTCGTTGCACCTCACTGGACCCTTCATAAATCTGGCATACCCGGACATCACGATATATCCGCTCCAGAGGAAAATCATTCAAATAACCATATCCGCCCAAAACCTGTATCGCATCGCTACAGACTTTTTCTGCCATTTCTGAAGCGAATAGCTTGGCCATGCTGGCTTGATCCAGACAGGGTTTCGACTCATCTTTTAGCCTGGCTGCGTTCCATACCATCAGGCGTGCTGCCTCAATCTGAATCGCCATGTCGGCCAGTTTAAAGCCAATGCCCTGGTGCCTGATCAGGGGTTTACCAAAGCTTTTTCGCTCTTTTGCGTACCGGGTCGAAATTTCAAATGCTGCACGAGCCATGCCGACACACTGAGAGCCAATGCCAATGCGTCCGGATTCCAGATTGGACAGGGCGATGCGGTAGCCTTGTCCTTCCTCACCCAGTAAATTTTCCGCTGGCACCTTACAATCGCTAAATACGATTTGGACGGTATCAGATGAACGTTGACCAAGCTTGTTTTCCACCCTGGCAACGGTATAACCGGGGGTGTCGGTCTCCACAACAAATGCGCTGATTCCTTTTTTACCGGCGTCCGGATCGGTGACTGCAATAACGATCGCAATATCGGCATTCTTGCCAGATGTAACAAACTGCTTGGACCCGTTCAATAGATAATCACCATCAGATTTTCTGGCCCGGGTATGTATTGCCGAGGCGTCTGAGCCTGCTTCCGGCTCAGTGAGACAAAAACAGCCTAGCTGTCTTCCGGAGGCTACTTCTCGCAGATATTTTTGCCTTACATGTTCCGATCCAAAGTGGAGCAGGGGGCCGCATACGACGGAGTTGTTTACACTTAATATGGTCGAACAAGCCCCATCGGTGGCAGCAATTTCTTCCAGGGCCAATGCCAGCGAAACCATATCTGAACCTGCGCCTTCCCATCGCTCAGGAACCGTCATACCAAACAATCCGAGTGCTGCCATTTGCTCAAGCTCCGCAGCCGGAAAAATACAACTGCGATCACGCTCGGCTGCACCCGGGGCCAGATTCTGCTGAGCGAATGCGCGTACGCTATTTTTTATGAGGTTTTGTTCTTCTGTTAAATTCAATTTCTGAAGATGGTTTAATTACTGATTCTCTGAATCACCATAGCGGTTGCTTCGCCACCGCCAATGCAAAGAGCCCCCAGACCCGTATTGAGATTATACTGCTCGAGTGCAGCTAAAAGTGTGACAAGAATGCGTGCACCAGACGCACCGATAGGATGGCCCAGTGCACAGGCACCTCCATGAATATTAACCTTTTCAATATCCAGTGATAATTCTTCTATTGCCGCCATGGTGACAACGGCAAAGGCCTCGTTGATCTCAAACAGATCGATATCTGCCACCGTATAGTCCAGCTTGTCGAGGCATTTTTGAATTGCCCCTGCGGGCGCCGTCGTGAACCATTCTGGCGCCTGGGCATGGGTAGCATGAGCCAGAATTCGTGCTTTGGGAACCAGTCCTCGCTGGATGGCAATTGACTCCCGCATCAGCACCATGGCTGCCGCACCATCAGAAATTGAACTCGAATTGGCCGCTGTAATGGTACCATCGGCGCGAAACGCGGGACGAAGATGAGGGATTTTATCCATATCAGACCTGAATGGTGATTCATCCTCACATACTTCCGTAGTTTGCTTTCGGTTTTGTACTTTGACCGAGCAAATTTCAGCGGCAAATTTACCTTCTCTGATTGCTGCCTGGGCACGCTTCAATGATCGAATGGCGAAATCATCTTGTTGTTCACGGCTAAAACTGTATTTTTCAGCGCAGGTCTCAGCAAACGTTCCCATCAGCTTGCCCTTGTCATAGGCATCTTCAAGTCCGTCTATAAACAGATGATCCTGAACGCTGCCATGGCCCAGTCTGAGGCCATCTCTGACTTTAGGTAATAGATAGGGCGCATTGCTCATGCTTTCCATACCGCCGCAAAGGATAATATCACCGGATCCTGACAAAATAAGATCGTGGGCGAGCATGGTTGCCTTCATACCGGACCCGCACATCTTGTTTATTGTGGTACAGCCTGCAGACAGGGGTAATCCGGCACCGAGACTGGCCTGACGGGCAGGGGCCTGACCCTGGCCAGCAGAGAGGACATTGCCCATGATCACTTCGTCGACGTCCTCACCTGCGATATCAGTTCTCGCTAACGATGAACGGATGGCAGACGCTCCCAGCTGAGACGCCGTATGTGGTGCCAAAACGCCCTGGAAGCTTCCCATGGGTGTACGGCTTGCGGCGACAATAACTACATTATCTTGCATATTAGATATTAAAGTAGATTATTAATATTAATCTTAAATTATTGTTATCAAATGGTAAATAAATTTACCATTTCGGAAAACGTAGAGACTACCTGGCCTGGTCTGAACTCCCAGTGATCATATAAAACCAGTGGATTGCGTTGTAGCCAAACCGCCTGCATGCCAACGGATACTGCCCCACATACGTCGAAACCATTACTGGATATTAGCCAGGTTTCCTCCGGTTTAGTGCCACAGACCTGCATGCAGTGCTGGTATGTTACCGGATTTGGCTTAAATGTCTGTTTAGCATCTACGCTGACAATTCCATCGAGGAATTGCAAAATTTGTGCATGCTTCAGCAGACTCTCAAGATCTTCGGGCACACCATTGGAAAACGCAACCATCGGAACACCGGCACTTTTTAGTGCTTCCAGACCGGCATGCACATCATCAAATGCCGGTAATTCGAGGTATTTTTGCATCAAAACTGCTCTATTTTCTGAGCTCAGATCGCAGTTTAGTTGCTCGCAGGATAAATCCAGAGCCTGTCGGGTGCAAATTCGAAAGTTTCTGTATTTATCCATCAACCCGTAACGCCAGGTGTATTCAAGTTGTTTGGCACGCCAAAAGTTTGAAAAATCTGTGGCCTTGTCACCGATCAGGGATTGCAGGGTTTCAGTTACACCGGTTGTGTCGATCAGGGTGCCGTAAACATCAAATGCCAGTGTTGTCATCGTTATTTATTCGGGTTAGTTAAAAAATCCAGGAGTGGGTGAATTATAAACCTGATGAAATAACTGTTACACCAGGGTCAATTAGTTTTGGTTCACTCGGAAATATATTTAGTAATTTAAATCAATTATATAAAATATAAAGTTAATTTAAAATGGCACTTATAGCTTAAGTTGTCAAGAATCTTGTTCGGGCGATGAAATATTCAATTCATTTAATAGCAACAACTTCGCATAATGTCTATTATGTAAAGTTACAGAGTTATCCACAATGTAATACGATCAAAGCAGATTTTTATTTGGCCCCTACTTCCGTTCTTTCAAAATCAGAGCAACCAGTGTTATCAGGCAGATGACGCTAAATACGAAGCTGAGTACAATTAAAGCTTCAGCCATACTGACACCAAACAAAAGAAACGGCGTGTATCCACACGGCTCGTGGATTTCAAATATCCACGGGAACCAGCGTTCGAGGGCTAACCAGGAAGGCAGACCGGAACTCATTTCACATTCACCAAGTACCCATCCCAACTCTGTGCCTAACAACTGGTATGAGCGCTCGGCCATCCAGAGCCAGATTCCGCTGGTCACTATAAACATGGGCGTTCGAATAACGGGCCAAACAAGCGCAAGTAGCGAAACCAGTATCAGGGCGAACAACAGCATACGGACATGTATACACAGTACACACGGCAGAGTATTGAGCTGATACTGGTAATAGAGACCTACTGCTTCCATAAATACACACAGAATGATCATCCCTGTCCACCATATGGAGGATCGCGGTAATTTTGAAATTTTGTTCAACATAGTTTAGGAGATGAATCTAATGGTCCAAAACACTAGGTAAACGGCACATTCAGAAAAACACCAAATTCTCGGGCAAAATTTACACTTACCCGTGCATGTACCCTTCCCTGCTCATCATAAAAATTGCCACTTCCATTGAGTGGAAATACGCCTTCATGCCAAACGGATGGATGAATATATAACCCTTTAGTGCCGTCAAAGCGAAATGCAGTAAAGTCCTGCGGCGAAACATCATCACCCGGTTGTGCCAACGGAACCATGAATGAATTGCCATCCAAAGGAAAAAATAATTGGCCACCGTCGGGATGATAG
>CAYOGN010000010.1:0-4256 GCA_964403545.1 uncultured Gammaproteobacteria bacterium
TCAGGCTTATCTCAAGGCCATTCGTCTGCGTTATCGACGGGCGAGAAAAAAGTCCAAGGTTACCATTCTCAATGAATTCTGCTCTGTGTGTGGATATAACCGGAAATATGCCGTTCGGCTGTTGAATCAGCGTGCTAAATCGACAAACAAACGGCGGCGACCAGGGCCTAAGGCTGTATATGCTTCACCAGAGCTACTAGCGGCTCTGAAGCGCATTTGGTTTGCCAGTGATCAGATGTGTTCCAAGAAGCTCAAGGTAGCTATTCCGCTGTGGCTACCGTTCTATGAGACGGCCTACAAGGCGTTAACACCACAGACGCAGGAAAAACTACTGACGATTAGTGCTTCCACCATTGACCGGGTGCTAAAACCTGTACGCTTTACTCAATCAGCCGCGGCAGTTGGCCAGACAACAGGTTCTTGAATATGCCCACCCGAAAAACGTTAAGTAAGTGCCATTCGTATCCGGCACCTTAATTGGAATAACCGGGGTTATTCATACCAATGACTATCTATTCAAAGCCGTCCATAAATATACCCGGTGCCGCCATGGCGGTATCTATTACCGTCACTTGGTAAGAAAAAACCGATTGTTCAGCATTGCCAACGTTCGACACTTCGATGGTAAACACCCGGTCACCCTGCCCCGCAGAAAAATTCAGGCCGGATGGTTCCCAAACCAAAGTGCTGTCGCCGTAACTGGGACTGCTGGCTGAGACAATATTTAACGTTACCGGCATGCCGCCCTCAACCATGCTGATCGTCGCACCTCTGTAATCTGCAGATGGCGAAGAATTCAGCGAGAATGACCAACGAGGATATACCAATTGATAAGGCACATAACCTCTGGGTGGCCAGGCCACGATATCAGTTGCGGGACGCGCTGTGGTACCTGCAAAAACATAAAGCGCATTGGCACTTTTCGTCGATCCACCAACAGAACCAATCCCGAAACTCGAACGTGGCGGATGCAGTATCCATCGTCTGTGTCCAATCGCCTCATTTCCGCGACCCGGGTCCCTGATATACAGCCTGATTGCCCCTGGCCCTGCAGCCCCCAGTGCAAGATTGGAGCTACTCGCAGCGGTCGCTCCATCGGCTGTGTAACAAGTCCAGCTTTCCGGCGGTGAATGGCTGAGGGCATTGTTAACGGACATCATCAACGCTGCTTCCTGGGAAGCAGGATTCTTTGATACATCATTAACCACGGGTGCAAGCTCAACCATGGCCCGATGATAATTGATCAGATCAAAACTGGCGTCGCTATAGGCCTGGGAAGTGCTACCCGCGTCACAGGTATTGGCGTTGCCGGTCCATCCAATCGGTACAGAAAGAGCGGGGAGGTATACACTTTCAAAGAAGATGACCACCGAACTTCGATCAGACGGAGTTACTTCGTACCCATTTACCTGCGCAACCGACCCAGTCTGCAAGCCACATATCAGCAGGCAGGCAAGTGTCATTCTCCCTATGGCACTATTCATTATTTTTTCATCCCATCCTTGAAATGATTACGTAGAACAAAAGACAACTACACCTCTTTCGTGAGTATATAGCGTGTATAGGAAGTTTCCCAGAAATCAGTAACTACCCGTTCAACTGGTATTTTGCCTGGATTTGAAAACCATGCAAATTCTATGACTGATCTCCGTCGAGTAGCGGTCGTTGGTCAGGGATAATTCTCAGCGATGTTAAGGGCAGCAAGCGGCCTGGGCTGTGTGAAAACCCAAAGTCATAAAACTCAAGTGGCAAACATCCTCTGAATTGGAGGCTCCAAAGTCAGAAAGTGGGATTTCCAGATCAAATTGAAAAACAGGCTTGCTTAATTGCTCAATGTCACCCCAAAAATAGTAGCCGCCAAATAGTTTTCACACACCCCCGGGCAGACGTCTGGTTAATCAGTGACGCTCGCTGCTGGATAGTTATTCTCTGATGTTTGGGCTAGTCGGCCTGACAGGTCCATTTTTTTTCGCTTCACCCGGCTACTTCCTGAACTGTGAGATCTGAACCTCGTTACCGTAATTCGCATAGTCACCATCGGTACGTTTGCCGCGAAAACTAGCCCACTCGATGGTGTTATAACGACTCGGTCGCTTATCACTGACCATTGTCGGTAAAGGGCTCACTTTGCTAGCAGCAGCTGGATTGAAGAAAAACGGAAGGCTATAGCGGTTTTTGGTATCCATCGCAAGCACGCGATGGATGGCTGCCTGGTAGACGTCGTTTGACCAGACCTGCATCATGTCACCAGTATTGATCACCATGGCACCCGGAATCGATGGTACGTCGTGCCAATATCCGTCCCTGTAAACCTGGAGACCGCCGACATCATCCTGCATCAATACTGTGAGAGCGCCGGCATCGGTGTGGTGGTGCACGCCCAGGTCGGCGGTTGGCTGGTGTTCGATCCTGGTACCGGTTAGCGGGTCGTCGACGGGGTAGTAATTCAGACGCAGGAAGCCAGTGTGATTGGTTTCAAAATCACTGTGCATATACCGCGCAGATAAATTTAAGCCAATACAGAATGCTTCCAGTAGTTTCAACGACAATTCCGTGCAGGCATCGAAATACTCGAGCATGGTTGCCTTGAAAGTGTCCTGCTTAGCCGGCCAGCGGTTGGTTTTCCCGTAAATCGGATCGACGCCTTCACGCGTGAAGTCATAAACCTCCTTCTTGTCGCGTTGATTTTTGGTCAGCTCATTATTGTAGTAGCCCCAGGGGTTTTCTTTAGTCCTTTCAATCGCAAATTTTTTTTCGAGTGGTAATGCAAATAGTGCTCGAGTTTGTCGCCATACATTTTCAATCAGTTTGTCGGAGATGCCGTGATTGACAACCTGGAAGAAGCCCCAGCTTTGGCAGGCCAGGGCAATCTCATCGGCAATCGCAACTGCTGCCTCACTCGATGAATTGATTAGCAGGTCGGCGACATCGATAATTGGCACCTGCTCGCCATTTGAAGCCAGGTCGGCGATCGGGCATTGATCCAGGTTCTGGTATTCTGCATCCATATCTAATGCGGCAAGCTGTTTCCGGGCTCGCTAATATATCCTGCAATGTCGTGGGGAACCATCTTTAATTTGGCGACTATTCGATCAACCAGGCCAGGATTTTGTGTAATTGTGAGTAAGAGCCCCGTTTATAAACCATTTATCAATTCTACCTGTCCATAAAGCAACGAACCGGTTTGTGACCAGATCCATCTGCGTCATGATCAATTGTGACTCGCCGGATATGGTCCACAAGATCTTGCGATACAAAAATGTGATCTATTTTGCCAGAAACTTTAATACCCCCAGTGATTTCCTGCCTTAGAGTCGAGGTATTTATGTTGTCTGGATGAGTATAGGACGCATAAAAGTTCATCTGCAGCTGTCAGTGCTTCGTCATGGCTGAGTGTGTGATGCGCATGAATATCAATGGTGGACACATTTTTGTGCTTCCTTTTTGTTGAATTCTTTTGTGCAGATTCAGTAACAGGGTACCCTAACGGTTGCGGGATGTATTCTTGCGAGCCTTACTTACTAATTGTAAATTAGGGAAAACAACGGAGTTAGCAGCATGGCATTTATTGACACCATTACCCCATCTGATGCGGCGGGAGAAACCCTCGCAATGTACGAGCATCAGCAATCCAATTATGGCTATGTGCCGAACTATGCAAAGGTGTTTGGCCATCGCCCCGAAGTAATGGTGCGTTGGGGGCGGTTACTGGCAGAGATCCGGCGCCCAATGGATGACCGCCTGTTCGAATTGGCGACATTCGCCGCTGCTCTGGAGCTCAAAAACACCGCCTGTTCACTGGCACATGGGCAGCAATTGGCCAGGTTTATTAGCGAGGATGGCGTGCAGTCACTGGCGGCGGGCGAGGTCGACAATGTCATTACAGATGCCGAAGCTGCGGTGGTGGCCTTCGCCAGCAAAGCGGCAAAAGATGCGTCCAGTATCGCAAAGCAGGACGTGGATTCCCTCAAACAACATGGATTTTCCGATGCGGAGATTTTTGACATCGCCACAACTGTTGCAGGTCGTTCGTTTCTTACCAAAATTCTTGATGCATTGGGTGTGGAAGCGGATGTGACAGCAATGGAAATGAGAGAGGCATTCAGAGACGCGCTATCGGTTGGTCGACCCATTTGCCGGGACGCTGTTGAGGTTTTATAGCCAGCTGAAGAAAAACACCAGCATCCATCCTATACTCGTTACGCAGACAGAATCTTTTTGGGCAAAGAGGCGCTGTCTCTTTTACTTCAAACAAG
>CAYOGN010000011.1:0-5364 GCA_964403545.1 uncultured Gammaproteobacteria bacterium
TCCTCACAGGTTTCCAGGGGGCAGTCACAAAATATCTCAATAAAATCACGTTCGTTCTCAACCATCATCCGGACCCGTTGTCGATCAATGCTAAAAGGGGAGATAAACGCGGTCAGGACAATAACCCCGGCATCCAGAAAAAGCCTGGCCACCTGGCCGATACGACGAATATTTTCCGTTCGATCATCCTCGGTAAAGCTCAGGTCGCCACACAATCCATGGCGCACGTTGTCTCCGTCCAATACCGTTGTCCGGCACTTTCGACGATATAATTCTTGTTCAACAGCGTGAGCCAGGGTCGATTTACCGCTCCCGGACAGACCGGTAAACCACAGGATGGTGCTGGCATGACCATTCAGTGCCTCCCGATCCGTTCGGGTGACAATACTCTGGTGCCAAAAGGTATTGGTAGATTTAGCAGATTTAGTCATAGTGCGATTATACCCGTAACGGTCATTACTACAGAAACCGCGCGAACCAAAAAGGATTATTTTTTAGTGAGTGCAGTGTTTTCAGATCAGTTCATCCTTACGATCATCGGTCTCGCCAAAACGGCTCAATGCCGGCGGCTTGAGTCCGGCGTAAAGACTTTCCAGTTTCTCATTGACCAGACGGCCCTGGCGGGCAAACAAACTGTTGCCATCATGGTCGCTATCGACGATAAACGGGCCAAAGTTTTCCACGTTGAAAACCCACATAGCCTGGGCATTGCCCAACTGATCGATCCAGAATACGTCACGCACGCTTTTGATACCACGCCCCAGGAGCGCCCCGGTACCATAACCCACGGTGGTCAGATAAATTGCCCCGGCTGGAAGGAATAATTCGCGATAGTGGGTTTCCGACATCCCTCCTTTACCAATAATTATCCGGGCACCGGTTTGGGCAAACCATCGCTGCATCCATTTGGCAAAGCGAAAACTCGCGGTGGCAGTAACGCCACCTATATTGTAACTGCCATTCGGCCCCACAGATGCCGCCGGCGAGCAATGAAAGTTCACGTTGCTCACTGCCGGCAAATCGAGCGGCAGTGGTTCGCCCTCGTCCAGTACTCGCTGATAAACCCCCTCACGAGCGGTATAAATCACGCCATCGAGATAAACCACGGTACCAATGGGCAAATCGCTGATTGCCTGTTCGCTGACCGGGACGGTTAAACGGACTGATTTGAATTGTTCGCCGGAGTTGGCCATTGTATTGTCTCCCGTCGCATATAGGGGGTAAACCATTGGGGATCGGTACGATAATCAGTATCGCCGTTCGGATGAATGCGCACGGTGGCGCGACGGGAAGACAAACAGAACGTATGAACGCTCATTGGCATGCCTCCGGTATGGGTATAACCGACTTCGATATGACAGTCCGCTACCATTGAAGAGCCGACATATCCCATGGCACCCATGCCGATACTGTTACCCATCCCCTGGAGTTCCAGCTCAAGTTCGGCAATTTTCGGATCAGGATTACGATTGCCAACCGGTCGCAGACAGGCGGCCTGCTTACCCAATACCATGGTTACGTCCTTGGACCCCCCGAGACCGATTCCAACAATGGCTGGCTGGCACGCCAGGCCCCGTTTGCCAAAGGCAATGAGGGTATCAAGAAAAAATCGTTTCACACCATCGATACCATCTCCGGGGAACAGCATACGATAGTCGGTACCAAATAACCCACCCTTGTGTACCGTAGTGATATCGATCCAGTCCACATCTGGCTCGAAACTCCAATCGATTTCCGGCGCATTAATCCCGACATTATTATTCAGGTCAGTGCGCCACAACGGGTGAACCCGGTTTGGCCGCAAGGGAATATCATAAGTGGCTTCAGCGGTAGCATTGCGTAGCGCCGCTTCAAGGCCGGTAAAACCACCTTCAAGCCTGGCATCGTTGCCTACCTTGACATAATAGCGGGGCAACCCGGTGTCGGCGCACATCGGCCGCCGGTCAGCACTGGCGGCATCCCAGTTTTTCATCATGGTCTTGAGTACAAAACAGGATAGATCCCCTGTCTCATTTTGCGTCATTTGTTCGATCGCCTGTCGATAGTCCTGCGGAATATCGATCGCCGCATTGGACATGATCTGGTACGCCGCCTGTTCTATAAGCTGCAGTTTGATCACATTGAGTCCTCTATCAACGACTGCCCCGGGCGGACGATACTGAATACCACTGGCTGTCGGCTGACATCAAGGACGTTGTTTTTTTTCTCCACCACGGTAAAGTACGAAGATTCGAGATCACCACCGGCACTGAAATCCTCACGAAAATGCGCCCCGCAGGAATCTTCTCTGGCCAGTGCCGCGAGGCAAATTGCCTCGGATATATCAAGCAAATTGTGCGTATTCATCCAGTCATGCCATGAAAGATTAAAAACTCTTTCCTGTTGCCCAAGTCCGGTATTCATCAGCTCGTCTCGAAGTGCTGTTACATCCCCCAGCCCTCTTTCGAGGCCATCCCGGGACCTGACAATGCCGACATTATCCCACATCGTATCCATCAATCGATCCCTGATCGCATTGAGATTTCCAGGGGCCATGGAAAATGGTCGGGTTACACGATCAATCTCCTGCTCTATTACCGACTCATCGGGTTCGTGGAGAGATTGCGAAGGTGTATTTGCTGCCATCACCTCTCCTGCAATACCGCCGAAGACCGTTGAATTGGCCACCCCGTTACCGCCTAACCGATTCGCCCCATGAATACCCCCCGCATCTTCCCCCGCGACATACAGCCCGGGCAGTGAAGTTCTGGTATCGGTTCCACAAACCACACCACCCATAAAGTAATGTGAAGTTGGTACCACCTCGACCTGTCCGGCGGCGAGATCAAATCCGCAATCCGCGCATCGTTTGACCATTCCGGGGAATTTGGTCGCCACCAACTCCGGCCCGAGGTGGGACATCGAAATATAGACTCCACCATGGGGCGTGGTTCTACCTTCACGCATTTCGTTATAGATCGCGCGACTGACGATATCACGAGTAGCCCGTTCTCCTGCGGGATCATACGACTGCATAAATCGCTCTCCATTGCCATTCAGTAGATACCCACCGGATCCACGTAACCCTTCTTCCAGCACCGTGCCCGTCATACGTGTATTTATACCTGCGAGCAAGCCGGTAGGATGAAACTGCACCATTTCCATATCTCTTAACTCCAGTCCCAGCCGCAGCGCCATCGCAAGGCCATCCATGGATTTGTCACCGGAAGGCGTATGGTAACGATACATGGTTGGACCGCCACCAGTGGCAAGCAATACCGACCTCGCCCTTATCAGGCGGAAATTGCCGCTACGCATATCCACCACTAGTGCCCCCGCCAGGGCATCTCCTTCACGATTTGGTATTAAGCCAAGCACTCGATGTTCTTCCAGTAAATCTACCGGAAGTCCGCGAACACGCTCCATCAGGCGATTGATAATTTCGATCCCGGTCAGGTCACCCTTATGCACGGTACGATCAAACGTCTGCCCGGCAAACGCCTTGTGATGCAGCGAACCGTCGCTATTGCGATCGAAGAAGCAACCCAGTTCATTTTCCAGTTCCTGCACCCGGATAACCGCTGTCTGGCATAATTTCCAGGCGAGGTCCTGATCCGGCAGCCATTTGCCCCCATTGATGGTGTCCATAAAATGGCGCTCAAGCGAATCGCCGGCACTCAGGGCAACGTTGTATCCCCCCTGAACCATGCGTGTACATCCACTTTTTCCGACCAGCCCCTTGACCGCCATGGTAATTTCAAGATCCGGAGCCACTTGATTGGCATGCAAGGCTGCGAACAACCCGGCGCCGCCAGAGCCGATGACCAGAATATCCGTATCTCTTCGTTCGATCGTATCTGTCACCATGCGCTCAATTAAGCCGTTACATAACCTGAAGCAGGAAACCAAGGGCAATAAACAACGATCCTGCCGACACTGCTGCTGCGATGGATTTCTGTCGATTGCTCCACGGCAACCATTCCATTGCTATGAGGCGAAGGCCGCCAAACATATGAATCGCGAGTAAAAAAACCAGTACGGTTTCAGCAAGTTTAACTGCCGGCATATTGGTCCATTGTAAAAATCCGTCCAGTTTTGCTGCATTGTTTATCGCCAGGCCGAGAACCAGAAAATGAAACGGCAGAAACAATGCCAGCGCAATACCGGATAACCGGTGAAGGATAAAAGCGAACCATAACGGATGATTGCGATGCGGTCGGATCATGATATGACCACCGCTACCACTGCGCGGGCACCAAGCAACGCCAGCAGAATTCCGGTTACCCACATCACCATCTCCCGGGCCAGGCCTTTCACACCCAGCCACTCCTCCGCGATAACCCGAATGCCGATCGCGCTATGCACCGCGACGGCAATCACGAAGGTGCCATACACCAGACCCCATACCACACTGCCCCGGGTTCGTTCGAGAATGGCAGAGGCGCTAAACTCCACGCTCATGGCATAAATAATAACAACCAGATGTACCAGCACCAAGGGTGCCATGACCATGGCACTGATTCGTTGTAGCAGATAAAGTTTTACCGGCACTACAATTCACCCTTCAGCGCAGCCAGGCCAGCCAGTCGCTTTAGCCCGGCTATGGATGCTGTAGGATTGAGTTCATTTGGACAGTACCGGGTGCAGCTTTGGTGGGCATGACAATTGTAGCAGCCAGCATCTGCTGACACCGCGCGCAGGCGTTCACTTTGCGCCTGATCTCGCTGGTCTTTCATCAAAGTCCAGGCACGATTGAGCGCAGCGGGACCAGCATATTCACTATTCCAGGTTACTACATCGCAGGCTGCATAGCAGACGGCGCAGTTGATACACTCGATACCGGCGTCCACCGCCTTTCGATGATCTGATGCAGGGTCAATGGACTGGATACCATCATCGCGGGTTTTACCCGGTTTGAATTCACCCATGACCTGACGCCACTTGTGGAAAAATTGATCCATGTCGCAGGCCAGATCCTTGATCACCGGCAGGTTTTGCAATGGCCCGATTGCCAGCAGATTATCCTGGCAGACGTTCTTGACATGGGTTCGACAGGTCCATCTTGGTTCGCCATTGACCATCATCGCGCAGGAGCCACACATTCCTACCCGACAGGAAAACCGATAGCTAAGTGTGGGATCGAGATGCCTTTGAATCCAGGTCACCACATCCAGAATGGTCTGGTTATCCTGGGCCGGCACGTCAAATTGCTGCCAGTGTCCAGGTTTTTTAACCCCGCGCCAGAGTCGAACACGAAGAGACTTATCTGAATTCAGGGCAGGCATTAAAATTCACTTATCGGAAGCAACAATGAATTTGCTATTGTATCTAAATATAATTATTCGTTTATAGGAATATTTTCTATATTAAGTAAATTTTATATTT
>CAYOGN010000012.1:0-13308 GCA_964403545.1 uncultured Gammaproteobacteria bacterium
TCTTCGCTGGAAATGCTGCAGAACGTTGGTGCACCACTACACCTGAATTACAAAAAAATGATCAATCAGCAACTACCCGGCTGTTTTTACGAACTTTATGGGGTCACGGAAGGATTTATGACCATACTGGACAAGACCGAAGCGATACACAAGGAAGGGTCAGTAGGTAAACCCGCGTCTTTTACCCGGATCACTATTCTCGACGATGCCGGAAATCCGTGTGCCTGTGACGAAATTGGGGAAATTTGTGGCAAAGGCCCGCTGGTTATGCCGGGCTACCACAATAGACCGGAACTATCGAATCAGGCATTTACTGGAGGCTGGTTACGATCGGGCGATCTCGGCTATCTTGACAAGGATGGTTACCTGTTTCTGGTAGACCGGAAGAAAGATATGATTATCAGTGGCGGGGTTAATGTCTACCCCAAAGACATTGAAGAGATCGTCATCCGGCATCCGGCCGTGGACGAGGTGGCGGTATTTGGCGTCGAACACGATAAATGGGGTGAAGCGGCAGTGGCGGCGGTCAGGATAAATAGGTCGATCGAACCGGACACCCTGGTAAGGTGGGTCAATAAACGGGTAGATGCCAGGTATCAGCGTATTGTCAATGTCATCATACTGGATCAATTTCCACGTAATGCTGCAGCCAAAATTCTTAAACGTGAATTGCGCGACAGCTATCACAATTTTATCTTGCAAAATGAACAGAAAATTGAATAAGCTACAGTTGTGACAACAATTCCTGTACCGGCTCCAGAAACAGCATTAAATTAATGCATTCAATCTGGTGGTGCCGGAGCGCGGATCAACAAATTCACCCCGTGCTTTCCAAATAACTATTTGACAATATTTTCAATCCATTGACCCCCCCCATTCTTGATATAAAGAATATCCGGAAGCGCTTTGGCGACCTTGAGGTATTGCATGGGTTGTCCCTGACTGCACATTCGGGAGATGTAATATCAATGGTGGGTTCTTCAGGTTCAGGAAAATCAACTTTCCTTCGCTGCATCAATCTGCTTGATATGCCTGAGGAAGGATCGGTGACGGTATGCGGTGAAGAAATCAAATTACAAATGTCAGGAGACCAACGGATCGCTGTTGATTCCCGGCAAGTGCAAAGACTACGTTCCCGGATTGGAATGGTATTTCAGCAATTTAATCTCTGGTCTCATATGACCATCCTGCAAAATGTGATCGAAGCACCCATAAGGGTACAGGGTCTTGACAAGACCGAGGCCCGAGAGATGGGCATGGAGGTTCTGGCAAAAGTCGGTATTTCGGAAAAAGCCGACACCTACCCGGGATTTTTGTCTGGTGGTCAACAGCAACGAGCTGCCATCGCCCGGGCGCTGGCGATGCGGCCGGAAGCCATCCTGTTTGATGAACCTACCTCTGCTCTGGATCCCGAATTAGTAGGTGAAGTACTGGCGGTTATGCGACAATTGGCGCGAGAAGGAACCACCATGGTGGTGGTCACTCACGAGATGGCATTTGCCAGAGATGTGTCCAGCCATGCATTGTTTCTTCACCAGGGCCTGATAGAAGAACAAGGGCCACCTGATGAAGTATTTAGCGCTCCGAAATCAGAGCGTCTGAAACGGTTTTTATCCAAAACTTCCAACTCAACGAGCTAGCCTCATCGATGGTTGGATCAGATTAATTTGAGGCAATTCGGAGCAAAAAATGAAAAAACTACTTATACCAGTGGCCCTTGCCGCTTCCCTGGTGGCGGCCCCGGCTTTCGCAGAAACGGTTCGAATCGGAACGGAAGGTGCCTACGCACCCTGGAACTATATCGACGATACCGGGAAACTGGCGGGATTCGAAATTGATCTTGGCGCGGAGTTATGTAATCGAGCGGGATTGACCTGCGAATTCGTCGCCAATGAATGGGATTCGATCATTCCAAATCTTGTCGCTGGCAACTACGACGCGATTATGGCCGGCATGTCGATTACACCGGAACGCGCCGAGACCATTAATTTCAGCGCCGAATATTTTCCACCAGACCCATCTCTTTGGGCAGCAGCGTCAGGCGCATCGTTTAATTTTGACAATCTGTCAGGTGCCAAAATTGGGGTTCAGGGCGCAACTATCCAGGCAGATTATGTGGAAAAGACCTTCGGTGCCAACAATACCATTCTGTCCTATGAAACTGCGGACCAATCGGTTGCGGACTTAATGGGTGGTAACATCGATTTGTTATTGGCCGATGGCGGCTTTCTCGATCCGGTTATCGAAGCCTCCGGAGGCGATGTTGCCTTTACCGGACCCAGTGTGATGATCGGTGGTGGTGTTGGCATTGGCATGCGAAAAGGTGACAGCGATTTACAGGCTGCCATGGCTGGTGCATTGGACAAAGTTAAAGCGGATGGCACTCTGGATAAGTTGATTATGGAATATTTCCAGAAAGGCCCGTTCTTTTCAAACTGATCTGTTTCCGATTTCAATTTATACGCCCCTGGCACAGTTTGCCCGGGGCGTTATTTTTTCCTGACCCGACAACGTCATGCTTGAATCGCTTCCGGAATGGCTCACTGCCTGGCTGAGTGAGGACTGGTATAACAAGCTTGACTACCTTACAAACGGCAAACACCTCGCCTGGTATGCCAGTGTCCGGTTTACCCTGATCGCTGGCTTTGCCGGTGCTACCCTGGCGGTGATGTTCGGTCTCATCGGAGCGAGCCTAAAGCAATCCCGGTTTCAGCCTTTCAGGATGGTGGGGACTTTCTATACAACCATCGTCCGCGGAGTACCTGATGTATTGTTCTTTCTGTTCTTTCCACTAGCCTTCGAGCAAGCGGTTGAATACTTTTTTGCCCGATCAAGCTGCAGCCCGGAAGAACTGGCAAGCGTAACCAGCTGGCCCCCTTGCGAAGCTGCTCAGTGGTTTTTATCTACTACGGATTATCTCATCCTCGCCTGTGTTTCCCTCGGCATGGTCTATGGCGCATTTGCCGCGAATGTAATTAATGGTGCAATGCAGGCAGTGCCAAGGGGACAACTGGAGGCCGCCGAGGCCTATGGATTCTCCAGCAGGCAGGTATTCTGGCGGTTTCAGGTTCGCCAGATGTGGGTTTACGCATTGCCCGGATTGTCAAATGTCTGGATGTTGCTGTTGAAAGCGACTTCTTTATTATCACTACTGCAAATCGCCGACATGGTGCAATTGGCTGACCGATTGGGCGCACCGAATTACTTTATACGCGTCGGGCCTTTGCATGCAGACTGGCGCTGGAAATATTACTTCGTGTTGTTCATCTTTTACATCATCATGGCGATGCTGTCAGAGCGTTTTTTCAAACGCTTGCAGACCAGAGCCAGTCGGGGCATGCAACTGGCTCGGTAGAATGATGGAATGGTTGTTAAACAATGGCATCGTTCGGGATATCGCAATTCTGGCAAAGCCGGCACTATTTAATATTTATTTCGCGCTTATTTCTATACCGGTCGGATTCCCTTTTGCGGTGGTGCTCGCGCTCGGCAAGAACTCGAAAAACCGGATTGTGTCAAACCTTTCGCGCGCTTACATCTATGCCTTTCGTGGCTCACCACTGTTTATCCAGTTTTTTATGTTTTATTCCATTGCACTATCGATGAATAAGCAATACTGGAAGCCATGGGGTATCGATGATATTGTCATGCACCCTTTATTCCTCGGTCCGTTGGTATTGGTCCTGAATACCAGCGCTTATAGCGCAGAAATTTTTTACGGTGCCCTGCGAACTGTTCCCCGGGGCGAAAGTGAAGCAGCCCAGGCCGTTGGCATGAATCGCTGGCAGGAATTTCGCTCGGTTACGTGGCCGAATATGATTCGTTTAGCGTGGCCCGCCTATACCAATGAGATCGTGTTTTTGTTTCACGCTACTGCGCTGGTCTATTTTACCCTGCCGGTGATTAACGAACAGAAAGATCTGATGAACAAGGCCGGTGAGTTATTCGAACGCGACTACAACATTTTCCTCCATTTCTCCGTTGCCGGGCTCTATTTCCTGACCATTTCAATGCTGATATTTTTGTTATTCAGTCTTATATACGGACGATTGAGTCGGCATCTGAAACCGGAATCACGCAGTAAGCTCAAAATCAAACCAAACTATATGCGCTAGTCATCATTATGGAACGGATCAGAGAAATTATCTATGGGGATTCCCCCGGCAAAACCACAGAGCTGAACGGATTTCGCCTGGGCAATCGTGGAAGTGGCAAGAAAGTCTATCTTCAGGGCGCCTTGCACAGCGACGAACAACCCGGAATTATGGCATTACATCATTTATTGCCGCGTCTGATAGCTGCCGACGAAGCCGGTCAGTTAAACGCCGAGTTCGTCGTATTTCCGATGGTCAATCCCATTGGCATGGGTAATATAGGATTTGGCATGCATCAGGGTCGTTATGACCTGCCTTCGGGGGTAAATTTTAATCGTGACTGGCCAGATATTTATGCCGCCATAGATGATCTGCTTGAAGGCAATCTCGGACAAGATTCCGGGCAAAATGTCACGGTTATTCAACAGGCTGTGAACCATTGGCTGAATGAGTGGACAGCACGGACAGCACGGCAGCAATTACGTAAATATGTATTGTTGGAAGCATGCAACGCTGACTATATATTCGATTTACATTGTGATGACGACTCCCTGCCACATATTTTCTGCTCACCCCATTGCACCGACCAGATGCAGCAACTGTCAGACTGGATGGGCGCTGCCGCCACCATGACTTCAGAAGACAGTGGTGGTGGATCATTTGATGAAGTCTGCCCCCTGATATGGATCAAAGCAAGGAAAAATTATCCGGATCTGCCTATTCCTGATCCGGTTGTGGCCTGTACCCTGGAACTACGAGGTCAGGCCGATGTATTCGACGAAATCGGGCGTAAAGATGCTGCCGGATTAATGGGATTTTTCCAATCACAGGACCTCATTGGTGGCTCACCTGCTGCAACCCCTCCACCGACTCCCTGCCCTACCCCACTCACGGCAACAGAAATTCTGAGAGTAGAGCGACCAGGTCTTTTAGCCTACAAGGTTGAATTGGGTGATATTGTCAAAACAGGACAGGTGATCGCAGAATTAATCGCTCTCGATGGTAGTGAAGCTTTTATCGATCGAACGCCCATAGTTGCCGGAACCAATGGCATCGTCATTTCACGCAACATCAGAAAGTACGTCTGGCCGGGTTGTTCTGTGGCGAAAATAGTTGGTACTGAGCCACTTTCGTCACGTGGCACCTATTTACTGGAAGATTAATTAGTAAATTTAATTTTTTTGATGTTTATTTGCCCGAATTAGGGCAAATAAATAGACTTATTGATAAGATTAGGTATTATCAGGCCATGAAGGCCGATACACCCAACCATGAACTGTTTCAGTATCTATCCCGCACCAGGGGAATTTCGCTTATTGAAGCAGCCAAACTGGTAGATGAAATTCTGTCTTACTTTCACGAAACCCGCGACACGTTCATCCAGAGAAGGCATCGGGAATTACAGGCAACGGGAATTTCAAATTCGAAGATCTATCAACAGATACAAAGCGAACTGGATTCCAGGCGATTTTCAACCACGTTGATTAGTGAACGCAGGATACGCCGGGCCATTTATGGTTAACACCAGATAATTCTGAAAAATAAATCCGGAAAACCGAAAAACCGAGTACAAAAAATTATGTGTGGAATTATTGCTTACGTTGGATCAAATAATGCCGGGCCGATCCTTATTGCCGGTCTGCGTCGACTGGAGTACCGTGGCTATGACTCGGCGGGCATTGCCTTGCACTCAAGGGGCAAAATCCAAATTCATCGCGCTGCCGGAAAACTCCAGAAACTGGAAAACAAACTACCAGAAAAACTGGCTGGCAAGTCAGGCATGGGGCATACACGATGGGCCACACACGGAGAAGCCAGTGACCAGAATGCTCATCCCCATACAGATCAGGTGGGAAACATTGCTATTGTTCACAATGGCATCATTGAGAATGCCGGCGCCTTGCGAGCGCAACTCGAGTCAGATGGAGTAGAGTTTTCCTCGCAAACAGATAGTGAAGTACTTGCCCACTTGATTGCGCGACAACCTGAAGAATCATTACTTGAGTCGGTTCGTCAGGTTTTACTCATGACCCAGGGCACCTATGGATTAGTTGTGATGGACGCAGCCAGGCCCGGTGAAATTGTAGCTGCCCGTAACGGAAGTCCGGTCATTATTGGTGTCGGAGACAAAGAAATGCTGGTCACATCAGATGCCAATGCGATATTGAACTATACGCGCGAAGTGGTTCACCTTGATGACGGAGAACTCGCTGTGGTAACCGCCAAAGGGTTCTCATTAAGCACCCTGGATCGAGCCGAAAAAACGAGGCCATCAATCACGGTCGAGGACAGCATCCAAAGCCTGGATCGAGGCGGATACACCCACTTCATGCTCAAAGAAATTATTGAACAGCCCCACTCCGTGGAGCGTACTTTAAAAGGCCGACTGGATCATCGATTTAGTACCGCCCACCTTGGAGGGCTTAATCTGTCGGCGCGAGAATTGCTGGATATACGGCGGATCAAGATACTGGGATGCGGTTCGGCTTACTACGCTGGCATCAGCGGCGCCAATATGATCGAACAACTGGCCCGCCTGCCTTCAAGCGCTGAGCCGGCAGCAGAATTTCGCTATCGCAACCCGTTGATCGAGCCGGACACACTTTACATTGTGGTAAGCCAGTCCGGGGAAACCTTCGATACCCTTGCTGCGCTGCGTGAAATCAAACGTAAGGGGGGGCGGGTTCTGGGTGTAATCAATGTTGTCGGCAGCACCATAGCAAGAGAAGTTGACGGTGGTATTTATATGCACGCTGGCCCTGAAATTTCGGTCGCATCTACCAAGGCATTTTCCAGTATGTTGGCGTGTTTTATGTTGCTGGCACTGCAACTTGGTCGTGTCCGCGATATTTCTCCTCAACAGGGTTCAGAGTTACTTGAGGCCCTGGAAACTTTGCCGGATATGATCCGTGGAGCATTGGCCGAAGATGCAAAGATTGCGATCCTTGCGAAAAAATACAGTACCGCGCGAAGTGCATTTTATATTGGCCGCACAGACGCTTTTCCGGTTGCATTGGAAGGCGCTCAGAAACTCAAGGAAATTTCCTATATTCATGCTGAGGCCTACCCAGCCTCGGAATTAAAACACGGCCCGTTGGCCCTGATCGACCCGGATACGCCAACTATAGTAGTTTTACCCGACAATAACCTGCTTGATAAATCATTATCATCACTACAGGAAATCAGGGCAAGAAAGGGACCCACAATCGTGGTCACCAACGCTGATCACCCGGATATCAGCGAACTCGCGACAGATATTATCACTTTCCCCCGCTGTCATCCATTTTTGTATCCTCTGGTCATGGGCATAAGCTTACAATTATTTGCCTATCACGTTGCGATCGCTATCGGGCGTGATGTAGATCAACCAAGAAACCTGGCTAAAAGCGTTACCGTGGAATAGATCAGGCCCGATTACCACCGTCCATGACCAAAGGATAACCGGTGATAAATTTTGCCGCATCGCTGCTGGCATACAATACCAGTTCCGCGACTTCTGCAGCGGTGGCAACACGATTGAGCGGAACCCCTTCGGCCGATTCCTGCAAACCCGTGTCGGTTTCAATTCCCCGCTGCTGAAATTCACCACGCAGCATGGGAGTATCCACATCACCAGGACAAATTGGCACAACCCGAATATTGTCGCGGGCGAAATCTTTAGCCATGGATCGTGACAACTGCAACACCGCACCCTTGCTGGCGCAATAGGCTGCGAGGTGGTAGCTCCCGCTGAGTGCTGCATCTGAGGCGATATTGATCACCACACCACCCAGCTGCTTCATATGGGGAATCGCTGCACGGCAGATATAGAATACTGCATTGACATTGGTATTGAAAGTTTCGTGCCATTGCTGATCCGATGTTTCTTCGGCGGTCGCGTGAAATATCACCCCGGCGCTATTAACAACAATATCAATAGAGCCAAGGTACTCGATAGTTTGATCAACCACCGATCTGCAAAAATCATCTTTCGATATATCTCCCGAAATAAATTTGACTTTGGCACCGAGTTCCAATAATGATTCTGCCAACCCCTGGCCCCGCTCCGAATTACGCCCGGTCACCACCATATTGCCACCTTCCCGGGCAAACGCTAATGCAACAGCCTTGCCGATTCCTGATGTCGCTCCGGTGATCAAAATATTTTTTCCTGAAAATCGCATAAATTCTGTCATGAGAAAAATCAAACAGGTTCACTACGGACAAATCCCAGCTTCTTGTCCACGATATTCTTTAGCGGTTTACTTTCCCTGTAACACTTCAGATTTTCCAGAAACAGGGCAACAATATCTTTCTGATACTCATTATAGTCACCAGAAATATGCGGCGAAATCACCAGATTTTCAGTAGTCCAGAGTGGGCTATCTTCTGCTAATGGCTCCTGCTTGAATACGTCCAGCATGGCACCTGCTATTGTATGATTTTCCAACGATTTAATAAGCGCAGGTTCGTCCACTGCACTGCCACGACCAATATTGACAAAGCGAGCGGTTGGTTTCATCCATTGAAATATTGCTGAATCAAAATAATCATTTGTTTCCACGGTAGAGGGTAATACTCCAATAATCCAGTCAGCCCACTTTATAACTTTCACGGATGAAGCCTCGCTTTCAATACATTCAAACACACCATCGCCACTACGCTTGCGCCGACCAACTCCAATCACCCTTAGTCCAACGGACTTTAACAATCTCGCTACCGTTCGCCCAATACTCCCGACGCCAAAAATCACTACCGTTTGTCCTGCGAGTCGAGGACTAACCCTGTACTCCCATCGTTTCTCCGACTGGGCTGCCGCAGAAGCAGGAAACTGTTTGGTTTCCGATAGCATGTACCCCAGCACGTATTCCGCCATTGGCAGATCAAAAATACCTCTGGAATTGGTCAGCACTACATCGCTATTAACCAGTCCATCAAACAATACCGCATCGACACCTGCGCCGCACCAATGAATCCATTTTAATCTTTCAGCCCGACCCCAATGATTTTCCAGTACCCGGCCACGAAAATTCCAGCCAAGCAAAATATCGGCATCCGGCAATTGTTCACTCAATCGTTGCTCATTATCTGCAAACAGTAAATCAGCATATTTCTCTGCATCTTCCAGCCCCGGGATTTCTGAAATAGTTGCGGCACCGTTTATCAGTATTTTCATTTGTATTCGGAAACTTCTCTATTTGACGCGCTGATTCTAACCTCTTCTTTCAGCAAAAAGATTGCACAGCAAGGTGATAAAATCACCCCGTTACCAACAATTAGTGAATAAACCATGGATAAACAGAGATTTGATTTGGGTCTTGCCCAACGAAAGGCGACCCTGGGTGCCGAGTACGTAGAAAAAACCCTGGAAAATGCAGATGATTTTATGCGACCGTTTCAGGAAATGATGACCGAATGGTGCTGGGGCTTTGGCTGGGGCGACGACTGCATCGATGCCAAAACCCGATCAATGATGAATCTCACCATGATCGGTGCTCTTGGCAAGATGCATGAATGGGAGCTCCATTGTGCTGGCGCAATAAAGAATGGTGTCAGTAAAGAGGAATTGCGCGCAATCATTCATGTCATTGCCATTTATTGCGGAGTGCCGCAATCCCTCGAATGCTTTCGTGCAGCGCGCAAGGTGATGGCGGAAGCGGGGATGGAGTAAGACTGGAATACTCGATCGTATATTCAAGGTCCACATGAAGTTTCCAGATTATGCATTCGGCATTCAAACCAGATTCAGCGGCAGCGCATCACCAGCACCCTTGAATCTATTCCTTCGCCCTGGATATAGCCTGCTTCAATCACTTTTTCCACAACGAAGCCATGTTTATTCGATTCTTCCTGTACCGCCCGCCCAAGATCTAATTCGCGCCATGCCGCGCCATTAACCGAAATTACACAGGTTCCATTCGGTTTCACCGTTCGTATTACATGAATCATATGATGAATGCCGGGGATACTGAAAGAGAACATACCGATACAGATTAGTGCATCGTATTGTTCAGACACGGTTAACGGCGTCGTAAAATCGTGTTGAATTAATTGCTGATAAATATTTCGTTCTCTCGAAATTTTAAGCATCTCACTTGAGAAATCGATGCCATCTACATTGTCATAACCCAATCGCAATAACTGTTCTCCCACAAGCCCGGTTCCACAGGCAACATCCAGAATTCTGCAATGACAGTCTGAGACCTCTTCAGAAAACACTCTGGCACCTTCAATATGAGCAACATAATCCAGATCACTCACCAAATCAGATTCGTAGCTACTCGCCCAACGATCATATTTGCCTATCTTGTCTTCATCGGTGGTATACATTGACGCCAACCGTGGATCGACTTTATCCATCGAAAAATCTGCACTGGTGGATTTCTTACCCATAATTGATCAATAAATTTATCAGGCGTTGAAACAGGAAGTTGTAGAAATTCTTACAATTCAGGCGTGTACCAAATGGGTGAGGTATAGGCCCGTTCGTGTTTTAGTTCATTGGTGGTTAAAAGCATGTAATTCCTGCCTGCGAGTCAGTGAACATACGGAATTTTATCATACCAGCATTCCCGCTTTACGATATCCCTCAGACCAGTGATCGGCATCTATGACGACCCGTTACGCGTCGTACTCCTGGCGCTCAACATTCGAGGTCGTATGACACCATTGTCCGGTGAGGTGGGCCACAAGATTGCACCTTCAGATCACCTCAGGTTTGGTTCCTCTATCCGTTGATAAACTTCACTGATCCAAAAATAATCCTGCCAGTGTGCACTGCGCTGAAATCCGGCTTTTTCAATTTGCTCTACAACCCAGGGAACAGGGTATATTTTGGGTTTGAATTCGGATTTGATCAAGGTGAGGAAAAAGCGAATTACACCAAATGAAAAGCGTGGAAACCATGAGTCGCGAGGATAACTGAGAGCATAGCTTTTACCGCATTTTCCGGTCGAATATTTTATTAGTGTTTCCGAGTCGGGATAGCAACAGATCACTTTGTCTAAAACCAGCACATCGTGTGCATCGTATTGATCATGAGACTCAACAAAGTCACCAATTGAGTACTTCGTTTTCTCTACAAGGCCCTTTTTATTGGCCAGAGATTCAGCGTAATCAATCATTTTCTTTGAAATGTCGATCCCGGTGGCTCTTGAGGCTCCGGATTGAATCATCTTCTGGTGAAAGAATCCTGTACCGCATCCAATTTCGAGAACTGACTGATCGTCATATCCGATACTTTTGAGCGCATTAAACAAATGAGTTTGGGATTTTTCGAAACCCTTCTTTTCCAGTCGTCTGGCATATGATTTTGCGAAGAAGGAAAAGAAACGATCCGTAGCTGAGCAACAATTCATGGTTGAAATTTTTTCCCGAAATATACCGGGTTTACGAAGGTTCGGTTCATCAGTAACGGCTGAACAGTTTAATATTCCCCGCTTCGTCAAAACTGAGCACATCATAGTCCTTTGGTACAAGACTGGACATCCCAGGCGACATTTGCGGCATACCGGGTGCCGCAATTCCCAATATATCCGGTTTTTCAATGACAAGGCGCTCTATATCATTTACTGGTACATGGCCTTCCACAATATAACCATCAATAACAGCGGTATGACACGACTTTAATCTGTTATCGGTTAACCCGAGTTCGGCCTTGATTGCGGACAACAAGTCAGTATCATGGGTTTCCACACTGAAACCATTGTCGCGCAAATAGTCCACCCAACCGGCGCAACAACCGCATGTTGGTGATTTATAGACGACCACATTCCTGGTCAACTCTTCGGCGTAGGCGCTCATAGTCAGAAACATAAGCAGCGCAGAATATTTAAACAATGTAGTCATAATTTAGTCCAGTCTTGAATTACGGTTAATGAAACCAATATTTTGTGCGGTAAGGTCACGTTACAGTATTTATAAAAATTTTATCAATCGTCGTCTCGGCAAAGTGCGCTTGCATTAATTGGTTAAACGCTTAATTATTATCATCGGCAAATTCAATACGCCAATGTGAACCATCGCAAAACGGTTTGTTGTTTGAGGCACCACAACGACAAAGGGCGATACTGGTTTCCGAAGCGCCTTTACCTCTGGGTGTCTCAATTAATTCGACCTTACCTTTCACGACATAAGGACCATTTTCTGACACATAAATACTCGCTTCACTGACCTCCAGCGTTTCACCGGGATTTTTGGCACTAACACTCAAGGCCCCCGACGGACACTGGTTCACAATACGAATAATCTCTTCGACGTTTGCCCCATCGGGATCAACAAATGGATCCTCGCGCTGACGAAATACCGCGGGTAGCCCTTCGGTACAGATTCCAGCGTGAGCACAGAGACTGCGATTATCGTGTACCGTAATTTTCTTGCCCTGGTAGGTATCCAGTCGATCATTTTCTGCATCGAGCAGGTTTTCACTATTGAAACCGGCGACCTTGTGGGCCCCGTCACAAAATGGCTTGTTGGCCGAGTGGCCACATCGACACAACCCCATGGCTTCCTTGCATCCGATCGCGCCCTTGCCATTGTCGAAGTTTCGTAAATTTTTGACGATATAGGGGCCATTCTGCACCGCCTTGATAGTGACTGATTGAATACTCATGATTTACCTGAAATGATTGTCGACTGCGTACACTGGAGTTTACTTCGATTTTGCAATTTCAATATACCGCTTTTCAAGTTGCTCCTGCCTGATTACCGCCTCAGGCGCGAGGTCGTATTCTGCGGCTAAATCAATTTCAAAATTATTATGTTCATCGACGCCTCTTACCAGCAATGCACTGTCGTCTGGTTGCTTAGTCTGTCTGACATGGGTTGCGATATACTGCACATTTAAGCCAATACGGCGATCATCACTCAAGTTCGGCATCGAAGCGTGCATTGTCCAGCCATGGTGAAACGATGCCTGGCCGGGGCTGAGTGGGCACAGCGAAGATTCAGATTCAGCTACGCCAGGAACTATCTGCCCACTGTACAAAACATTATCATCGTCATCGGTTAACACATGATGCTGGCGCCCTGAAAGATGACTCCCAGGAATCATTCTCATACAACCACTCTCGGAGGTGGCCGGGGAAAGTGCGAGCCACATAGATACCTGATCGTCGCTGTCAAATCCCCAATAGGTCAAATCCTGGTGCCAGCTGACGTGCGATGGCGCATGGGGCTCCTTGACAATGTAAGTGGCGTTGTAAAGTAATATATTTGGGCCAATCAATCGCTCAAC
>CAYOGN010000013.1:0-2606 GCA_964403545.1 uncultured Gammaproteobacteria bacterium
AGGTATAGCTGGTCAGATCCGCACCAAGTACTTTGAAGTTGCCGCCGAATTCGTAGGCCAGGGCACGGTTGAGTTGATCCAGCGTGATGGAGCTGCCAGCAACTATTTGCATTTGCCCGGCATCTATGATGATTTCATCGAGCGCTAGCCGGGTGATGTCAGTGATGCCTGAACGGTGTACGCGCGGGTTCGGCGTGGTCACGATCTGGACCCCGGCAATAATGCCAGAGTCTGGCGCTTTGGCCTGGAAGATACCTCCGCCGCCAGACCTGCCAGACAAGGGCAACAGATAAATTTCGGAATCAATGTCGCGTTTTATCTGCTCCATGACGGTTATAAAATTATCGCCTGTTACCGAATAGACGGTATCAACATTGACAGGATTATTTTCTCCGTCAACAAGTTTATTTTGTTCCGAATAGGTCATTACAGATTAATGCCGGACAGGATTCAGGTTTTTGTGAACAGGGTTATTGATAATCCCATTGTATATAATATTGGGTGAACATCATATTTTCAGGCGTTCAACAGACTTCCGAATCTTCAGAATTGATCTGCAACCCGTCTGATTCAGGGTAGATTTGACTCGATCAGCTCTACTGGAATAGTTTCTTCAACAATTTACAATCTACGTAATCACTGACCATGACCAGAGACCCCCGCTACGATATTTTGTTTGAACCGGTGCCGATCGGACCCGTCACGGCGAAAAACCGTTTCTACCAGGTGCCTCATTGTGCCGGAATGGGGCATCGCTATCCATTCGCTACCGCCGGGATGCGCAAGGTTAAAGCCGAGGGCGGGTGGGCGGTGGTGTGTACGGAAGAAGCGGAGATCCATCATACGTCAGAGATTTCTCCTGCAACTGAATCCAGGGTCTGGGACGAGAAAGATATTCCGGCACTACGATTGATGACGGATGCGGTCCATGAACATGGCGGGCTGGCGGCCATTGAACTGGTCTATATTGGTTACCACGCTCCCAATCGATATAGCCGGGAAATACCCATGGCGCCATCCCATACCGTGTCGGATAGCTATGATCCGGGCCAGGCCAGGGCAATGGACAAACAGGATATCAAAAACCTGCGACGCTGGCACCGTCAGGCCGCCATCAGATCGCGCGAAGCAGGATTTGATATCGTCTACGCCTACGCCGGCCACGATATGAGCCTGCCGATGCATTTCCTGTCAGGTCGTCACAATCATAGAACCGATGAATACGGTGGCAGTTTGCAAAACAGGGCGCGCCTGTTTCGCGAATTAATTGAAGATGCCAAAGATGCGGTGGGAGATCGTTGTGCCATTGCGGTGCGCCTGGCGGTAGATGAACTGCTCGGTGACGATGGTATTGACTGCGATGGTGAAGGCCGCGAAATCGTCGCCATGCTGGCCGAACTACCCGATCTGTGGGATGTCAATATCAGTGGCTGGGAGAATGACTCAATGACCTCCCGTTTCAGTCAGGAAGGTTTCCAGGAAAAGTATACCTCCTTCGTCAAATCGCTGACCAGCAAGCCCGTCGTAGGGGTAGGGCGGTTTACTTCTCCGGACAGTATGGTGAGCCAGATCCGTCGGGGCGTGCTCGATTTTATCGGTGCCGCCCGTCCCTCTATCGCCGACCCGTTCCTTCCGCGAAAAATTGAAACGGGGAGAGTGGAAGATATCCGTGAATGTATCGGTTGCAATATCTGCGTGGCATCAGACAACATCGTGTCACCCATCAGATGCACGCAAAATCCTACCGCCGGCGAAGAGTGGCGCAAGGGCTGGCATCCGGAAACCATTGAACCCTGCGATGGAGACCAGACTGTGCTCGTAATTGGTGCCGGACCCGCCGGTCTTGAATGCGCACTTTCCCTTGCCAGGCGTGGTTGTACCGTCACCCTGGCAGAGGCTTCCGCGGTTTTGGGCGGCCGGGTGGAAAGAGAGGCTACATTACCCGGATTATCCAGCTGGATCAGGGTGCGTGATTACCGCGCGGGTCAGCTCGATCAACTGCCCAATGCCAGTATCTTTCTGCAAAGTACGATGGAAGTTGATCACATTATCGAGTTTGGTTGCGATCATGTGGTGATCGCAACAGGGTGTCGCTGGCGCAGTGATGGCATCGGACGCCAACATAAAAAGCCGGTGCCGAACCTCGATTTACTGGCTGTTTTTACCCCGGATGATGTATTAAAGCCTGATTTTCAGTTCGATCATCTGCCGCCCGGGGAAGTGGTTGTTTTTGACGACGACCACTACTATATAGGCGGGGTTATCGCGGAGGCGGCGGCCAGGGCTGGTCGACAGGTGCATCTGGTTACCCCGGCCAGCGAAGTGTCCACCTGGACCCGGCACACCCTGGAGCAGAGGCGAATTCAAACTTCGCTGCTTGACCTGGGGGTCAGGATTCACCAACAAAAGGGGCTTTCCCGTGGGGTAGACGGGCAACTGGAAATTTGCTGCATTTATAGCGGGATAACTGAAATCATTCAGTGCCAGTCGTTGATCACGGTTACCGAACGAATTCCGCAACGGAATTTATATGATCCATTGATGGCACGACAGGCGCAGGGAGAGGCGCCGGAAGTAAAAACAATTCGTCTGATCGGTGATGCCCT
>CAYOGN010000014.1:0-16241 GCA_964403545.1 uncultured Gammaproteobacteria bacterium
ATCACTCTGGATGGAGAACCCATGGCATTGCCACCAGACATCGAAACCCTGCTGCAATCCCTGTTGCAGGATCTTGATGACCTGCCGGATGACTGGCTGGTACCTGCAGATGATGGTGATCCCCGCCCCCGGGATGAAGCGGGGAATCCTGAAGATGTCTGGAAAGGGAGCCATCAACAGGAAGGTGCCTTTCTGTACGACGAATGGGACTATCGGCGCCAGACCTATCGAAAAAACTGGTGCGTATTGCGTGAGATGCCAAGCCACCCGATCTATGATGATTTCTACCAAAAAACCATTGCGCACCACTACCATCTTGTAGGAGAGATTCGGCGTCACTTTGAAGCGTTAAGAGGCGAAGACAAGATTTTAAAAGCCGAGCCTGTTGGAGATAATGTAGATATCGATGCCCTGATCACGGCGGTCGCCGACATGCAGACGGGTGTCGAGATGAGTAATCGTCTTTTTACCCGCAAACAAAAAATTGACCGGGATATGGCTGTGGTATTTATGGTGGATGTCAGCGGTTCTACCAAAGGCTGGATCAATGACGCCGAACGGGAAAGCCTGATTCTGTTATGCGAGGCACTGGAAATTCTCGGTGATCAGTATGCGATCTATGGATTCTCCGGAATGACTCGCAACCGTTGCGAGGTATACAAAATCAAGACATTTAACGAACCGTACAACCGCGATGTTCAGGCGCGAATCAGTGGTCTCAGACCCCAGGACTATACCCGGATGGGGGTAACCATCCGCCATTTAACAAAAATACTGAACCAGGTTGAGGCTAAAATTCGAATCCTGATTACACTATCTGATGGCAAACCCGATGACTACGATGGTTATCGTGGCGACTATGGTATTGAAGACACACGCAAAGCGCTATTGGAGGCTCGTCACACCGGCGTCCATCCTTTCTGCATCACCATCGATACCGAAGCCAGCGAATATTTACCACACATGTATGGTCCCGCCAGTTTCGTCCTCGTGGACCAGGTCCGCAAACTGCCCCTGAAAGTGGCTGATATTTATCGTAAGCTGACGACCTGATCCGATGTCTGAATTACCCATACTTTACTCGTTTCGCCGTTGTCCTTACGCCATGCGTGCACGGATGGCACTCATCTCTGCAAATATTGAATTTGAGCATCGTGAAATTGTGCTTAAACACAAACCTCCTTCAATGCTCGAAGCATCACCCAAAGGTACCGTTCCGGTTTTGGTCATTAATGAGCAGACGGTGCTGGAAGAAAGTTGGGATATTATGCTGTGGGCGCTTAACCAACATGACCCGCAAAACTGGCTGGGACAAAAAGGAGAACTGCTTGACCTCACGCGCCCTCTTGTGGCCAGGCTGGATGGGGAGTTCAAAACGGCGTTAGACCAGTACAAGTATGCAGATCGCCAACTACAACCCGCTGCGGTTTATCGCCAGCAGGGGCTTCCGTTTCTCAATGACCTGGAGGCAATGTTGAGCAAAACCGATTTTCTGCTCGGCCACCAGGTTTCAATTGCCGATATCGCAGCCATGCCCTTTGTCAGACAATATGCCCATGTTGACCGTCCATGGTTCGACCAATGCGCCCTGAATCACCTGATTCGATGGTTGGAGCGGCTGATGGCATCCGATTTATTTCACACCGCCATGAAGAAGCATCCGCTTTGGGCGTTTACATCAGAGCAAACCCACATTGGTGTTTTCACCAGTGCCGGATTAGAATCGAAGGTCAGCTAATTTAATCATACTGCATGTCAACCCAACTCGGCTCTCGCAAGGTTATCCTTGCAGCGCTCGCCGGAAACGGACTTATAGCCATCACCAAATTTATTGCCACTGCCATCACCGGCAGCTCGGCAATGCTCAGTGAAGCCATCCATTCTGTAGTAGATACCGGAAACCAGATACTGCTGCTGTATGGAATGAAACGATCCTCCAAACCGGCAGATGCACAACACCCGTTTGGTTATAGCATGGAGCTTTATTTCTGGACTTTTGTGGTTGCAATCCTTGTGTTTGCATTGGGTGCGGGGCTTTCAATCTACGAAGGAGTCAGCAAACTGTCTCATCCCACAGAGATAAAAAAGCCCATTGTAAATTACGTGGTACTGGCGCTGGCCATGATCTTCGAAGGTGTCGCCTGGTGGATAGCATTTAAAGAGTTTCGTAAGACCAAAGGCGCTCTCGGATATATCAAGGCAATTCAGCGGAGCAAAGATCCAACGGTATTCACCGTGTTATTCGAAGATAGCGCTGCAATGCTGGGACTGGTTACCGCCTTCATTGGCATTGGTTTGTCGCAGTTCACTGGCATTCTGATTTTTGACGCTATCGCATCGATTATTATCGGCATTATTCTGGCCTGTACCGCTACCGTTCTTGCCTACGAAAGCAAAGGATTACTGATAGGGGAAGCCGCCCGACCAGCGGTAATAGGCAGTATTCGCAAAATTGTTAATGGACATGAGGGCATCATCAGTATCAACGAATTATTGACCATGCACTTTGGCCCCCAGGATATCCTGCTCAATTTAAGTCTCGATTTTGTCGATGGCATATCCGCCAGTGAGGTTGAGTGGTTAATCTCGGACATGGAAGCTCAAATTAAATCGCTTCATCCGGAAATTACCAAGGTATTCATTGAAGCCCAAAGCTGGCGTGGACACGATGACAATCTGCGGGCAAAATACAAGTCGCGGGAGGGCAGTTAACTAGCACATGCTACCCATACAGTGTTTCGAGGGCGCGAAATTCGTTGTTTCCCAGGGTTCCGGTCAAGTCCAGGGCTACCGATTGAGTAAAAAATTCGCTCATATCCAGGCCAATACCGATCGCCCGTAGTTCCACCGTAGAACTGCTTTCGAGGTTATGCACCACCTGTTTCAAATGCCTTTCAAGGAATAACTCATCGTTATACTGGCAGGTTGCACTATCCATGGGAGCACCATCCGAAATCATAACCAGGCATTTTCGGGATTCCTCCAATCGCTCCAGACGCTGGCACGCCCACTGTAACGCCTCACCATCCAGCCCTTCACGAAAATGGGTAGTAGTCAGCATTGAAGCAATACTGTAACGCGCTCGACGCCATGAGGTATCGGCATCTTTGTACACAATGTGCAGTCGATCATTCAATCGGCCGGGATCTGCCGGCATCCCGGCAGCACGAAATGCACCCATAGAACGACCCCCGGTCCAGCCACCGGTGGTAAACCCGAGGATTTCACTGCGTACGCCGGCCAGCTCAAGCGCGCGTGCATAAACATCAACCATCACTGCCACCGCTTCAAATCGCTGGCGTTTCATCGAACCGGAATTGTCGATTAGAAAGCTCACTACTGTATCGCAACGGGGTGACAGTTTCTGCTGTTTAAAGATTCTTGAATACGCCGGGTTGGCGACCAGTTGACCCAGGCGACGACCGTCCAGGTAGCCTTCCTCTTCGCCAAAGTTCCATCCCGAAGGATCCATCACCGCGAACAGCATTTTTAACCGGTGTGCCAGACGGGGTACGCTAATGGCCTGGGCGACGACCAGTCTGTCCAACTGCAAACGTAGCGTGTTACGCTGTTCCAGACGGTATAACTTGTCACCGGTTAACTGGCGATCGAAATCGCGGCAAAAAACCGGATATGGAAGAACCCTGTCATCGGCAACGGCGGGTTGTCCCGAACCAGCCACCCCTCCTTCAACATAACGATCATCGGGTTCGTGCTGGCGCGGCAAAATCAGGCGTTGCCGGATTTTAACTATGCTCTCGTCAGGCGCTTCCAACCACACAGATTGTGTTATTTTACTAATCGTCCCGGCTATCTCCAGCGCTAGCTCTGCATATAATTTCTGATCAGATTTTGCTCCCCGCATCAGTGCCAATTGATCACCAACAAGAGGGGCCAGCCTGAAGCGAGTTGATTCGATCAAACCTTCGACTTCTTCGTCTTGCTGTTGGTTGTTGAGACGCGATCTGACAATCTGGGTAATGCTGTAAATCAATAACCCGGTTTCGTTTTCGGTCAGCCCTTCAGCACGGCTTTGTCGACACCATTCATTAAATGCCTGATCAAGATTCATTTTCACCCCTCTCAGTCCTTCAGGCGCCAGGCTTTCCACTCGTAGCTGTTCGAGAATATCAAACACCAATTTGCCTACTTCATCGGATGGAGATAATTGTCTGTGCAACGTTAAATCGGAATGGGCAAGACGCAGCGCCATCCCGTCGGCCACGCCACGGCTGCGACCGAGTGAATGCTGGATAACATCTGATGCCAGGTGGGGACAGAAAAGTTCAACCCCATTACCGTTTTCAAATAGTAACTGACGACGGTATTCTGCTTTTGGATGCCCTGCCAGGGCACGAATCGATGCGCCACAGTGGCGTTCTATCCGGCGTCTGCGAACTTGTTCGTTCACCTGTTCAGAATTCGTACTGGAACTAAAAATTAACTGTCAACAATATCAAAAGCGATAGAGTATTCGAGTTCCTCTCCCATCGCACGCTGATAATATTCGGCGATGATCGAACGTTCCGCGTCGTCGCATTTATTCAGGAATGACAACCGAAAGGCACGTCCGACATCAACAAATATTTCACTGTTCTCCGCCCAGGTAATCACCGTACGTGGAGACATTACGGTGGAAATATCACCAGCAGCAAATCCCTTGCGGGTCAGATGCGCCACCTCCACCATGGCCTCTATTAAACCAGCCCGGGCCGCGAATCCGGGCACCTGGGCAAGCACAATTCGAACCTCATCTTCTCGTTTGAGATAATTCAGGGTAGTCACGATATTCCATCGATCCACCTGGGCCTGGTTTAACACCTGTGCACCGTGATAGAGGCCATTCAAGTTACCGAGGCCCACAGTATTGGCGGTTGCAAATAAACGAAACGCCGGGTGTGGACTGATCACCCGATTCTGATCCAGCAAAGTGAACTTGCCATCACGTTCGAGAATACGCTGGATGACAAACATAACATCCGGTCTGCCGGCATCAAATTCATCAAAAATCAGCGCTACCGGGCGTTGCAATGCCCACGGGATAATACCTTCCTGAAACTCGGTAACCTGCAACCCCTGGCGAATCACAATGGCGTCACGACCCACCAGATCGAGGCGACTGATATGGCCGTCGAGATTAACCCGGACACAGGGCCAATTCAGACGTGCCGCCACCTGCTCAATGTGAGTGGATTTACCGGTGCCATGAAACCCCTGCACCATCACCCGGCGGTCATTGACGAATCCGGAAAGGATGGCCAGGGTTACGTCGTGATTGAAACAGTAGGCCGGGTCGACATTTGGCACATGTTCGTCCCGCTGGCTAAAGGCAGGAACCATCAGATCACTGTGGATACCAAACAACTTATGAGCAGAAACCGTTTGGTCTGGATGCAGTTCAATCATGACAAATTAAATAATAACGCGATATCAGGGATTGTGGGATTGTAACGATTTTAAAGCACAAAGTTAGTCGCACCTCCACAATGCATCCGATGAATATTTCGCACCGCATTGGTGCGCCAGTCATTCACTGCTTAACGACTAGATATTTATCTTGTTGAATTAAAACAATAATTTAATATGGCACAACAATTGCTTTTTAAAGATCATTACCCCGGATTTCGGGATCAGTTTTCAAACTCAGGAGCAAACAAATGAAACTCGTTGTAGCAATTATCAAGCCATTCAAAATTGACGATGTAAGAACGGCATTATCCGAAGTCGGAGTTACCGGCATGACCATTACCGAAGTCAAGGGATTTGGTCGCCAAAAAGGCCATTCAGAACTTTATCGAGGTGCTGAGTACGTCGTAGATTTTCTGCCCAAGGTGAAAATTGAAATCGCTGTTGACACGGCAATGCTGGATCAGGTGGTTGAGACGATTACCGCAACGGCCTCCACTGGCAAAGTTGGCGACGGCAAGGTGTTTGTCTATGAAATCGAGCAGGTGGTTCGAATTCGAACTGGTGAAACCGGCACAAACGCAATTTAAAGCATTAAAACTCAGGAGTAAAAATCGTGGAAAACAATATATTTCATTTACAGTACGCCATCGACACTTTCTATTTTCTGGTGTGTGGTGCATTGGTCATGTGGATGGCGGCCGGATTCGCCATGCTGGAAGCGGGCATGGTCAGATCCAAAAACACAACCGAAATTTTGGCGAAAAACGTCGCCTTATACGCAATTTCATGCCTGATGTATATGGGTTGTGGTTATGCCATCATGTATGGTGGTGAATGGTTTCTAAGCGGCATGGGGGAGATCGATTCAGATGCAGTATTGGCAGACTTTGCCAGTCGTGAAGATGGGTTCACCGGAGGCTCGATATACTCCGGCGCTTCAGATTTTTTCTTCCAGGTAGTCTTTGTAGCCACCGCGATGTCCATCGTATCCGGTGCAGTAGCCGAACGTATGAAGCTATGGTCATTCCTTATCTTTGCCGTGATCATGACAGCGGTCATCTATCCGGTGGAGGGAAACTGGACCTGGGGTGGTGGCAGCGTCTTTGGTCTGTACACACTAGGTGACCTTGGGTTCAGCGATTTTGCCGGCTCGGGTATCGTTCATATGGCCGGCGCGGCAGCCGCACTTGCCGGTGTTTTATTACTCGGGGCACGTAAAGGAAAATACCAGAAAGACGGTTCTGTCCGCGCGATGCCAGGGGCCAATATGCCGCTGGCAACCATCGGTACATTTATCTTGTGGATGGGCTGGTTCGGTTTCAATGGTGGCTCGGTATTGAAACTCGGGGATATCGGAAATGCACATGGGGTAGCGATGGTATTTCTGAATACCAATACCGCCGCTGCGGGCGGTGCAATAGCAGCATTGGTGATCGCCAAAATTTTGTACGGCAAGGCAGATTTGACCATGCTGCTCAATGGCGCTCTGGCGGGTCTGGTGGTCATCACCGCAGAGCCTTCTACGCCTTCTGCGCTCATGGCCACAGTGTTTGGCGGTCTGGGTGGGTTATTGGTGGTTTTCAGCGTCCGGTTGCTGGACAAACTACGAATTGATGACCCGGTAGGTGCGATCTCGGTGCATGGAAGTTGTGGCCTTCTGGGTCTGCTTTTGGTTCCGTTGACCAATGATGGGGCATCATTTTCGGGTCAAATCATAGGTGCTGCGACAATTTTTGTATGGGTCTTTGTCACCAGCACCGTTGTCTGGATCGTGCTCAAGAAAACCATGGGTATCCGTGTCGGTGAAGCCGAAGAGTATGAAGGTATGGACAAGGTCGATTGCGGGATCGAAGCTTACCCGGAATTCACCCGTTCTCTGGTGTAAGTTTTCCTGCTTATCACTATTAATGATGGCATCCGGTTTCTGCTGGATGCCATTTTTTATTCCTAAAACGGTCCCACAAGTAAGGACTTCGTTAAGGAACCTTTGATCAATTCGTGAAAAATGATTTTGAATCTCAGTTTGATTGGCCCGGAGTTTTGATCAGAGGTCCGTTAGAGTAAAATCAGTACTTTGTCATTATTTTTTGGCGACGTAGTTCAATGACCGAACACTATGCAACGATAAACTGGGAACGCGGGGGGCACGCTTTTACAGATGGAAAATATAATCGGGTTCATGTCTGGCACTTTGATGGCGGCGCCGACTGCCTGGAGACGCTGGAAGAAATAGCGATGGAAAACCGGGATTTTTTTCTTGCCGCTGGAGGAGAACAATATGCATACATCTCCTGTCTGAATGATTCCATTGCACATATTGAGATGATACGAAGTTTGGTAGTCGATAACATCAACGGCTGGAGCAAATAGCCAGAAAATTTACGATGCCCGTGTAACAAGCGCATTTTTCAACTCCTCCTGGCAATGGTATTGGCCAAAATCGACAAAAGCAATCCCAACGTGAAATATCCAACAATGACCTCGCTGATAATGATCATTTCTCCAAGCCATGTATTGGCCGTGACATCACCGAAACCCAACGTTGTGTAGGTAACAATGGAGTAATAAAAAGGGGTAAACCAACTTTGGGCAGAAGATGAATAATCCATCAACCCCCAATCCAGAACCATATCTACCGAATAGATGGCGGCGTAAATCGAGGCGATAAGAAAGGCATAGAATGTCACTTTGAACAAACTCCTTCCATAATCAATTAATGCCCATGCACGAAACAAAACTTGCTCCATGTATTTCAGCCGGCCCTCCGGAAGGCGATTAATCATGACGTCCATTGTATCGAGGTAATCCTGGTCCTTTGCATCGCGAACAAACAGGGCATTGCCGAATGAACTGTCGAGACCACGCACACCAAAGTACAACCCTTGCATTTGTCTGTAGCCTCCGTAGTGCATGGCGGTAAGATTAGCATTTTCGAAATTTGCGAACGAGAAATTCACACCGGAAACATCCGCCCCTATCAGGGAAGCACCCGACAGATTGGCTTTGTCCAGTCGAGCACCTGCCAACGACGCGCCCTGAAGATTGATGTCGGACAAATTGGCCCCGCGAAGATCTGCGCCCGTTAAATCCGCCTCGGAAAAATCCGCACCTTCCAAATCTGCCTCAGTCAGGTGCGCTCCTTTCAGACAAACTTTGTACCCCCCTGCGGAACAAAGTCGGGCATAGGAAAGATCCGCCCGCTCAAAGTTGGACATTTTCAGATTTGCACCTGAGAGGTCCGTTCTGAATAAATCTATTCCTTCTGCATCGGCGCCGGAAAGATCCACTCCGCTGAGATCGGTTTCACTCAGATCCACCTCAACCAGCGATACCTTTCCGGCTCCACCTTCGCGTCTCCATGCATTCCAGCTATCCACTCCGGCTTCGAGTCTACTGAGGGTACTCGATACATTCATGCTACTCCGACTCCTGGCCCTTTAATCAAAAATTAGTCAAAACACACTGTATACAACCGTAGACCTGGCCAGATTTCGCGGTACAGAAGCATCAGTATCAACGATCGACATCTTCGCCAGCCTCTTTATTCGGGCTGCTGACAATTCCGCCTATACTCTGAATCAGGTCTTCAATATAATCTTCCTCCTTGGTGAATATTTCGCTAACATGCCCCTCCAGTTCATCTCTATCAGCGGCGGTCAGATCCTTTGCCGTTACTACGATCACCGGAACTTTCTCCGAACCTTCGAGTTTCCGATAATGACTCAGGAATTCAAATCCGTCCATCACCGGCATCATCAGATCAAGCAGAATTACATCTGGCCATTGATCTTCTAACAGATTAAGCGCGACCTGCCCATTGTCTGCCACTATAGCTTCAACACCCATTGAACCTAATGCCTTTGAAATAACTTCTTGTACTGCCAGATCATCTTCCACAACCAGCACTTTGCCTGTTGTCTTTATATATCGGGAGATAACCTTGCGTAATTGTTCCCGGTCCACCGGTTTACGCAGATGCTCTACCGCACCCAATGCGGCTCCCTTCTTGCCTTCATCCACCATGCTCACCATAACTACCGGTATCGATGCAGTATCCGGGTCGCCCTTGAGGCGTTGCAGCACTTCCCAGCCGTCTATATTTGGCATCAGAATATCGCAAGTGATTACTGCAGGTTTTTCTGATTTCGCCAGGGCGATACCCTCTTCCCCACCCTCGGCGGTGATCACCTCGTAGCCCTGATCTTCAAGAACTCGCGTGAGCAGTCGTCGTGCGTTGGAGTCATCGTCGATGACCAGTATTTTTCCCGGGGTGACTGCCCCGGATTTGACCGCCTGACCGACTCCTTTCAACACCGAGGCTGATGTCTCATCTTCTACAACAACCCTGGCCGGTATTTCCAGAGTGAATACCGATCCTTCTCCCGGTGTGCTTTCCACCCGAACATCCCCACCCATCATGCGAGCAAATCTTAGTACCAGTGCCAGACCCAGGCCGGTTCCACCATAGTTGCGGGTAGTAGACGTATCAGCCTGGGAAAACTCTTCAAAAATGTGTTCGAGCTTATCCTCAGGAATTCCAATACCGGAGTCGGTAACGGCTAACCGGATAAATGGTTCTCCATTCTTGTCCATGGTACTGGCTTCGATCCCGACTTTACCATCCGAGGTAAATTTTGCGGCATTGGACACCAGATTGAACACAATCTGGCGAACCTTGGTCATATCCGCGTGCATACTACCGATATTTTCTTCCACTTTGATCTCCAGGGTATTATTATTTTTCTCCACCAGGGTACTCACTGTCGAAGCGGCATCACTGATCATTGCAGCAATATCGAATTCTTCGAGATACAGTTCCATATGCCCGGATTCAACCTTGGAAATATCGAGAACATCGTTGATCAATTGCAGAAGGTGCCGGCCGGCGGTGATAATTTTATCCAGATCCGGGACGATCACTTCGTTTTCCTCATCCTCGGCATCCTCTTTAAGGATTTCCGCATAGCCGATAATGGCATTCATCGGAGTGCGTAGCTCGTGACTCATATTAGCGAGGAAGGCACTCTTGGTCTTGTTCGCAGTTTCAGCCTGCTCCATGGCAACTACCATTTCACGCTCCATCTCCTTGCGGTCGGAAATATCAATCAGGATGCCGAGCATTCCACCGGGAGCGCCGTCAGCCAGATTAAAAGTACTTCGCCAGTAAAGCAATTCGTGGTCCAAATCATCGGAGAACCTGGCAGTATATTCCTCTCTGGTAAACCCGCCTTTTTCTATTAGTTTCTTGTCCGCCTGGTGGTACGCTTCATGATCCTCCACCAGGTAATCAGCCTCCAGCACCGTTTTACCAATATACTCCTCGCGACGCATCCCGAAAGCCTCTTCGTAGGCCCGGTTAAAGGCTGTGTATCTCAGATCAGTATCCTTGACAAAAATCGGGTTAGGGACGGCATCCAACAGGGATTCTGTGAATAACAATTGATCAACGATTTTCTTCTCCGCCTTTTTCTGTTCAGTAATATCATGAACCACCGTGACCCGCTGGCCATCTGACGTGTTTTTAACTGTGATGGCAGCATATCGCCCATTGGTCACTTCCCGCTCAAATAATTTTGTTTCTTCACTTCCATGTTTGGCAAGTGTCTGCTCAACCAGTTCAACAGGGTTCCCGGGGCCCAGGTCTCCTCGTTCTGCCTGATACCTTAATTCATCAAGCGAAGATCTTCCCAATTGAATCAGATCATCGGGGTATCCCATCACCTCGAGATATTGCTGATTGAAAGCAATAATTTTTAAATCTTTGTCGATAAATTTGATACCAGCAGGCATATTGTCGAAAGCGAGGCGCAACTGGGCTTCCTTGTCCGCCAGTTCGCGTTCAGCTTCCTTGCGTTCAGTAATGTTGCGAATAATTCCGACGAAAATCGAATCCTTTCCGGTTCCGATTTGCGATATGGATAATTCCATTGGAAAAATATCGCCAGACTTGTTACGCCCTCTAACTTCAACCGCCCCTTTACCGATCAGCTTGGGCTCCCGTCCCCAGACGACACGCTCGAGAGCGTTGTGATGCTGGTCTGCCAGGTCATCCGGCATCAATATTTTCACGTTCATACCAACCACCTCTTCAGAGGAATAGCCAAACACCTCCTGCAGGGAGTGGTTGACCATCGTGACAGTACCTTCGGCATCAATAACACAAACTCCATCGGGACTAGCCTGCAAGATCGAATCAATACGTTCCTTGTTTGCTACTTGTTCTTTTTCTGATTGTTTTAAGTCTTCCTGAATTTCCAGCATTTCAATATTGCGCTGCTCCAGCACCTGGGTCTGCTCCTCCTGTTTATGCAACGCCGTATCCAGTTTTTCTGTACGTTCGCTAACCCGGCGTTCAAGTGCGTCTTTTTCCTCCTGCAAGTCATCCACCAGCTTGCGTATGGATAGCCGCATACCCTCGAAACCATAGGCTAACTGGCCGATTTCATCGCTGGATTCTACCGGTATGGGTTGATCCAGTTCCCCCCTCGCCAGCGCTTCGGCCCGGGTTAACAGAACCTGCAGGGTTGCGGTCATGGATTTGCTGAAGAAAAATGCGATATATATTGCGATGGCAATCAATATGGAACCGCCCAGGATAAATCGATCCTTGAGTTTATTGACCGGAGCAAATGCTTCAGACTCTTCCATTTCGGCCATAATCGCCCAACTGACGTCCTCGATTATTAATGGGCGATAGGATGAAAACACATTAACCCCGCGGTAACCCGGAAAAGCAGCCGTATCCGCCTGTCCGTCCAGAGCGGCTTTTGTCCCTTCAGTCTTTACTGGCAGCAACCCTATGGACGTTCCGAAACTCTCCATCAGATCTACAATGCGGTCAGGTATCTCGATATTGCGAAGGATACCCAGGAAACTCTTGGAATCCTCGATCAAAAACCGTGATTGCGTTCGCATGGTGAAGTCTTCACCAACAAGGTACGTCTCTCCACTTTCTCCCAACCCTACGTTTTTCCAGCCCTGGTTACTGGTCATAATGTCATTGATGCGATCGATGGGCATCTGGAACACCAGCACGCCTACTTTCCGATGGCCGTCAAAAATGGGGGAGGCTATGAACGAAGCCGGTGCATTGTAGGATGGATAATAGGGTTCAAAATCCACCAACTTGACGAAGTCTTTATCATTAGATATCGCCGCCGCTTTAAAAGCCCGGGCGAAATTAGTATCTTTGTAAGGGCCGGTTATCAGCGAAGTAGCATAATCAACTTCCTTGAACACCGAATATACGATATCCCCGGTATTATGGTCGACCAGAAAAATATCGTAGTAGCCGAATTTTTCCAGGTAGCTGCGTACCGTGGGATGGAGTTTCTCATGCAGTTTGCTGTAAAGACTTTTATCCACTGCATCCAGCTTATGTTTCATTCCCGTGGGATGAGGATTGTCTGTGATAAATAAATTCTGTAAGTGGGCGGCTCCCGGTTTCGCTGGAATAAAGTCTGATGGTGACACGCCTGCGAGCTTGTCAGCTGTATTCGGTCGCAACCTGGTAAAAAACTCATCCCGATAATAGGTGAGCAACCCCGACTCCATAACTTCATCGTGCATTTCCGGGGTTTCTGCCTTCTTTCCAACCAGATAAAACGCTGACCTGAACCTGGACATGGCATCTATGATAGTCGGGTTCTCTGAAAATGTGACAACCTGCTTGCTGATCGTATCGACGTAGCTTTCAATCTGTTGCCCTTTGATCTCGCGAGCAGACGTCAACTGGTCAAGAATTTTTACTTCAATGGCGTCTCTTGACATGAAGAAACTGACAATTCCGGAAGCAAGAAGCACCACAATTGTCGTGCCCAGGGTAACGGCAAGGATCTTGATACTGATGGAAACGCCGCGTCGGTGCTTCGAATTATCCCGACTGGTCGAATTTTCAGTCACCGAATTATTTGTATCGTTTGTATCGTTTGTGTTCATACCAATTTCTCGTTGGTTCTGGCCATCACAGGGATATCATTTTCCTGCATTATTCCGTGCTCGGAAAGATTTAATCCCATCTCCTCATCTTCTCTGCTCACACGCAACTTGTGTACCCTGTTGACCAGCAGAAGAACCACCAGGGAAATTCCAAAACCCCAGACAGCGTAAACAGCGATTCCCAGCAGTTGCACACCAATCTGGCTAAACCGATCGAGGCCTGTTCCAATCAGCTCCAAATCTCCGTATAAACCTACAGCCAGGGTTCCCCATATGCCGGCACCAAGATGCACAGGTATTGCACCCACGGCGTCATCGATCCTGAAATAGTCCAGCATCTCTTCTGCCGCGACCACCACCATACCCCCGATGAAACCGATCAAAATTGCCAGTGGAGAGGAAAACAGATTCGCCCCGGCAGTCACAGCAACGAGCCCTCCGAGGCAGCCATTCATAAACTGTCCGGCATCCAGGCGGTTGGTCACACCAAATGCCAGCACACCCGCCGACACCGCACCAGCAGTACCGGCCAGCAGAGTATTTACCAATATCGACCCCACCTGGTCATTCCATGCCAGCGTGCTACCACCGTTAAATCCCAACCAGCCGATAAAAAGAAATATGGTTCCGATAGCAGCGAGCGGCATGCTGGAAGGCTGAAAAGCACTCATCAGACGCTTCTCGTCAAAACGTCCGAGTCGTGGACCGATAATCATCAGGGTCGCCAGCGCCCCCCAGCCGCCTATACTGTGAACTACCGTGGATCCGGCAAAATCGTAGAATCCAAGATCCGCCAGAAACCCGTTGGTATCGCCACCAAAAAGAGTTGCCCAACTCCAGTGACCTGCAACGGGATAGACCAGACCTGAAATCAGGACGGTGAGAATGATGTAGGAGCTGAATTGCATACGTTCGGCAACGGCACCAGAAATGATGGTTACCGCCGCCCCGCAAAACATTAACTGGAAAATAAAGAATGTACTGAATCCCCAGTCGCCACCAGTGTGATTGACAAAAAAATGGGAAATACCAAACCACCCTCCGTAACTCGCACCAAACATCAAGCCAAAACCCACGGCCCAAAATACCATCGAGGAAACACAGAAATCTGTCAGGTTCTTGACCGCCACATTGACACTATTTTTGCTGCGGGTGAATCCGGTTTCAAGACACAGAAATCCCACCTGCATCATAAAAACCAGACCCGCACAGAGTGTTACCCAGAGAATATCGATGGTTTCCATATTGCCCTATGTTAGTGCTCTATCAATGTGATAATCAAGAAATTCAAAACCCATCCACAAACCAGTTGCAGGTGGGAATGAAATTGCGGATAAGGTTAAACATATTTTTCCAACAGTTTACGCAAGTGGCCAAGCACCATGTTCTCCAGTTGCTCAGGTTCGCTGAATCCGTGGAATGCGCCGGTATAGGATTCACCATCCTCGGTCATAAACCAGGTTCGAACAAATTCCTCCAGGCGTTCTTTTTGTTCAATCCTGCCAAACACCTCATCGCGACTGGTCAATGGCACCAGGATTTCGGCATTCTTAAAATAGATCAGTAGGTCGGGCTTACTGCGCTTTTGGAACCCTGCCATGGCATCTTCGAATTCATACTCTGAACCCGACAGGTAACGAGAGCCATCTTCCCGGGTAATATCCTTCGGTAACGGGGAGCCGAGCCGGGACCAGAAGATGCCAATATAAATATCGGTCTCACTTGGGGGGTGAATCTGGGACTGAAAGGTTTCAGATGCCAGCAACGGCTCCTCTTCCCATAACACCGGAACCAGGTACAGCTTTCCCGAAAACTCAAGATTGAGTTGCTCGAGGATTCGCTTGAGCGCCCGGCGTTCCGGGATAACGTCACCGGGCGAAGAGATAAATACCATTAGTCGGCGAGCCTGATGTTCCCGCAGCCGGTATTTCTCCAGGGCTGCGCCAACCCTGGCTTTCAGCAGTACCGGATTAAACGGTTTAAAAACGTAGTCTTCCGCACCTAGAGAAATACATTCAACCACACTGTTGGTATTGTCGAGGGCCGAAATCATGATTATCGGCATTGCCTGACGCTGGGGGTCTGACTTGAGTCGTCGTAAAACCTGCAAGCCATTTATCCCGGGCATCATCATATCGAGCAGCAACAGATCGAAACTTTGCTTATTCAGCAGGTCTAAAGCTTCTTGCCCGCCACCCGCAGTAGTGACTTCGTAGCCTTGCTTTACCAACCGACGGCGCAGCAGATCCAGGTTGGCCGGATCGTCATCCACAACCAATAGTTCCCCGCCTTCGCCAAGAAACCCCGCGCTGGTGGGAAGCTGTATCGAATCAGGTTCATCATCTGCTTCATCAGAATCGGCAGGATCAACCGCGACCAGATTGAGACTTTCCGGCAATAACAATAACTCGATAAGTTGGGTCAATGTACCCGAAGCGGAGTGAATTCGGTCAAGGTCGGGGCCAATATCCTCATGCCCAGTCTCCTCTGCAACTTCCTGCACCATCTCGCAATACCCGCCAACATGGGTCAATTGTTGCCGCATCAGAAGACTGGTGAGATCCAGATCAATATCCCCGGCGCACTGTTTTGCCGGCCCGAGGTGATCGTTGATCAATTCCAGTAAGCGCTCACCGGAACTTCGGATGCTGCGTAAGTCATGAACCACCTCCGGAAGCTCATTTTCTACTTCTTCTTCGATCATCTCGCTATAGCCCATGATATGGCCGACCGGGGTTTTAAGGTCGTGTCGAATCTGGGACAACCGTTCGCGAAATGCGGCTTCCGCTGACTCTTGCTGCTCTGTAGACACTATTGATTGAATGAGGTGCGGAATCTCACTTCGTTATATTGTCTCAAAATTCACTGGAAGCGCATCCGGGGCAGGTTTTCGC
>CAYOGN010000015.1:0-2793 GCA_964403545.1 uncultured Gammaproteobacteria bacterium
CTTCGTAATGCAGGATTACCTGACTGATCGCTTTGCAAATTAGAGCCAGATTGTAAAAACTGACCGGCAGTAGCAACTCATTGGAGACATAGAGAGCCTGCATAAATAACGACATGGCTTGGTCAGATAGCTAGATAAAGACAAATATATTGGAGATGAACATGAATCAGGCGACGAGTTGGCATATTCAAGGTGATTGGTTTGATAACTGTAGCTGTGCCGTGGCTTGCCCTTGCACCTTTGCTCAAACTCCAGACAATGGTTACTGCGATTTTGTCCTGTTTTGGCATGTTAAACAGGGTTATTACGGCGATACCAATCTGGACGGTCTGAGTTTTGTCAGGCTGGGTCGGTGGGAAGGAGACATGTGGGCCGGGGATGCAAAAGGCGTATCGGGCGTATTCATAGACGACAACGCCGACGATGAGCAGGCCGATGCACTTCAACAGATATTTAGCGGAAAAGTAGGCGGATGGCCCGAACAATGGGCGGGCTTGTTTCCTAATGGCAGGGAGATTCGCGGTGTGGAAAGAGCACGGATTAGCTTTGAAATAGCGCCTGATCTGGGCCACTGGGGTATAGAAATCCTTGGCAAGGTAAAATCGTGGGCGAATGCGATCACGGGGCCTACCAGTCCATCCGGGAAATACCCTCAACTCATAGACGCACCAGGTGCCGAAACAGGTCCGAATCCAAAGCCGATGACCTGGGGTAAATCTACGATTTGTACCGTGGATGCATTCGACTTCAAATTTGAATGGACTACCAGTTCGAGCAAACATAGTCCGTTCGACTGGAGTGGACCACAACCGGATTGAATGGGATCAGCACCCACTACTGTTTATGTCTGTATAGGGCAGAGAGAGTGTAAAAACGAGGGATATATTATAATTAGTGCCCGAACGAAAACCCTGAATTTAGCACCGATCACGGGTTATTTGATAATCAAATATTCGTTTTTTACACGATAAACTCCCGGACTCAGGACAAGATAGCATTCTTTGCTCAGTGGGGTGCTGATTCACGATATGTAAGCACACCTCTCCCGTCTTCGTCGGATTTGGCTTGATCGCTCTTTGTCAGGCAGCGAGCCTGGCTCGGTCCTGTCTTCGCTTTTCCTGTTGCCGGGTTTTCTTTTGCAACTCAGCACCCAGTTTCTGAATGTTCCGGGCCACCACCGCCAGCGCTACATACCGCTTGAATCCATCGATCCCATGATCCAGACAGCGATCCAGTCCATGTACCTCCAGGGCATTAATGCCCGACTCCACCGCCGAGTGCTTTCGCCGACTGCGTCTGAATACATCGCACCCTTCTCGCGCTTGTTCTGCTTTATTGCAGCGGCCTTTCTTCGGTAATACCACTCGATCCAGTTGCCTCGCCAGCTCGATCTGGTTTTGTGGCGAGTGAAACCCTTTATCAAAACTGCAGACGGCCAGTGTGGGATATCGTTCCTGTGTTTGTTTGATCAGGTCAATGGCGATTTGATCGTCGCTTTGCTGTTGCATCACCTGATGATGTAATAGATATCCCTGGGTGTCTTCCACAATGCACACCTTTAACCCAAACTCGACCGCAACCCCCGCCTTGCCTTTGCTGATCCATTCGGTGTGTGTTTGAAACACAGAAAACACTTTCTCTTCATGCGGAATCTTCTCACCCTGCATTACCCGCCGCTCAATTTGATCGATTTGCCGCTGTCCATGGGCAATAAAACACCGTATCCCCAGCATTTTCCCCATAACAACAACACGCAGCGCGCCAACCTCCGTCGCCAATGTCTCCTCACTTCTGTGGATGAACCCGCTGGCCAGTACAATATACTCCCGATGGGCTTCCACAATGGCTACCTGGCGTTGGGCTTTTTTGACCGTATCTTTTGAGGTCGAGCGTTTCATCTGTTGCACCTTTCGATGTGCTCTTTTGATCTGCCTTTGGTTGAATGCGCTTTGTCGCCAGCCCCCGATGCCGGTCATCTCAACATAGTCCGCGGTCAATGCAATTACCTGGCGTACCGCATCCAGCAATAAATTAATATCGGTCGGATAATGCACATTGGTCTCAACCACAAATGAATCGCAGCGTGCCGCCAGGGTGTCTTTTTTTTTAAGACGATGCCCCGCTCGCACCACCACCTGATTGATCTCGTCCAGTATCTCGGGGGTGAAAAGGCGTACATTGTCCTTCAGTGTTTGCAGCTGATAGGTGCGATCATCATCCAGTAGACCATGGCCCAGCATTTGTCGGATGGTCTTATGATTGTTTACCAGTTCCTGCAGTCGATCATAGTCACAATTCAAATTCAGCCGCAGTGATCCCATTACCAGAATCTTCCACCATTCCATGCCGGGTCGACCCTGTTCCGTACTGATCGCTTCCGGTGTCAGTTTGGTCAATATTTGAAAGATTTCCTGGCGCAATCCCTGGTCCGCATAAAGATGCTGCAAACCCCTTAACAATTGCGGAATATCATCCCGTGAGCGTCCATCAATTCGAATAGCGGCAATATCCATCTCGCCTATCTGTCGTTGTGCTCTGGTCACTTCACGCATCACATTTCACCGAAGTTTTGAGGTATAAGAGGGGTTATCGCCCTATTATCTCATTACTGGCACAATACCGGCATAACTTCGTCGACCCGATCAGCCTATTTCAACCCATAATTCAAAGAGTTATCCTTTTTCGGTCGCGCACTAATTAGGTACAACATACTGATAGTCTAGCCACGGATCATCTGAAGGTGTTAATTGCTCATAGTTATCCAGAAACCCGGAAAATGCGGCTTCCCCGAAA
>CAYOGN010000016.1:0-10451 GCA_964403545.1 uncultured Gammaproteobacteria bacterium
GTGTGCCGGAGGGTTTCAGGGTTCGTGAAGCGCGTAAGCGCCAGGGAATAACCCAGACTGCGCTGGCGAAAAATCTCGGTATTTCTGTCAGTTACCTCAATTTGATTGAGCACAACAAACGATCCATCGGTGGTCACTTGCTGGCCAGGATGGCGCAGATCCTTGCCGTTGATCTGACCCAACTTGCCGGATTCGAGGATGCCCGCCTTATTCAGGATCTCACAGACTTGAGCGGTGATGCACTATTTCGCGACCTCTCAATGGAGGAGCGTGGTGCCCAGGATATTATCGGTCGTGAACCTGGATGGGGGCGCGCCTTCCTGCGCTTGCACGGTTCCTATATTGAAGCTACCGAGATGGTAGAAGCACTATCTGACAGGCTCAACCGTGATCCATTTCTGGTTGAATCGAGTCACGAAATCCTGACCCAAATTACCTCAATCCGGTCATTTTCTGAAATTCTGGTTGAGTTCGGTGACCTGCCCGAGAATCAGCGTCAGCAATATATCTCGTTGCTTGCCGATGCGAGTTCCAGGTTGAGTGTCACTGCAAAAAGCCTCTTTACATTTATGGACGAGATCGATACCACGGCGCGTCCGACCACCCCCGCGGGTGAGGTGGAAGATTTTATTATCGACCATCGCAACTACTTTTCCCCGCTCGAACAGGCCGCCGAAGTACTCAGAGGTCGCGTTGAAAGCTGTGGCGAAATGGTAGCGGGGGCGCTCACGGAATATCTTGCCGAACATCACGGTACAACGCTAAAGCGGCTTGAACCCGGCGTCGAAGCGAATCGGAAAACTGAACAAAGGGGAAGTCCGGCTGGTCGTTCATTTGCCCGCATCGACTATCATCATGTCGGTAGCGAGCTTTTTATCCAGCGAGAACTCCATTCGGAAACAGAACGTTTCCTGATCGCCCAATTTATCTTTGAGCAAGAGTATTCAGAAATTCTGAGTGAAATCACGAGTGACAAACGGTTGACCAGCGACGATGCCCGTCGCCGTGCGCACCGGGCAATGGCACGCTATGCCGCGGGGGCCATGCTATTTCCCTATGAGCCGTTTTTACGGATGGCTGAAGAGGTACGTTACGATATTCAGATTCTGCAACAGCATTTCGCTGGAAGTTTTGAGCAGATCTGTCAACGTCTGGTGACTCTTCAGCGGCCAGGATCCCAAAATGTGCCTTTCGTTTTTCTCCGTGCGGATCCAGCAGGAAATATTTCCAAACGTTTCAGTTCGTCAAACCTGCGTCTGCCGCGCTATGGGGGTGCGTGTCCACTCTGGGCCCTGTATCGAGCATTCCTGTCACCGGGCCAGATTGTTTCGCAGGTCGTACAGATGCCCGACGAACAGGAATTTCTTTTTGTAGCCCGAACAGTAAGCAAAAAAACCAGCGCTTATGGGGTCCCGGACAAGATATATAGCGTAATGATCGGCTGTGACGCGGTGTATGCTGACCGGCTGGTCTATGGCGATGGATTAGATAGAAATCGTGCCAGCCTGGTCACCAAAGCAGGTATCAATTGCCGCCTTTGCACGCGCCCGGCCTGCGACTATCGTGCCCACGCTCCGATCCTGCCGATTACGAACTGAGGTTAATGACGCTCTACGCACATGGCAATACCCATTCCGCCGCCAATGCAGAGGGTTACCAGGCCTTTTTTCGCATTTCGTTTTTGCATTTCATATAAAAGAGTTACCAGAATTCGAGTGCCGGAGGCACCAATAGGATGGCCCAGGGCGATGGCGCCGCCATTGACATTGACTTTTTCAGGTTCCCAGCCCAGGTCTTTATTGACCGCACAGGCCTGGGCTGCGAAGGCTTCGTTGGCCTCTATCAAATCAAGCTGATCAATACTCCAGTTTGCCAGTTCCAGGGCACGACGACTGGCGGGTATCGGTCCTGAACCCATCACTGCCGGATCGACCCCCACTGTAGCCCAGGAGCGAATGGTTGCCAACGGATCTATTCCACGTTTCTCGGCACTATCGGCAGACATGAGCACGGTCGCCGCGGCGCCATCATTTAATCCGGAAGCATTGCCGGCGGTGACACTCCCGTCTTTGCTGAAGGCGGGCCGTAAGCTGGCAAGTTTCTCAATGGTGGTGCCGGCCTTGGGGTATTCGTCGGTATCAACGATGGTCTCTCCTTTTCTGCCGGGTACCGTGACTGCTACGATTTCATCGGCAAATTTTCCGGCATTTTGAGCGGCTTCTGCTTTTTGCTGAGAGCTTGCGGCAAATGCATCCTGTTGCTGACGACTGATCTGCCATTTTTGAGCCACGTTTTCTGCCGTGGTGCCCATATGATAGTGATTGAATGCATCCCACAACCCGTCCACGATCATGGTGTCGGCAAGATTAAGCGGCCCCATTTTCTGGCCATTTCGCATTTGTGCGCAATGGGCTGCCTGACTCATATTCTCCTGTCCCCCGGCGATCACAATATCGCTATCACCGGCGCGGATTGCCTGGTAGCCCATGGCAACAGAGCGCACGCCTGAACCACATACCTGATTGATGGTAACCGCGGTACAACTGGCCGGAATACCAGCGTTCATTGCTGCCTGGCGAGCAGCATTCTGGCCGACCCCGGCGGTGAGTACCTGTCCCATGATGACCTCGGAAACTTCACCAGGGTTAATGTCGGCACGGGCTAATGCTTCGGAAATCGCGATTTCTCCAAGCTTTACCGCTGGCAGGGTTGATAATCCTCCTAAAAATGCACCAATGGGGGTTCGTACAGCGCTGGCGATGACAACTTCGTTCATAATGTGGTTCCTGTAAAAAATAAAAATTCAGATTAAAATTGTGCAGTGCACAATACGAATTGTAATCCCTGTTTATGAACTATGCAACCAGTCACGAACAGATGCAATCTGATCAGTCACCATTAAAGAGGGTGCGTGGGCACAATTTGCGATCTCGATGGATTTGGCTCCGCGATGACGATGCTTCATCTGCTCTACCGTCTGCGCCATCAGCAAGGTGGAATGCTGGCCACGAATGATCAGGGTAGGTATATCGATTTTATGCCAGTAATCCCACAGATCAATGTCGCCGACCTTTAACGATACGAATTGATCGATAATCTTTTTATCGTGGTCAAGCACATAGCCCTCGCCATCTGGCGCTGGCCTGACGCCATGCTCAACAAGATGATGATAATGCACGTCATCCAGCAGACCGAAACTCGCGTACGTGGTCCGGTAGTAGATTTCGGCTTCGTCAAGGGTATTAAATTGCGGATGATTCCCAAGGTACTCGGCAATTTGTGCTAATGCCTGACCGGGGATAAATGCACCGACATCATTGAGCACCAGGCGAGAGATCGGATTGTCGGACCGTACAGCTAGTCCCATACCGATCAGACCGCCCATTGAGGTGCCAATCCAGTGCAGCTGTTCATATGCAAGCGCTTCGATCATCCTGCGGCTATCCTGCAAATACTGCTCATTATTATAGTAAACGGGATTACTCAGCGGATCACTGTTCCCGCGGCCTGGATAGTCGGGGCAGATTACCCTGAAATCATTGGCCAGGGCATGGGCGAGAAAATCGAAATCCCGGCTATTGCGAGACAATCCATGGGCGCAAATCACAATGTGGGAGTTATCGAAATCTCCCCATTCCACCCAGCGAAGTCGATGGGTTTGGCCATCGGGCGTGGCGGATATCACTTCACCCCGGCGAGGCTCCAATTTGATCTTTTTGCTCAAAGTAAATAAATTTCAAAAATATGTTGCATTGCACAAAAACTCCTGTTATGCTGCACTGCACAAACAGATTTTTTCACTTAATTTTAATTTAACCAGGAAATTTATCATGGCAAAAGCTAAAGAAAACAATGAATTAGAAGCAGCAGTGGCTCCGGTCGTTGCATTTAACAAACTGATCATCAAGAGTGTAGAAGATGCTTTCAACCTCAATATGGCCACCATGCAGACTTATACAAAGCTCGGTCTGGACAATTTCAACGCCGGTCTTGGAGTCGGTAACGCCGATGATCTCAAGGTTTATGCCGAAAAGCAGAAAGACCTGGCCCAGGAACTCACGACTCGTGCCACCAGCCATGTCAAGGAACTCGGTGAGCTGAACGGTAAGTTTATCGAGCAGGCCCGCGGTCTGGCAGAAGAAAACATCAAGGGCATGACCGCCAAGGTCGCAGCCTAGAAAGCGTTTTATTCCTCCATTGGTATTTTTGGCCCTCTCTTGAGGGCCTTTTTTATGGCCAGTATGTCGCGGTCGCAAGGATGCGCAGGAGCGAAGCGGACTATCAGTAAAAAACTGCGATTCCACTGATCCAGAGGTTGGCGAGATTCCTCCCGGATTTTCAGAACGCGCTCGGGCCGTCCATGGGCGCTCGATTCCGGCCATCCCTGGCCTCCAACGGTTCTGAAAACCCGGAAGGAATCTCACTTCTGGTTTTTGTGCAGGAGCGAAGCAGCAAAGATTTTATCTATCACTGTATCGTTCACTGAATGTGAGACGTCACGCACTCATAAACATGCCACCATTCACCGGTATATTGGCACCGGTGGTATAGCCATTTCTTTCGTCCGCAAGCCAGCTAACGGTCAGGGCAATCTCTTCCGGTGTTCCCATGCGACCGACCGGCACCTCGCTGATAATTCGATCGAGAATTTCCGGCGGCATTTTCATGGTCATGGGGGTCGATACATATCCCGGTGAGATGGTATTTACCGTAATGCCTTTTGCTGCCGTTTCCTGGGCGACCGCCATGGTAAAACCATGTAATCCAGCTTTTGCTGCGGAATAATTGGACTGGCCGAACTGGCCTCTTTGTCCGTTCACCGATGCAATATTAATAATTCGTCCAAACCCGCGTTGCAGCATTCCCGTTACGATGGGCTGGGTCATATTGAATGCGCTGTCCAGATTTGTGTTAATGACCGCTTTCCACTGCTCAGGGGTCATGTGCTTGAGGGTTTTGTCCCGGGTAATACCGGCACAATTCACCAGTATATCGATTGCCCCATGTAATTTCTCTACATGGGTGACCATATTTTTTGCGCTCTCATAGTCGGATACATCCACCGGGGCGAGGGTGATCTGATAACCCTGATCGTTGTTTTTCCGTTGCCACTCCTCTGCCTGCTGCTGATCCGGGGGGAAATAACTGGCGATGACGGTGCAGCCGCTGTCGAATAGTTCTTTGCAAATGGCGGACCCAATTCCGCCGGTGCCTCCTGTGATAAGTGCGATACGACCAGGCATAAATAGCTCCAAAGTTTGTTAATTTGAGGGTAAATAATGATGCAATGCAGCATTGTGCGCTGCACCATAAGCAACTGAGGAAACTAAGTCAAGAAGATAATTCGCCTATTTTTTATCCTTGTGGTCTGGTTTCTGGCCAAACAATGCACCCTGCATTTGCTGCCACATTTCCATATTCCGCTGACTCAGATCAGACAATACCTTGACCGGGTTTTGCTCCAGCATTTCACTCATGTTGGACTGGAACTGATCCTGTTGCTGCTGAAAGAAAGACAGGCTCTGACCGATGAAATCGGAAAATCCCTTGCCCTGATTTTCGCCATAATAACGAATAAAGTCCTGTAAATTGTCCGTGGAAAACAACGGATTATGTTCGGATTCCTGTTCCAGTATGATCTGTAACAGGATGCTGCGAGTGATGTCCTTTTTGGTCTGGGTATCGACGACCTTAAACTCGACCCCGTTTACAATCAGATTACGTACATCGCTAACGGTGATGTATTTGCTTTCATGGGTATCGTAAATACGGCGGTTAGGATATTTCTTGATGAGTCGTACGTTGTCGCTGGCCATTGAGGGGTAATAAGCTGAAATAGAAATAGGACCCTGATGATACTACTGCATGAGTGATTTTTGACATTTTAAAACGTAGAATGTCTTGACAATAAGTGAAAAATCAATAGAATATCGATTTGTGCACTGCACAAATTTATTTTCTTAAAGGAGTATCCATTATGCCAGCGAAAAACCCATTCGATTTCAGCGATTTATTCAACCAGGCGGATAGCGCCAACATGGTTAAGCAATTTCAGGAAACGTTTACCAACTCCTCGAGTGCACTGTTCGATTCAACTGCAATCGCAGACTCACAACGAAAAAATTTTCAGGCGATGGTTGAGGTAAGTCAGGCAGCTATTTCCGGCTCCCAGGCGCTGTTGCAGAAACAAACCGAGATGATGCAAAAAGCCGTTAGCGAAGCGGCAGATGCGATGAAAGCAACCGCCGCATCGAATCCGGATGGGGTCGCTGAAAACAGTGCAGAGGCAGTAGAGAATGCTTTACAGACCTCGATGGAAAATTTCAGTGAAATATCCGCAATGATCGAGGAAATCTATACCGATGTGTCCGAGAAAGTGGATCAGCGGATGAAAGAGAACCTGGAGGAACTGCGGGAGTCACTATCGAAAATTAGTTCTAGTGAAAAACCGTAAGTCTGATGAGTAAGCAAACCATGCCAGATTCCACAGCGCAATCCGACTCAGCGGCTGAATCCATGCCAGACAAGACAAGCACTGAGGCCACCCCGGCAGAATTGCTGGCGGGCAATATCCGCCAAATGGAAAAAATTCTCGGGGATATTTCAAGCGTATATAAGCATCAGGATACTGATCCGTTTCATCTTGGGGATGCCAGTTCGGCCTGGTTCGAAGCAATATCGAAAGATCCACAGAAAATATTTCAGGCCGGATTCCAGTACTGGCAGGATGCGATGAAACTCTACCAGCAAAGTGCCCTTTCCCTGATGGGTGGAAGCAGTGAACCGGTCATTGCAGAAGCCGGGGGAGATCGTCGTTTTCATCATGAAGCCTGGCAGGATCAACCGGTTTATAACCTGATCAAACAATCCTATCTGCTGTCCTCACGCTGGATGCGGGATCTTGTTTCGGATGTTGAAGGGCTCGACAAACAAACCGCTGAAAAGGTCTCATTCTTTACCGAGCGTTATCTTGACAGTCTGTCACCAACCAATTTCGCCGCAACCAATCCGGCGGTCATTGAAAAAACCATTGAGTCAAACGGCGCGAACCTGGCTAAAGGTCTGGAGAATATGTTGGCCGATCTGAAAAGGGGCGATGGCAAGCTTAAGATCTCGATGACCGATAAGGAAGCATTCGAACTCGGAGAAAATATCGCGACAACGCCAGGAAAGGTTATTTTTCGTAACCGTATGCTTGAATTACTACAGTATTCCCCGACCACGGAATCTGTGTACACGCGTCCGTTGCTGGTCATTCCACCCTGGATTAACAAGTATTATGTGCTGGATTTACAACCAAAAAACTCGCTGATCAAATGGCTGGTGGAACAGGGTCATACGGTTTTTGTAGTTTCCTGGGTGAATCCCGATGCAAGTTACAACGATACGAGTTTTGATGATTATGTCACTGAGGGTATCGGCGCATGCCTCGATGCCATCGAGCAGGCAACAGGGCAAAAGCAGATTAATGCCATTGGCTATTGCATTGGCGGCACCTTGCTGGCAACTGCACTTGCTTATTTCAAGGTTACGGGTGACCAGCGTATTACCAGCGCCACCTTTCTGACCACCATGCTGGATTTTTCTGAACCAGGAGAACTCGGCGTATTTACTGATCAAAAACAGGTCGACAAACTCGATCAGGAAATGCAGGAGAATGGATATCTCGAAGGGAATTCCATGGCTGGAACATTTAATCTGTTACGGGCAAATGACTTGATCTGGTCTTTTTACATCAACAATTATCTGCTCGGCAATGATCCCAGGCCATTTGATCTTCTTTACTGGAATTCGGATTCAACACGGATGCCGGCAAAGATGCATAGCTGGTATCTGAAAAAGTTTTATATCGAGAATTTATTGTGTCAACCGGGCGGTGTGGAAGTGAATGAGGTTCCCATTGATCTCGGGACGATAGAACTGCCGGTTTGCTTCGTATCAGCTATTGAAGATCATATTGCGCCCTGGAAATCGACCTATGCAGGCGCTCATTTGTTTTCCGGGTCTGTTCGATTTATTCTCGGTGGGTCTGGGCATATTGCGGGCGTGGTGAATCCACCGGATCGAAAAAAATATGGTTACCGTGTGACCAGCAAGCCACCGCAGGATCCGGACAAGTGGTTTCAACAAGCTAAAGTGAACGAAGGATCCTGGTGGCCTGAATGGCAACGATGGATCAGTCGCAAGGCGGGCAAAAAAGTTTCTCCAAGGATACCCGGGGACGGTGGATTGGCGGTAATAGAGGATGCTCCCGGTACCTATGTACGGGTGCACCTTGGCGACTAATGCGCTATAGCTTGAATATTTTTTATTTTAAATTTGAGGGTAAGTAAATGAGTAGAGTTGCGGTAGTAACAGGTGGAACCCGGGGAATCGGTGAAGCAATCAGTATTGGTCTGAAAGACGCAGGGTATAACGTCATTGCCACCTACGCAGGTAACGACGCATCAGCAAATGAATTTTTGGAACGCACTGGAATACCGGTTTATAAATTTGATGTGGGCGATTTCAGTGGCTGCAAAGCAGCCGTTGAAAAAATGGAATCTGACATCGGTAAAATCGAAATCCTGGTAAATAATGCCGGAATTACCCGCGATGGGACGATGCACCGAATGGATTTTGATCAGTGGAATTCAGTAATCCAGACCAATCTTTCTTCCTGTTTTAATATGAGTCGCTGTGTTATTGAGGGTATGCGTGAGCGAGAGTTTGGCCGTATCGTCAACATCGGGTCGATCAATGGCCAGGCTGGCCAGTATGGCCAGGTCAATTACGCTGCGGCAAAGTCGGGCATACACGGCTTTACCAAGGCATTGGCCCAGGAAGGTGCCGCCAAGGGCATTACGGTGAATGCCATTGCACCGGGATACGTATTGACCGATATGGTGCGTGCGGTACCAGAAAAAGTACTGGAAAAAATAGTGGCTCAGATTCCGGTGGGCAGGCTGGGCGACCCTTTTGATATAGCCCGTGGCGTTTTATTTCTGGTTAGTGATGAGGCCGGATTTATCACCGGGTCCACCGTTGATATCAATGGTGGGCAGCATATGTACTAGTTCAGGGAATGTTTCCGGCCCGATGAAGAATCAGGGCCGGGCATTGGCCGCGTCTATTTTCTGTCGCTGAGCCATTGGCCAATTTCCGGTAAAACGGTTTGCTGTGCATCGCGACTGACCAGAAGGCCAATGTGACCACCTTCAAATCTTTTTTCATGGTAATCGCATTTTCCGGCAAATTTGGCGAGCGCAGTTGAAGATGCCGGTGGTACCAGATGATCGTTTGCGGCATACACGTTGAGTATTGGCATGCTGAGAGTGGAAAGATCAATTGCCTTGCCACCAATCTCAAGCCTTCCCTGGACCAATGCATTTTGCTGAAAGAACCGAATCATAAACTGGGCAAATGCTCTGCCGGGTTGATCCGGACAATCGTAGATCCACTGATCCATTTTGATGACAAAATCCAGTTTTTCCGGGCAGGATGGCTGCTCAATCAGGTTAACCTGGCGGAGTAGATCCTCAAAGGGCCGCATCATCTGAAACATCATGGTGAGCATTGCGCCGGATACGTTTGTCGGATACTGCTCCAGGGTGGTGAAGTCAATGTGATCAACCCAGTGACTGATAAGGCTATCCCGGCAATGAAAATCTACCGGTGTAACCATGGTGACAAGCCCATTGATTTTATCCGGATGCAAGCTGGCATAACATAGGGAGAAAGTGCCTCCCTGGCAGATTCCGAGTATGTTGACCCGCTGGTGGTGGCTGTCATTAACCAGATGATTTACCGCAATATCAATGTACTGATCCACGTATACAGACAGATTGTTCTCCTTGTCCGGGTCACGGACGTTGCCCCAGTCGAGAAGATAAACCGGATGACCACATTTGATCAAACACTGGATCAGTGAATGATCCTGATGCAGATCGATGATACCGGGTCTATTGACGTGGGAATAAATAATCAGTAACGGTTTCTGACCGACGTCTCCCCCGGCAAATTTTATCAGTTGCATGCTGCCATGTTCGAGCACGACGGTATATTTGCTGGTCCATTTCAACGGCACTCTCTGCTTGACAATCTGCCCATTGAGTTGTCTGTACCGTTGACGAAACTGTTCCAGTTCATCGGTCAGGTTCATTGCAGAATTATCACTCATTGTTCGCTAACGGATGGAGAACTATCCACTAAATCTCGCTGCCCGGAGTCTACTGTGCTCGCGATCGTGAATGCATAACACTGTACTGCAGCAGGTGGTTAATGGTTGCGCCGAGGGCAAGTGAAAAAACTTCAGTTCGAACCATTCTGGCATAGGCCTTGTCACAGACAGAAGCCCAGTGGATGAAAAAACTATTGAGATCGTGCTTTCCCGCCTCCATTTTATTAAGTTGACCAATGAGTTCCTTCACCGCATCAGATCCAGCTTGACGGATGACCGCATCAAGATTATT
>CAYOGN010000017.1:0-2618 GCA_964403545.1 uncultured Gammaproteobacteria bacterium
GCTTCAGAGTATTGTCCTGGGGCGAGGTTGGTTGGGTTCACTTTTTTACCAGGCAGCCCGTTGCAACACCGGATGATCTGCGTAAACAAAAGCTTTTTATCTGGTCGAATGGTGATTCTGCTGAAAGCGAAAAACTGTGGCAGGACCTGGGTTTCGATACGGTCTCACTTTCATCCATAGACATCATGCCTGCTTTGCAAACCGGCATGATCGACGCCTACCAGGCGCCCCCACTTATAGCACTGGCGAATCAGTGGTTTCCATTCACACCTTATATGACAGATCTGAAATGGGCTCCATTGACAGGTGCAACCATCATCACCGAAAAGGCCTGGCAAAAGATCCCTGGAGAATTCCAGCTAGATTTCGCTCGTGTTGTTTTTGAAGAAGCTCTGAATCTTCAGTTGGACGTTCGCAAACTGGAACAGCAGGCGACCGACGCAATGGTAAAGAGAGGACTGCAAATTGTCCCCGTCGACAGCGCCGCAAAACAGGCCTGGCTGAATGCTGTGCAACTTAGCTATCCAAAAATACGCGGAACCGTTGTTCCTGAAAAATATTTCGATGAAGCGCTGAGTTTACGTGATGAATTTCGGGCACTTCAACTGGCCAAAGACTAATTGCTCTGACACCGATGGAGTCAATCATGAGTGCACTGTTGCAGTTCCTTAAAAAACACCCAGTCAACCTGGCAGTCGCTTGCGCATCGATCATGTTGATAACGATCTTGCTGCTACCGCTGTTGGAAATGATCGCCCGGCCGGTTTTTGGGCAGAGTATCAGTGGTTCAATTAGTTATGTTCGGCACGCGACACTCTGGTTTGGGTTTCTGGGTGCGGTGGTCGCGGCTCGTAGCAAACGACACATTTCCCTCGGCGTTTCGAAATTTTTAACCGGGCGAAGCAAGAAAACTGCTGATGTAATTGCTCATACTTTGGCTGTTGCTACCTGTCTGATTCTGGCCAATGCTTCATTCGATATGGTCGTTGCAGAAGCGGGTTCAGAAGTACGGCTGGGTGGCATTATTCCCCTGTGGATGGCGCAAATGGTTATGCCCGTAAGTTTTCTGCTGCTCGCATACAGTTATTTTCATCAATTGATCGAGCATATCAAAGGCAAAAAGTTGATTAGCCTACTGTTTGCCCTGCTCGCTCTATCCTACCTTATCGATATCAACGGCTATTACTTTCTACCACTCGGCCTCTGTGTCATCGTGATCTCAACATTGGCGGGAGCGCCCATATTTATCGTTCTGGGTAGCCTGGCCGCCTTGCTGTTTGCGGTTGATGATGTGCCGTTGGCATCGATTTCAGTTGAAGCCTACCGGATTGCTTCCAACCCGATCTTACCGACCATTCCACTTTTTACGCTGGCAGGCACAATACTGGCAAGTGGTAAGGCTTCATCCCGCCTGGTTCGATTGTTTCAGACCTGGTTCGGCTGGATGCCCGGCGGCTCCGCGATTGCAGCGATACTTGTTTGCGCCTTCTTTACAACATTTACCGGCGGATCCGGGGTCACTATCCTTGCTCTGGGCGGATTAATGTTGCCTGTACTGCTCAAGCAGGGATACAGCGAAAATTTTTCATTGGGTGTTCTAACTTCTTCCGGCAGTCTGGGAATTCTACTACCTCCCAGCTTGCTGATTATTCTTTATGGCATTGCCTCCCATACACCAATCGATCACTTGTTTATCGCCGGATTGATACCAGGGCTATTACTGGTTGCTGTGACTTGCGGTTATGCCATTTTCAAAGCCAGAAAGGCAAAAACAGACAGGCCGAATTTTGAATTTAATGCTGCAATACAGGCCCTGCTTGGATCCAAATGGGAAGTTTTATTGCCAGTCGGTGTGCTGTATGGAATATTTTCAGGTAAGGCCACTCTCGTTGAGGTTGCTGCAGTTGCCGCTTTCTATGCCTTTTTCATCGAATTCGTTATACATCGTGATTTGAAGATTAGTGTTGACCTGATTGGAGTCCTCAAGGAGTGCGCCATTATGGTTGGCGGCATTATGATCATTCTGGCCTCAGCAATGGGGCTGACCAGTTATCTCATTTTTGCAGATGTGCCCTATATGGCGGCAGAGCTCATCCAGTCGCTTACCAATTCACCTTGGGTATTTCTGCTTGCCTTGAACGGATTCCTGTTAGTGGCTGGATGCCTGTTGGATATTATTTCAGCCATCGTGGTTGTTGTTCCATTGATGTTGCCGGTTGCGACTGAGTTCGGCATCGACCCGGTTCATCTCGGTATCATTTTTCTGGCCAACATGGAATTGGGCTACCTGACTCCACCAGTAGGTATGAATTTGTACCTCGCCTCATTCCGTTTTGACAAACCCATCATGTCCATATTCAAAGCGTCATTACCATTTTTCCTGCTCAACCTGATCGCGGTCTTGGTGATTACATTTGTACCCGCGATATCGGTTGGCGTGGTCGAGTGGTTTAAGTAGTTCACAATTCAGGAGAAGGAAATGAAATCAGTAAAAACATTGATTATTATTTGTATTTTGTTGACCGGAGCTTGTGATTACCCGGTTCCGTTAAGCACTGATCACACTATCCTTATTGATAAATCTTTGCTCGGCGTTTGGCAGACAACGGTTGAAGAAG
>CAYOGN010000018.1:0-13687 GCA_964403545.1 uncultured Gammaproteobacteria bacterium
CATCGGTATCGTAATCTACGAATACGGTACCGATTGCATTGGTTACCTTTTCAAGGATGATGCTATTCGCTTGAAATGTAACCGGGCGGACTGATTGTGCATCAAGAATGGTAAATGTTTTGTTGTCCTCATCTATCTTCAAAACCTTACCGATATGAGTAGATGGCCCCGCCGCCGTACACGCCCAGACGGGGCTTAAAATAAAATAGGCGATGGTCATCGTGACAACTAATAATACGGTGGTTTTCATAATGTAATTCCTCTTAAGAGTTCTATTTAGGGTTTGTTTGAGAAAGAAGAGGCTTTATCTGACTGTCGATATATCCCCGACTCAACTCACCAATATAACGATGGCGGATGACTCCTGCACGATCCACAAACAACGTGGTGGGAAGGCCAGCACCACCATACAAATCAAAAATATCCCAGGTTCGGTTTTGACGATTACTATCACCATCTACCCATACTGGATAGGTGACACCAATGGAATCTACATATGCTCGAACCGTATCCTCAGATTCACCTACTGCCAAACCGACTACGGTAAAACCCTGCGCCTTATAATCCTGGTACACGGCATTCAGCAACGGCATTTCCCTCCGACAAGGCGGACACCAGGTGGCCCAGAAATTGAGCAATACGACCTCTCCTTCAAGATCGGACCAATGTACTGTATTGCCTTCCAGGTCTTGTAAGGTGAATTCTGTAATAGTGGTGCCTGAGATCGAGGAATTGCGATCACTTAAAGCCCAGGCCAGGCCAACTGCGAGAGAAAACATGACAAGGCCTGTTAGGACTCCAGAGGACAATATCAGCAGTGATGGCCGACGCAACAAACTGTGTGATTGTTGCATGCGCCATGCGGCAAACATCACGGCGGCTGACAATCCGATTCCAATCGAATAACCCGGTTGCCATAGGAAAAATACCGTCCATGGCGCTTGCAGGTAGGACTCCCAGTAGCGCACGACAAATCCTAACCGGGCTGCGACAATACCAACAAGAAAGCTCCTTTCGACGATATGTGTCACCCATTTCGTATCGAAATCGAGCCGCGGCGCTATTCGACCCAGAACCCAGGTCATTGCATAAAGACTGGTTACCAAACCCAACGCAAAAACAGGAATCAGTATCGGACCAAGAGAGATTGTTATCGGCACAGTTAGACGCGCTCGTTCGACCTAAATACTCTCTATTGGAGAGCCGCCATATGGGCTTGTAATGCTGCATCCGTAAGCTCGGGATAGGGTACATACCCGCCAAGAGTACTGCCGTCTTCGAGAATTATTGTCGGCGTACCTCTAATGCCAATCTCAACACCCAGGTTATAGTGGTCACTCACCGGGTTAGCGCAACGCTCTTCTGATATATCAAATCCCGCCTTCGCGTCGGTTAATGCCTGCCGAGGATCATTTGCACACCATACAGAGGCCATATCGTCGGCAACGGAAGAAGGAATGCCGGATCGCGGAAATGCGAGATACCGTACCTTAATACCGTTGTCATTGAGTTTCTTTACCTCTTGGTGAAGCTTAGCGCAATACGGGCATGTTATGTCAGTAAAGACTGAGATGGTTGCCTTGACATCTTCAGGGGCAAACACAATCATTGTGCTCTCATCGACCTCTCTGATCTTACTGGTCAAACCTTTATTACGTTCAATCTCGGTTAGATTTATTCCCTTTTCGAGATCAATAATGTCACCACGTATTGCGTAGCGCCCATTCGCGGACACATATGCCACATTCGACCCAAATGTGATCCTGTATAATCCTTCTATTGGGGACGATGACGCATTTTCTATTGTGAAGCCAGGGAAAAAATTACTAGCTGTATCAAGAACGGATTGCGGGACATGTTCCTCCGCATACGACGTTGGCATCGCTAAGATAGCGACTATCGCTAACAAAAATAGTTTTACTTTCATCAATTTCTCCTGAGGGCAATAATTCATTTAGATGGCGGAAAACCGCCATTGGATCAGGTTGTCGGCGAAGACAACCGAGTGAAACGGTATCAGGAAAAACGGGGGGGTTTAAATAGTGGTTGTGCGTCGATTTGAGGCAATTGGTCCGATGGGTCAAAGAACTTTGTTTCAGGATCAAAATTGAAGATAGATGGAAATTGTGAAAGTACCGCGTTGTAGCCCATGCAATGTTGAGCTTGGTAACAAAAAGTAATGTCTAGTAGCCCACTGTTATCGGAGGCTGTGTTGGAGTCGGAGTGAACGATGAAAACGGCGACCGAATCCGATTGGTTAGCGGATGCATGAGTCATCTGACTACCAATTAGAATCGTTAGTGCAATTGTGAGCAGGAAAAGTGTCTGTCTGAAATTTGACATTGTGCTAGTGAAACTATCGCAATTAACTGATTTAGTCAAAGGTTCCGAATTTAGAGACACCCTGCGAGCTAAAGTTCAACATTCAGTGGGTATCTTTCAAAATCCCGTAACCCTTTCCTTATAGGGGAAAAATTAGCAGAGGACGATCCGTTTTGATTGGCACTTGTCAATGATTCGCACCATGGTGAATCATCAATGGTAGGGTTTTAAAAATGAGATTATTTGGATTCGTACTTGATCTAAGTCAAGCTTCTCAATAAAGATTTTGTTATATTGCAGTACATATTATGCAAACAACTGCGTTAAATTTCATATTTCGAATTCTGGCAATAGCGACTATTGTCGCGGGTATATCGTCCACACCTGCGTTAGCCAACAATGTCGAGACACTGTCGGTACCTGGCCATAATCAGGTAGAAAACTCCATTGAGACTGTTTGTTTATTGAAACAACCGGTTGAACCGCATTGTTATCATCACCGGTATAGAGGCACTGAGCTATTCATGCCGGATATACCGCGAAAAAAATTCTCCGTAACTACTCAAAGTTATGAACTGAATTCATTCGATTCTCTTTATCAATCTGAAACAATAGTCAGTGTCCTTGATGAATCGAGATACCAAAGCTCCCATCGTCCCCTCTACATGACCACCCAGCGTCTGCGGCTGTAAGCCGAACCTCCACTTTTTTCAGCCGTCAATGCTGATCGCGCAAGACTGTCTTGTGCCCTCTTAATTTTTTCTGACTGTGGAGATTCAAAATGATTGTCAATGAACTAGCACGTAAATCCAGTGTTCCAGCCCATATTATCCGTTACTACACTCGAATTGGGCTCCTAAAGCCGGGCCGCAACCCGGAAAACGGGTACAAACTTTTTTGCAACAGTGATATTCGAATATTGCATTTTATCCGTCAGGCCAAAGATCTGGGGTTTACATTGAAAGAGATAAGCGAATTTCTCGAGCAGGTAAAGTCCGGCGATTCTCCCTGTTCCGATGTAAGGCGACTTCTTGAACGGCATATCGCTCTTAATAGGGTAGAAATTAAACACTTGCAAGCAATGCAGTTGCGGATGGAGGGTGCGCTCGCTCAATGGCAACACATACCCGATGGTGAACCAGATAATGAGACGATGTGCCCGTTAATAGAATCAATGCTCCATTAACGCTGTTCGATCGCTAAAAAAGCCATGTAGCGATACCCGCTATTTGACAAGTCATGACGTTTCCTGGCCTCGATCGGTTTTACTTTGACCTGCCTTGGGATTTATGAATACTCGTCGACAGTGGTTAAAGAGGGCAACCAGTACGATGGGGTTAATCGGGGCGGCCGTGGGTACTATCCCATTTATTGGCAGCATGTCGCCCAGTGAGCGAGCAAAGGCACGAGGAGGGCCGACGGTCGTAGATGTCTCCAAATTGGAGCCTGGTCGGCAACTAACCGTTGTTTGGCGAGGCAAACCGGTCTGGATTTTGCATCGTGACGACCGAATACTGGAAAACCTGGATAAGCCAAAATTGTTATCCCGGCTGGTAGATCCTGATTCGGTAGTAAAGGCCCAGCAACCAGAATACGCGCGTAATCATCTTCGATCTATCCATCCACAATATTTTGTTGCAATCAGTTTATGCACACATCTGGGATGCGTACCAAAGGTGTACGCTGAAGGAGGCTTAAGTTCGGTTAAAAACTGGACAGGCGGTTACTACTGTCCCTGTCATGGTTCAAAGTTTGATTTCGCTGGGAGAGTGTTTAAAAATGTGCCTGCCCCCACAAATTTGATTATTCCACCTCATCGGTATCTTACCAATTCGAACATTGAAATTGGCGTGCACGCCACGGAGAGGTCGTGATTTCTTCTGCATTCGCCGCCCAGCGTGCTAGCAATTAAGTAACAGTGTTAGCGGATATAAAGAGCAGATAATGGATTTTCATCAACAGATTCCCTTGACTTGCAAGCTACGCACAAGTTGTAGAATTACCGTGCGATCTTAATAATCTACCCCGATGAATACAAATTCCAATACAACTATGCAAAGTGCTACAGTGTCAGTTGACCCTGTCTGCGGGATGTCTGTCGATACAGAAAACTCAGAAAGGACTGCTGAGTATGGTGGGGAGACCTATTATTTTTGTTGTGATTCCTGTCGTACAAAATTCATCGAGGAACCCCTGAGTTATTTGAATGGGGCTCCCGCTAAAGATGAAGATATAGTTAAGTTGCACGGCGGCGGTAACTACATTTGCCCGATGTGTCCCGAGGTTGAGCAGAAAAAGCCAGGAGCCTGCCCAAAATGTGGTATGGCGCTGGAACGGGAAACGATATCCAAATTGACCGACACGCAATATACCTGCCCCATGCACCCTGAAATTATCAGCGAAGTGCCGGGGGATTGCCCTATTTGTGGTATGGCGCTGGAGCCAATGGTTGTCACATTGGATGACGAAGCCGACCCTGAACTTGATAACATGACCCGTCGGTTCAAGGTGTGTGTGGTCTTATCTGTTCCTCTGGTAATTCTTGCCATGGGTGAGCTTGTTCCTGGTGTAAGTTTTGACTGGTTAGGTTCTCCGAAAAATTTAGTCTGGTTGCAGTTTGCACTCGGGACGCCGGTAGTATTGTGGGGTGGATGGCCATTTTTTGTACGGGCCTGGAATTCGGTTGTAAATAGAAGCCTCAATATGTTTACCTTGATCGGGCTGGGGACAGGTGTCGCTTACCTGTACAGTGTTGTAGCCACGATGGTTCCTGATATTTTCCCAGGCTCATTTCGTGATGCGACGGGTGAAGTTGCTGTCTATTTTGAAGCTGCGGCTGTCATCATCACATTGGTTCTGCTCGGGCAGGTTATGGAGTTGCGTGCCCGGAGCAATACCGGTGCGGCAATTAAGGCGCTTCTTGGCCTGGCCCCCAATACTGCCCGACTGATAGGGTCCGATGATATCGAACAGGATGTGCCAATCGATAGCGTTCAGATTGGCGATCATCTGCGTATTCGGCCAGGAGAGAAGGTGGCCGTTGACGGTAGAGTACTGGAAGGCAGGAGCAGTGTCGACGAATCCATGGTTACCGGGGAACCAATTCCAGTAGAGAAAACTGTAGGTGACGATGTTATTGGCGCTACCGTGAACGGTACTGGTAGTCTGGTGATGGAGGCGCGTCGGGTCGGTGCGGATACATTGTTGTCACAGATCGTGCAAATGGTAGCCCAGGCCCAGCGCAGCCGCGCACCGATCCAGAAACTGGCAGATCTGGTAGCAGGCTATTTTGTTCCCACAGTTGTACTGATTGCGATAATAACCTTTATAGCTTGGGCAATCTGGGGCCCGGCACCCGCTATGGCATTCGCAATTATCAATGCGGTAGCCGTCCTAATCATTGCCTGCCCCTGCGCACTGGGGTTGGCTACTCCGATGTCTATCATGGTAGCCACGGGGAAAGGTGCTGGTGTTGGGGTTCTGTTTAAAAACGCCGAAGCGATCGAGGTAATGCGCAAGATCGATACATTAGTCGTCGACAAGACAGGCACACTAACCCAGGGAAAGCCGAAACTGGTTTCTGTACTGGCAAATCAGGGAATCGATGAAGATATCCTTTTGCGTTTGGTGGCAACGCTGGAACGCGGTAGTGAACACCCTCTCGCGACCGCAATTGTTGATGGTGTGATGGACCGTGGAATTGAACTTGGTAAAGCTGAATCATTCGAGTCGATTACTGGCCGTGGCGTAACCGGAGTGGTAGATAAATATGTAGTCGCGTTAGGCAATAGTTCGTTGATGGACAGCCTGGACATAGATGCAATGGCGCTGGCATCTGCTGCAGAGGACTGGCGTAGTGAAGGCCAGACTGCGATGTTCGTGGGTGTTAATGGGAAGGCTGCTGGACTGATTGGTGTGGCAGATCCTATCAAGGAGTCAACGCCTGCTGCAATCAAGGCGCTACATAAAGAAGGGCTTAAAGTAATTATGCTGACCGGGGACAATGAGACTACGGCACGGGCGGTAGCTGAGAAACTTGCCATAGACGATGTTATGGCGGGCGTGTTGCCGGACCAGAAAGCAGAAAAAGTCAAAAGCCTTCAAGACAATGGTTATATGGTCGCCATGGCGGGTGATGGTATTAATGATGCGCCGGCACTGGCTCAGGCTCACGTCGGCATTGCAATGGGTACTGGCACCGATGTTGCCATGGAAAGCGCAGGCGTCACTCTGGTCAAGGGTGATTTGCGCGGTATCGTGCGCGCACGCAAACTGAGCCGTGCCACCATGCGTAACATACGGCAGAATCTGTTCTTTGCATTTATATACAACGCGGCCGGCGTGCCCATCGCTGCCGGAGTCTTATACCCCGCATTCGGCATTCTTTTGAGCCCGATCATCGCCGCCGCGGCGATGAGTTTTAGCTCTGTGTCCGTAATAACAAATGCGCTGCGCCTGAATCGGGCGTCCCTCTAACATTATTGAACGGGTAAATAATATGTGGAACGAGATGAATAATATGGGTTGGGGATGGATGGGTTTCGGAGCTATTCATATGCTGCTTTTTTGGGGATTTTTGATCCTTGGTATCGTTGTACTAGTGCGATTTATATCTTCTGGTCCGGATGAACAACGTAAGCGCGAGCCCAAAAGCGCGCTCGAAGTTCTTAAGACACGTTATGCCCTCGGCGAAATCGACCGCAACGAATTCGAAGAGAAGAAACGGGATCTTCAGGACTAGATTGAATGATACCTATTGTCACTATACGTTATTTTGGACCGTTTCATTTGGTAAGCATGGTTCTGATCTTTGGCGGCTTTTTTCTACTCTCGGCTGCATGGAAAGTGCTATTTCAAGCACAGCGAGCTCGTAAGCTTGCGCTGACAGGGCCGTATGCGCGTGTTCGGCATCTCCAATATGTTGGTTTCGTACTCATTATGTCAGGGTTTTTGTTCCAATGGCCAACTGTCTTGACCTTAGTGATGTTTCCTGTCCTCGTTTTCATGTACATAAAACTTGCCAGGCTAGAGGAACGAGACGCGGCGGCTGAGTTTGGAGATGAATATACGAATTACATGAAACAAGTGCCTGCTTATTTCCCAAATTGGCACAACCCTGGCACAGAAAGCCAACACCTATAAAGAGGAACTAATAATGGACGGCTTAATATCATTGTTAATGTTCGCAGTATTCTTCTATTTAATGATGCGATTTGGATGTGGGGCACATATGGTGCATGGAAAGCATGACAAGAATGTCGACCAGGGCGGTACGGATGTCAAACATATTGATCCAGTTTGTGGGATGCAGATTTCGCCGGAGGAAGGATATGGAAAAATGCAAGAAGGACGCCTGTTTCGATTTTGCTCCCGTAATTGCCTGGACAAGTTCGATGCAGCACCCGATAAGTTCCTAAATCCTCAAATGGAGGGGAGGGTATGACTCAAAAAATTTCTTTGCTTGCGGTCGGTCATGCAACCAGCTTGTTGCTTGCAATTACTTTCAGTATTTGTGTTGCATTCGATCTTGTGTTTCCGCAGATGGCAATGTATGAAGTTTGGATAAAATTATTGCCGGGATTTGAATGGCTAAGCTGGAAAAGCTTTGTTCTGGGTTTGATAGGGAGTTACGGCTATGGGTGGTACTTCGCTCTTATATGGGTGCCCTTGTACAATGTATTTGCTTCGAGAAAGAATTCAAGTTGACCTGTTTTAAAGGCAAAATGATCCAGCGCTTCAGGTGAATATAAGTGCTTTCTAATAGATGCTGACAGTTTTCCAGATTAAATCAAGTTTTATGACAAAGACCCCTCAATATTTTTCAACTTTAACATTTCGGAGATAGCGATTATGAAGCCAATTTCAAATATAAAAACCCTGGCGCTAACAGCGACGATTTTATTGTCGCCAATGAATGTTCTTGCTGCGTCTGACACAGCTGACTATGATGCAATAGTCAAACAAGTCGAGGAACTGCAAAACAGGATAACGGCATTGGAGGCCACTCGTCCCACCTTTACGACCTTTATGCCGGATATTGCTGAACGCTTTCATGTCATGCACCGGGCAGGCGAAGCAGGCGACTGGGCCGTTGCCGCACATGAACTAGAGGAACTAAAACGTTTGACCTCAGTTTCTACATATATCGATGCCGATAACGGGAAATTGATGCAGGATATGATGGCTCCCAACTTTGGTGGCCTGGAAGAGGCCATAGAACACGGCAGTGAAAAAAAATTCCAGAAAGCTCTCAAACTGACGGTTGCCACGTGTAATGCCTGTCACACTGCGACGGGAAGCGCTTTTATTCAGGTTACGCTAGACGCCCAGGACGCAGTTAGTCTGCGTCATCCACACACTTTCTCTGAAAGTGGCATGTCAGGAGGGCATACTCATGGCACACAAAATCATTCTCAACAAATGATGAATTAAAGTTGACGTGATGATATGAGCCGCAAATCCGGATGACAAATATGCAGATGAATCGATACCCCTTCAAAACATCCTTATCGTTGGCATTCATAGTAATTTTGGTATCGTCAATTGGCTGGACAGCCAAGGATGCAGGCATCGAGCAATTTTATGGAGAGTATGTGGGAGTTTCACTAAGTGATCCCGACAACCGTCTGCTTGTAAGTGATCTCGATGTAACGATACATAGTCACGACAGTGGATTCATCATGGAATGGGTAACCGTGACTCCTTTTGGCAATGATCAAGTAGAGCGCCTGGAACATAAGGTTAAATTTCATCCTACCGAAAAGGGTGGGATATATGCCGCGGCGATGCGGCCCGATCTTTTTGGAGGCTGGATTCCACTTGATCCGTTTAAGGGTGACCCCTTTATGTGGGCTCGAGTATCAGAATCGACACTGACCGTTTATGCGATGCTCATTACGGACAGCGGGGCACACGATATGCAAATTTACAAACGTACATTGACAGCAGATGGGCTTGATCTTAAATTCAAACGATTACGGAATGAAGATTCTTTGGGTGAAATTTACGGTATTCTAAAACGCATACGTTAATATTTTGAAACAATATTTCACCAAACCAGTAATGCCCACGACCACTGGGGTGTCTGGCTCGAGAATGGAAGATTAATCGTATCCAGTATTTACTCATGGTTTGAAGAAGATTTTGTAGATACTGATGGAAGCGTCGTCAGGCATTTGAGTCGTTACGCTGATTCTGATCTTGCAGCCAAACTCACCGAACCCATCAAGATTAGTGGTGATGAGTACGATTGGGCATTAAATGATGCAACAAAATTGTAGCCACGACACTAAAATTTGAGGTTTGACTGTAATCGAAAATCCGTTAGTGTTCATGAGATTGCTGTAAATACTCGATTAAATCATTTAAATCGGTATCAGCCATCGACCAGCGTGGCATTGTTGAATCGAGAGTCTCGCCAGAGGGATCGATTCCTGTGGTTATCGCAAGCCGAAGTGACTTGATATTGTAACTATCATGGTCTCCATGATCATCAGATTCTCCGCCATGGTTTGCGTCACCAAAAAGGGCTTCCGGGGTTAAGGCAGGCGCCTTGATCCAGAATCGGGGCATCATACGCTGTCCATCTCTGTCTGCTCCGTGGCAGCTTGAACAGCCACCGCCGTGCATGCGCATGTGCATCGCCCCCATCCCGGAATTACTCTGACGCACAGTGATTGGGTTACCCGACTCGCTGGAACCAGTAAAATAGATTCGCTCTCCATTTGAAATGAATTCGGCAGGCCCATAATTTAACGATCCTGTTACATGATCTACGTTGCCATTGCAGGCAGAAAGAAAAAGAAAAAGGAACGGAAGATATCTTTTTATTTTCAATTTCACAGAGACTCTTGCTGGTCTGCAGGTATTAGTCACCTCCAGATCTCTCCAGGTTGACTGATTGATAAAGAAGTACGTAATCCCAGATAATAACATTACTTGACCTGAGTCCAACGCACAGGTCGTAGAATTCTCTTAAAGGTAAATTTGATCCACAAAGAATCCGAGTATGCGATTGTTGAAATTTGTAAACAAATCCAGAATGAAAATCTATCTACTATCTATAGCCTCATTACTCCTGCTGTCCAGTGTTTCTGTTTCGGCGATAAGTGCTCCAAAAGTTTATGTTCCCCTTGGCGACAAAAACGAGATTGTAGTCATTGATGCTGAATCCAGTACGGTTATTGCTCGTATTCCGGAAGTTATCAACCCGCATGGACTCGCTATTACGCCAGATCAGCGCTACCTTATTGCAGGGGCCTATACAGAGATTGACCCGACTCAAGGTGGCTCGCCGCCTAAACCCAGTGGGGTATCTGAAGAAGAGCATCAGAAACATCATAAAGTGGTGTCGGCGGAAAGCAACCTTCCCGTAAATACCAGTTTTGTATCCATGGTTGAAGTAAGAACGAATCAAGTTGTGCATCGAATCGAAGTTAGAGGTGCAGTTCACCATACTGCCGTTACGACTGATAGCAGGTATGCAATCGCTACCCATCCGACTGCAGGCGGCGTTAGCGTTATCGATCTGCAATCCCGACGAGTTCTCAAAGTCATATCTACTGGGCCCCTCCCCAACTATGCGGTTTTTACCAAGGACGGCAAGCAAGCCTATGTCAGTAACGCGGGAAACAATACCATAACTGAGATCAGTACACTTGACTGGACCGTAACGAGGACTCTTGCTACCGGGATTGCACCAGAACATGTGATCCTTTCATCGGATGGAACCAAACTTTACGTTAACAACGTGGGTGATGGTACGGTGTCCGTTATTGTTTTGGATGAAGGAAGTATTGGGCAGGTGTATAACGTTGGGGCGGTACCGCACGGTATTGATATTTCCGACGATGGTCGAATACTCTTCGTTGCCAGCAAAGGTGACAACAAGCTCGTTGCGATTGATCTGGTCGATAGCACACAACGCACAATACCACTTGAACCCGCACCCTACCATGTCACATCGGTGAATGGGACAGGGGTGTTGTACGTATCCAGCCGTTCGCTAGAAAAAATTTGGGTGGTTGATCAGAAATCACTGCAAACCGTTGGAGAAATAGCTCTGGGCGGAATCGGTCACCAAATGGTTGTATCGACGCGGTAAAATTGAAAAACCAGGCGATGCTATTAAATGAAACAAGGCCCCTATAATCCTATTATTGAAACTTCCAACGACCATCATTTCCCATGGTACGTAAAAATATTCTTTTGGAACCAGAAAAGGCGCTATGGTGCCATTCTTGAACCAGCAAAACTATGGGGCCGCACTCCCCGTGTATTCGCTGGGTTAGCCTCATTATATGGAGCGCTCGATCGAAAATCTTCCCCTATCGAACCGTTGTTGCGGTCGTTGATAACCGTACGCGTGTCGCAGATTAACTGGTGCCATTTTTGTGTGGACCTCAATTCTGCTACGGTTCTAAAACGGGGTGCTGGACTGGAAAAGCTGGAGAAACTTGAAAATTTTGAATCAAGCTCATTATTTACAGAGCGCGAGAAGGCGGCTCTGGCTTATGCAGAAGCAGTAACCCGATCTGATTTGCAACCTGATGAACAACACTTCATTCGCTTACGCCAGGAATTCGATGATGACAGTATCATTGAACTGACTGGATTGATCGCTTTCCAGAATCTCTCAAGCAAGTTCAACGCATCGCTAGGGGTCCTACCACAGGGATTTTGTAAAATTCCCGAAGTTCCAAAACATGGCCTATAAAATACTATTCATCCATTTGAAAGGAAAGCTTGCTCGCTATTTTCCGACCTTGGCAAGAATAAAGTGATAAAAAATGTTTTAGGAATTTTATTTCACTATCTGCATGATACTAATTTTTCTGACATTACTGTGGTAAGGTTTATTTTGAAGGCCTTTCTTTTGCTGGCGCTTACAAGCCTGTTGAATAGTTCATGGGCAGAGACCGGGTCAAGAGGTAGCCCTGTGGAAGTTGAGAGTGGCAAGAAACTTTATCAAAATTATTGTCAGAGTTGCCATGGCCTGGAAGGGGTCGGTGAACCGCCCATACCCTTGGGAATTCGACGCCTGGACTATATTGTTGCAATGCCGTTGAATGAAGCTTCGCACGCCTGGCACCATAGTGATGACAACATTGTGCAGACCATTCTTCACGGTAATTCGAGATCCAAGCTTCGTATGCCAATATGGAAGGACATAATATCCGAAGAACAAGCGTATGACCTGGTAGCCTATCTCAAAACGTTCTGGAGCGACCGGATTCTGGAGTGCCAGGGCCCTCGGCACATGAGCTGTATGTAGGAATTATTTAACGCAGGAATTAACTAATTGAAAATTTGCTTCTCTCACTTCCTATTTAAGTCTATCAAAATAAACCGGATTCGTATTAATGAGTATTGACATCGTCAAAAATATTTCACTATCGATTATTACTGCTTTGGCTGTACTCCTGGCCAACTCAGTCTTCGCCCAGGAAGAACCGCAGGTGCCATTTAAATATGGTCTAGGCATGGATAAATATCAGAATTATTGCAGCAGTTGTCATGGGAAATGGGCCAAAGGCACTGACCAGGGGCCCCCATTGATCCATGTGTATTATAGATCTTCGCATCATGGCGATGAGAGTTTTTACCGTGCTGCATTGGAAGGAGCTTCGCAGCATCACTGGAAATTTGGTGATATGCCGCCGGTGCCTGGAATTGGCCGACAGGATGTCGACGCCATTATCCCATTTGTCAGGTGGTTACAGCGGGAGGCAGGAATTGAGTGACCGAAGGATAACGATTGCAGTATGAAGTTTTGGAATTGTTCAGTGACATGCTTGATAGACATTTCCCAATCCCGGCGGTGAAAAGAATTGGGTGCGATTAGTATGACGAATACAAGGTTCTACACCTACTAACATTTACAGGAGATTTAACTATTATGAGGATCATTATTTGTTGGTTTTTGACAATCTGTACGAGCTTGCTAATATCTTTTCCAGCATACACTCAAGAAATCAGCGAGGAGAGACTGAATGAAATTGTTCAAAAGGAAGTTACCCGGTTGTTAAATGCTGAGGGTGCGCTGGATGAAGCTATAGAGAGAGGGATTAAGAGATATGTCTGGAGTCACCGGGATGCTAGCGAAAATGCAAGGGCTGAACAACAGCAAAGCAAAGCCAAAAGTTTACGTCCGGTTGATCTCGAACATGATCATATTTATGGTAACCCTGATGCTCCAATTACTTTGGTGGAATACTCGGACTTTGAATGCCCGTTCTGTAAGCGTTTCCATCCTACGGTCGTTGAACTAATCAAGAATAATCATGACAGGGTACGCTGGGTTTATCGACACTTTCCTCTTGGTTTTCATAACCCCGGCGCACAGAAACAGGCAGAGGCTTCAGAG
>CAYOGN010000019.1:0-4902 GCA_964403545.1 uncultured Gammaproteobacteria bacterium
CACTCACCAGATGGTCATCCGGTTTGTGGGGTGGTCCCGCTGATCGTTGGAGAGACCGAAGCAGCGGCTACAGCCACGTGTGATGAACTGGCAGCTTACGGAGGCGGAGCAATGGTGCGGCAGGATACACAACTACCTTATACGGCGCTTCAAGCGGCACTGGATGACCTCCTCCCGTACGGGGCAAACTATTGGGACAAGGGGGTGTTCATTGACTGGGATACCAGTGACAGCAACGCCGTCAGGAGCATCGTCGACACGTTTGCTCAGCATTGGAACGACAAACCCGACTTCGCTTCTAAACTGTCCACGTTTCTCCTTTGTATGGAGGTCAATGGGACGGTTGGAAAAGCGGACCCCGAGTCCACCTCCTTTGCCGCTCGCGGCGGACGCCTGTGGTGCACCGCCATCATCAGCTGGGAAGACGATGACGTCTCAAAGCGCGCAGCGAGCAAGAAATGGTGCGACGCTTTCGTACAGAAACTGAGCCCATTTCATGTAACCACGTATTTGAACAATGCCATGCCAGAGAGCGATTAGGAGATGCTTGGTGTTTTCCCCGAAGCCAACATGGACCGTCTGCGGGCACTCAAAACAAAGCACGACCCCGACAATATGTTCAAGGCCGGAGCGTGGCATTAAGAGACCCATGTGTAGTGGGATGTCCATTCCAAGATATTTCAAAGTGTCAACTAAACAAGGGAAAATCCAATATACTCAAAGCCACCTTTTCATAATATAATTCTCCGGATATAACACGATTGGGCTGTGGGTATATCAAAAACAATGAGAGTGCTGAAATGACTTCCCATACCGGTTACCTGCTGATCGCCGACATATCCGGCTATACCGCTTACCTCACGTCTTCAGAACAGGAGCACGCAAATTCTATCCTCAAATCTCTGCTCACGACTCTTGTTGAGAGGATTGATGATCCACTGCACCTCTGGAAAATGGATGGTGATGCGGTCCTCGCGTACTCCTCAGACCAACCATTTCCTTCCGGGGAAACTTTTCTTGCTATCTGCGAAAACCTCTATAACAGCTATACAATCAAGCGACAGAATATTATCGCCAACACTACGTGTGAGTGTCGCGCATGTGTGAATGTCTCGGGTCTCGATCTTAAGATTCTTGCTCATCACGGTGCTTTTGAGGAAATGCAGGTCGGTCCAATTAAGGATATCTCCGGTGCTGAGGTAATCCTTGTTCACCGTATGGCGAAAACCGATGTCAGGCAAGAAACCGGAATTCACAGTTACGCTCTGTTCAGTGATGCGGCTGTCAAAGCCATGGGAATAGATGCTGCACTGATTCCTTATGCCGAAACTATTGAGCATTTTGGCGAAGTTGGCATGCAGGTTTATGATCTGGCAAAGGCATGGGAGCAGTTTCGTGCTAGTCAGGAACGCCACTTCATGAAAGAGTCGGATGGGGTTTATACCCACCGTTCAAAATTTGAAGCTCCACCGGCAGTGGTATGGGAAGCACTGGTGGCACCCGATCTTAAGCAAAAATGGATGCAGAACATGTTATCGGTCGACGTAGATCGCCCAGTGGGCCGGATTGGACCTGGTTCAGGTTATCATTGTGCGCATGAAGCAGCAGACTTCAGGTACTCAGTGACTGATTGGGAACCTTTTGACTATTTTTCGACCCTGATGCAGGACCCCGCCAACGAAGGCCTGTCTATGCATGAAACCTATGCATTAACCCCGATCGACGAGGGAACGGAGGTTCGCTATACGATGGGCCCGCTTCTTGATCAGAGTGGGCAACGTCATGAAGTCGAAGAAGCGGATGCGATCGCGTTTCTGAAAGGATTCTGGCCCGATAGTTTCGATGCCCTTGCAAAAATGCTGAAATAAACCTGGTCTCCCAGGAATCCTGGTTAAGTACAGAGTTCCCATCAAGATCAACCCGTCAACGCCCATCCCCGAAACGCGCATCATCGCCGAGCCATCGTCCAGAAACAGTAGCCGATCCAGTTCAGGTGGCGGGTTACCTGAACCACCGTGGACTGTTATGCAGAACAGGACTGCGGCTAATGAACCCATCAGGTGAGCTGCAGTTTCAGCCATAGGAGAATCAATCATAAACCGGTCGTAAGTATCGAACTGCCGACAAGCGCAGTCATCGTAAAATAGTCGTTCACACTTTTATCTGAGGTCCCCTAGTTTAGAACGAGCAAAAGGAGCAGAGTTATTTGGTATCACTCGTAAAGAACCATATAATTCACCAAGAATATAATTTTTATTAGAGATAAAAAAAGTAGTCATACCCTTCGGCTATCCTCCTGTCGATAAAATCAATCTGGAAACAATATTCAAAATTCTGAAAATCCCGGATACGAAATCTCAGGCATGGCAATGCTTGAACTGATATGGGGCAAAGGGTTTGTTGCCCCGGGCGGTGAAGGCAATGTTGACCGAATCGTCAATGGTGTTGATCTCTCAGGTAAGTTGGTACTCGAACTCGGGTCGGGCATTGGTGGAGGAGCTATAGTTCTCGCTGGGAAGTACGGGGCCCGGGTACTCGGACTCGAAGTGGAGGGCCCACTGGTAGAATCAGCAACTAAAAATGCAGCGAACGCCGGGCTGGCAGACCAGATTGAATTCAGGCAGGTAGCACCTGGAGAGTTTCCTGTTGCTGATGAAAGCATGGACTGTTTTTATACCAGCGGTGTGTTGTTACACTTTAAAAATAAGGCCGCCGCATTTTCCCAGGCTTTCCGGCTGCTCAAACCTGGTGGTATGGTGATGGGTTACGACTGGTTAGCAGGGATGCCAGAGCCGGGTCAAAATATCCGCAAATGGTTGAGAACTGCGGATCTTGTCGCCTACCCTGAAACCCTGGATATGTATACCAGACAAATGCGGGAAGCCGGTTTTGATAATATAGAATCAAGCGATGCAAGTAGCTGGTACCTGGAACGCGCTCGTGAAGAGTACTCACAAATGACAGGGCCCCTGTACGAGAAAATGGCACAACTGGACAGTGCTGAGTCGCGGGATAAATTCATTGAAGAATGGCGAGCGATGCTTGTTGTGCTGGAGAGTGGCGAACTGAAATCAGGCTATTTCCGTGGTCAAAAACCAGAAAGTTAGTAGCACGTAACTTCTAAAGAGAATTTTCTGGAGTTGTCCGGGCTAGTCCAATAATTCGATGGCATCGCCCCTGCGGATTGTTCCCTCGATCAGAACAGCGCCATAGATTCCGGCCATACCCTCATGAGCGCGTGCGACTTTGCGCAGCACCTCGGGATTTGTTTCCCCGGTATCGGGGTCAATTGTGATCATGTTACAGCGAGGGTCACGCTCGAGTATGGAGACTGTGGCTTTTGAACCAATTCGGAGCGATCGACCTACAAAATCATCCTCTTCAAATCCAGCCGAAGACAGTAAATCCAGATAGATGTTTGCTCGAAAGCGCCGTTTGTCAACCTCAAACCCCAGTTCTTCTCCAAGCTGTTGTGCCGTTTGTATTGAAAACAGTGAAACGGGTCTGCAATCCGTCATCGATCGATTCGACTGGTGCAACGACAGAGAACTGGAATTTCCAAGCCGTTCCAGTAGCGTGGGGTCATCTACTGCCAGAATTTCTCCCGATGGTGTCTCAACGTCAACCACAAGTCCCTTCATTTCAGCATAAATTGGATTCAGGCCCGGAGATCGTTCCTCCGCTTCCGCAAGATTCAGGGGTGCTGAAGCTTCGACGACATTTCTGAATCGAGGCCGGTACTGGGTCATCGCATTATACTCGCGCCCCGTCTGATAGGGGAAACCCGCGGGACTTTGCGAACTCTTGAAAGCGAATACCCGGTCACCGTAAATTCCGGAAAATCCCATATAGGCTTCATCCAGTTCCTCTCCGCACATGCTTTTGACCGGATAGCGCCAAAGGCTATCTACTTTGGCAATTTCTCTCATTAAGTCTCCTCTCTTTTATATCTCTCAATTCTGCCCGATTTTTGCTACCTGGAATCTCGACACAAGCCCAATTCCCCGACAGGTTCTGAATACTATTTATTTTAGAAATTATTCACTAAATCCAGCGCCAATCAGGCACTGCCGAAAGTGGTCTAAATCTTCAGCATTCTGATAGGGCACGGTCAGCAGATAATCCCCGAGAGAAAACTCGGAAGAGTTCAGCAACAGGTCCGCCGCCATACGGGAAGCTGTTTCTGATTTTCCTGCACCAGTGTAACTGGCAATCAGGAACAGTTCCTCCGGCAATTGCCGGGTAGATATTCCCGACAACGCAGTGATCGCGTTGCCGTATTCCCGGGCTGTAAAATGACACCGTCCCAGGTTGTAGGCTCTTCCATCCCGCGCATAGGGGTCCAGTCGATTGGATTTTTCTATCCACTCGAGGCCATCTTTCGGGTTACCCATCCAGGTCATCAGATCACCGCGCTGGGAAACGATATGAGGATCATTGGGATTCATTGAATAGGCGCGATCGTGATGACGCAGTGCTGAGTCGTGGCGCTTCTGAATCAACCGGATTTCAGCCAGTAATCGATGACAATCAACATCATTCTCATCGATGGCATAGGCTTTCTCTGCATATTTGATACAACTGATTTTTGCAAGGTCCCCTTCCAGGTAATCCCTGGACCACGCCTGACCGTATGTACAAGCCAATTCCGCGTAGGCCGGAGCGTACCCGGGATCCAGGGTGATCGCGCTGTGCAATGCTTCAAGAGCAATAGCATTGTCTTCTAACGTTCCCTGGTAGTGATGATGGCGACCCTTGAACAAACAATCAAACACATCCAGGGATTCCGGCAGCTTTCGTTTGGCACGCTCAAAACCCGCTGCTTCCATACGACCCGGCAGGATTGACACGATGATCTGGGTAATCTCGTCCTGCACGGCAAATACATCCTCCAGTTCACGA
>CAYOGN010000020.1:0-49389 GCA_964403545.1 uncultured Gammaproteobacteria bacterium
TTCCAGCCCCGACTCAATATCTACCGTAGATAGCGACCCGATGCCAACTGCGGGTGGCGCTGAAAGTCTGAAAATTGAAGGTGAAGGTGAAGGTGAAGACAGCGAAGAGGCCATTGATAGTGATATTCCGGAATTACTTGAGCAGATGGAGTCTGGAGAATCAGCAATCAACCGTTCTGAAGAAAGTGGTGATGCCAGCAAAAATTCTGTAAAAGTTGCTGCTAACGAAACTCCCTCACTGTCGCCTTACCTGCGACCGCTGAATCGAATCAGAGACACGATTCAAAAGAAACTTGATACCGTAAAATCCGAACGTGAAAATCCCCATCATGATGACAGCAACCAATCTGTAGCTGAATCTGAGGCAGGGAGTGAGATCCCGGTCGGGCAGCACGGCCATTCTGATGCCAGCGAAAGTATACCAACTGAATCGGTAAAATTTGACGACATACCTGCACTTGAAGCGGCCCCGGAAATTTATCTGGAAGGACATAAAGATCCATCACTTGACATTCTATTGTCTCCCCCGACTCCCGGGAAAACTACAAAACCCGGAAAGTTATCGACCACGGACGTTTTGAATGTTGAATCCCCGCCTGCGACTGACCGGGACAAATTATCGTTTCAACCCGCCGAAGGGTTTGAAAAACTCAGTCAAATTGATTACTACGTTAAACTGAATGGAGATCGCGACGTCAGTCGGGAATCAGTTCTGGCAATATATCGGGAAAGTGCTGGCGGTATCTCGCGAGCGCATAGTATATATGGGTTGCTGTTACCGGAGAAAGTTTGGCGAAATCTTGAAGACGAGCCCGAAGAGTCCCGCTTTGGTGACATTGTCATTACCATGCAGCTGGTTGATCAGCTGGGTGCGGTGAGTGAACAGGAAATGACACGATTTTCTACTCTGGTTATGAATTTGTCAGAAAGTACGGGCCGGGGATTTACATTTATGGCACCCGTTGAAAATGCGCACCAACAAGCGCTCACCATTGACCGATTTCGCATTAAATTTGATTCTATCTTCGTGGTAAATATTCGCCCGATCGAGGATGAGATGTTCGAGGGTATCGCTATAGAACGCTGTGCCAGTCAGATCGGACTGATTGCGGATCAGAATAATTTCTATGTCCGCAATAAACCTGTTGGAAAACAGCAAAAGGTCTGTTTGTACAGCCTTGCCAATATGAGCGACTCCGGAGAGTTTGATCTTGAAAATATGCGCGCTGTCAGAACCCGCGGTGTTACATTCTTTACCCGGCCAGCGGTGAATATCTCTCCTGGTGCGGTGTTTGCTGAAATGGTCGATGCAGCAAAGGCATTTGCCTCGAGAATCAAGGGCGAAGTGATCGCACCCGGTCACGATAATCTGTCGATGGATGACGTTGAGGTGATCAGGAAATCCATTGAAAAGGTGGCCAAGGAAATGGAAGATTGCGGCATTTCTCCGGGCAGTGAAGTAGCCAGACGTTTGTTTTAGTCTGGTTAGCGTATTCAATAGATCGTAACTCTTGACAACGCGATCCCTCGAACCATCAGATCAGGTCCTGGAACTCAGGGAGCAGCTTGAGTATCATAATTATCGATATTATGTGCTGGACGATCCACAGATCCCTGATGCCGAGTATGATCGGCTAATTCGGGAATTGACCACCCTGGAATTGAAATTCCCGGCGCTGCGCAGTGAAAATTCACCCACTCAAAAAGTAGGCGGTTCGGCCTCACGAACCTTTTCGGAAGTGATTCACGAAGCTCCGATGCGCTCCCTCGCGAATGCTTTTGAACAGAGTGAGGTGGAGGCATTTGATCGACGGGTTCGGGAAATTATCGAACTCGAGCAGGATGAGGTGGAATATGTTGCCGAACCCAAACTCGATGGTCTTGCAGTAAGCTTGCTTTATAGGGATGGTTGGCTCGTCCAGGCAGCAACCCGTGGTGATGGGAGAAAGGGCGAAAATATCACCCAGAATATGCGCCAGGTAATGGCCGGGCATACACGATTGGCTGGTAGTGACATCCCTGCAGTACTGGAAGTTCGTGGCGAAGTATTTATGCGCAAGGATGATTTCAAAAACCTCAATGAAAAACAACGATCGACAGGGGCAAAAATATTTGTTAACCCGCGCAATGCTGCCGCAGGTGGATTGCGCCAGCTTGATCCTTCGGTAACCGCAAGTCGTCCGCTCAGTTTTTATGGTTACTCTGTTGGCCGGGTTGATGGCTCGAATATACCCTCAAGCCACTGGGAAATTATGCAATGGCTAGCTGGTTTTGGCTTGCCAGTCAGCGATAAACTGGAACTGGTCAAGGGCGTTGGTGGTTGTCTGGACTATTACCAGAGAATGCTGGGGCAACGAGATCAGTTGCCATTTGAAATCGATGGAATCGTTTATAAAGTTTCTCGGATGGATTGGCAAACTACACTGGGAAATACCGCCAGGGCACCACGCTGGGCGCTGGCCCATAAACTGCCTGCGCAGGAAGAAGTGACAGTGCTCGAAAAAATTGAAATCCAGGTAGGGCGCACTGGCGCAGTGACACCGGTTGCCAGGTTGAAACCGGTTTTCGTTGGTGGAGTGACAGTTTCCAATGCAACCTTGCATAATCGGGATGAAATTAACCGACTGGACGTACGCGAAGGAGATAGCGTTATCATTCGCCGGGCGGGTGATGTTATTCCAGAGGTACTTTCAGTGGTAAAAAATCGACGCCCAGATAAAACACAGCCATTCGAGTTTCCACAGCGCTGTCCGGTTTGTGATTCTGCAATTGTTTATGAGCGTGATGGTGTAATTGCCAGGTGTAGTGGCGGGTTGTACTGCAACGCCCAACGTAAAGAAAATATCAAGCATTTCGCCAGCCGTAAAGCGATGGATATTGAAGGTCTTGGTGACAAAATTGTCGACCAACTGCTGCAACATAAGTTGATCGAGGATGTCGCTGGTCTGTACGTACTGAGTGTTGATCAAGTCGCTTCACTTGAGCGTATGGCGACCCGGTCTGCGGCCAATCTTGTAGCGGCGATCGACAGCAGCAAGCAGACCACATTGGCCCGGTTTTTGTTTGCCCTGGGAATACCCCAGGTTGGAGAGACCACGGCGGAAACCCTGGCGGAAACCCTGGGTGATCTCAGGGAAATTATCAATGCAGACGAGGAGAGTTTGCAGCAAGTGCCAGATATCGGTCCGGTAGTAGCAGAAAGCATTCAGGTGTTTTTTCAACAGCCTCATAACATGGAAATTATTGAGAAGCTGGTTGCCAGTGGTGTTCAATGGCCTGTTTCGGTAGCAAAGTTATCAGGCCCTGAATCAGCCTTCTTTGACAAGACCGTAGTGTTGACCGGGGCGCTGTCAATGGCTCGCTCGGATGCGAAAAAGATCCTTCAGTCGTTGGGTGCCAAGGTGACCGGTAGTGTATCAAAAAATACTGATTTTCTGGTGGCGGGTAATGAACCGGGATCAAAATATGATAAAGCAGAACAGCTTGGGGTAGCCATACTGGATGAACAGGCTTTTATTGCAATGACAGGAAACACCAAATCATGAGAAATGATGCCCCGGTCCAGAAGCAAATACAGGAAGTCATTGTATACATCAAAGAAGACTGTCATCTGTGTGATACCATGCTGGAGCAGCTTGAACAAATCCGGAAAGAGGGTAACCCGGCAACGTCATTTCGCGTGCTGATTCGTGATATAGAAGATCGTCCTGACTGGTATCAGAGTTATCGGGAATACGTTCCGGTGATAGTGATTAACGATAAAGAAATCTGTCACTATTTTTTTGATCAGCAAGAATTTAACAACGCTCTATTATGCCAATGAGTTCAGTTTCGACAAAAACCACAGAACAATACGATTACTCCGATACCATCGATGCGCTGAAAAAGTTGTTTGGCGATCGTGTCCAGACTTCCCGGGCAGTGCGGCAACAGTTTGGCAAGGATGAATCATTCCACCCCTCGTTACCGCCTCATGCGGTGATCCGGGTTCGTGACAAGCAAGAAGTGCAGCAAATTGTAAAAATATGCGGGCAGCATAAAACGCCTATTGTTCCCCATGGTGCCGGAACTTCGCTGGAGGGTGGTATCGGTGCTGTCAAAGGAGGCGTCTGTATAGATACCAGTGAAATGAATAACATTATCGAAGTTCATGCCGAAGATTTTGACGTCGTGGTTCAGCCCGGAGTGACCCGACGGCAGCTGAATGAATATCTGCGTGATACCGGGATGTTCTTTTCCATTGATCCTGGCGCCAATGCCACCATTGGCGGCATGGCAGCCACTCGCGCTTCAGGCACCAATGCGGTGCGCTACGGCACTATGCGGGAAAATGTTATTAACGTGGAAGCGGTGCTGGCAGATGGCTCTCTGATCAGGACATCAAAACGAGCCCGAAAATCTGCAGCCGGATATGATTTGACCAGACTCCTGGTTGGATCCGAGGGTACCCTGGGTATATTCACTGAAATTACACTGAGGGTTTATCCAATACCGGAAGCGATATCGGCGGCGGTCTGTACCTTTGAAACACTGGAAGGGGCGGTCAATTCTGTGATCCAGGTTATTCAGTTCGGGATTCCCATTGCGAGGGTAGAGTTGCTGGACGAGTTGACCATGAAGTCAATCAACATGTACTCGAACACTGATTACAGCGAATCACCCACTCTGTTTCTCGAGTTTCATGGCAGCGAAAGTGGCGTCCGGGAACAGGCCGAACAAACCCAGGAGATCGTCCGGGAGCATGGTGGAAATAAATTTCAGTGGACCAGCAATACGGAACAGCGAAACAAGATGTGGCGCGCCCGACACGACGTCGCCTGGGCAGCCAAATTGCTACATCCTGCCGGTGAAATCTGGTCTACCGATGTTTGTGTGCCAATTTCAAAACTCGCCGAATGTATTAATGAGACCCGTAAAGACATTGATGAGGCAAAACTGTTGGCTCCCATTGTCGGTCATGTAGGAGATGGTAATTTCCACTTGCTGCTACTGGTAGATCATGATGATCCGGAAGAAGTTGAGCGGGCCGAAGCGCTACACCGACGGATGGTCTTGCGAGCCCTTGAAATGGATGGCACCTGTACCGGGGAACATGGCATTGGCTACGGCAAGATTGAATTTCTCAAGATAGAGCATGGTAACGCTATTGAGCCGATGAAAATGATCAAATCCGCACTGGATCCGGATAATATTTTTAATCCCGGAAAAGTGTTTGGTGATTTTTGATTAATCTGAACTTTCGATTGTTGAATGTAACAACACACAGGTAGCTCCGCTACCACCATTTCGCGGGGTGCAGGAGCAAAAGGCCAGGACTTCCGGTTGCTTCTTTAGCCAGTGAATGGTTAATGGCTTCAGTACGCCCCCAGCCTGTTCGGAGCGCTGCCCCTTACCGTGGATAATCTGAATGCACCGATTTCCGTACTGAATAGCTTCGGCCAGAAATGTGTCCAATGCCCGTTCTGCGGCATGACTGCGCAGTCCATGGAGGTCAACCGACTCTTCTATGGCTACTACACCTTGCTGAAGTTTTTTCAGTAAAGACTTTTGTATTCCGCTACGAACAAAAAGGACCATCGGCCCGTCGTTGGTATGGTCAATTGTTGCTGTCGTCAGTTTTGACCCGGGCGCAGGATTTAACGATGGCTGGCCGTGATTCAAGTTGCCTGATTTTCTCTTTGCTGGATGATGCTGGCCACCGCGAACCTTTTGCCGCCGTATTCCTTCGGCTTCCATGGTCTTGCGGAAAAGTTCAAATTCATCATCATCCTCAGGCGTCATCAATCAGGGAGTCCAATCTTTATGTTTTGTTTTTCAGGTATCTGTCAGCATCCAGCGCAGCCATGCAACCGGTGCCGGCCGAGGTCACCGCCTGGCGATAGACATGATCCATCACGTCACCGGCAGCAAATACTCCGGGTACACTGGTCATGGTGGCGTCACCGGCAGTTCCGCCCCGGGTAACAAGATATTTGCCTTGCATCTCCAACTGATCCACGAACAGGCCGGTATTTGGTGAGTGTCCGATGGCGATAAAAACCCCCATAAGGTTGATTTTTTTCTCCAGTCCGGATATTTTGTTGCGTAGCAACATTCCGGTAACGCCACTGTTGTCTCCCAGCACTTCCTGCAATTCACTGTCCCATTCAATTTCAATGTTGCCACCATTTTCCATGGTCCTGGCCATCAGATGGTCAATGAGTATCGCCTCGGCCCGCAATTCGTCGCGGCGATGGACCAAAGTAACCTTTGAAGCCAGGTTAGCCAGATACAGGGCTTCCTCTACAGCGGTATTTCCGCCACCGATGACTGCAACTTCCTGGTTGCGGTAAAAAAAGCCGTCACAGGTGGCGCAGGCAGACACCCCCTTACCCTTGAACGCTTCTTCGGAGGGTAATCCGAGGTATCTTGCTGATGCCCCGGTGGCGATTACCAGCGCATCACAGGTGTAAACACCGTTGTCACCTTCCACAGTAAAGGGTGAATCGGTAACCTGTGCGGTATGGATATGGTCAAAGATGATCTCAGTGTCAAATCGCTCTGCGTGTTTCTGCATCCGGATCATTAAATCAGGCCCCTGGACACCATCGGCATCTCCCGGCCAATTGTCAACATCAGTAGTGGTTGTCAGTTGACCGCCCTGCTCGATACCGGTAATCAATACCGGTTTCAGATTGGCCCTGGCAGCATATACTGCAGCAGAGTATCCGGCGGGACCGGAGCCCAGAATAAGCAGGCTGGCGTGTTTTATCTCTGACATGTGAATAAAAAGTATGAGTTAGTAGTGGTGATGTTGCTAAAATCAGGCCGTAGTTTACAACAGTAAAATTCAGACGAATAAATCTGTTTGATTGGTTCATTCTATTTTCCAGGGCAACAGATTATGGCGTACTATACGGCCTTCCCAAAAAATATTAGCTGCGAATTATAATGCGAAGAGCGTCTAGAAAACGAGTACTGGTTACAGGGGGAGCCGGATTTCTCGGGTCTCATTTATGTGAAAAACTGCTTGAACTTGGCCACGAAGTATTGTGTGTGGACAATCTCTATACCGGTTCAAAGGACAATATTATCCGACTCCTCGATAACCCCTGGTTTGAGTTTATGCGGCACGATATAACCTTTCCACTTTATGTTGAGGCCGACGAAATTTATAATCTTGCCTGTCCGGCATCACCAGTACACTATCAATATGATCCGGTGCAGACGACCAAGACCAGTGTCCACGGAGCGATCAACATGCTGGGCATGGCAAAACGGGTGGGTGCAAGGATTTTGCAGGCATCTACCAGTGAAATTTATGGTGATCCGGAAGTGCATCCACAATCAGAATCTTACTGGGGACACGTCAATACAGTCGGGCCCAGGGCGTGCTATGACGAAGGCAAACGGTGCGCTGAAACTCTTTTTTTTGATTATTATCGTCAGTATAAACTCAAGATCAAGGTAGTACGGATTTTTAACACGTATGGCCCCAGGATGGATCCGGATGATGGTCGTGTGGTATCCAATTTTATTGTGCAGGCGCTGAAAGGTGAACCGATTACAATTTATGGTGATGGCAACCAGACCCGGTCGTTTTGTTATGTCTCCGACATGATCAATGCATTTATTCTTGCAATGGAGACGGAAGATGCTTTTACCGGACCGGTTAACCTTGGCAATCCGGTTGAATTTACCATCAGGCAGCTTGCGCAGCAGGTGATCAGGATGACCGGATCAAAATCTGCACTGGTGAATTTGCCGTTGCCTCAGGACGACCCGACCCAAAGGTGTCCTGATATCCGTCTGGCACAGGAAAATTTGGGCTGGACGCCATCCATCGAGCTTGAGCAGGGCCTGGAACGCACCATAAAATGGTTCGCAGACACGCTCTGAACAACCCGTAACACTTCGGACTGGTTACAAATGTGCGGTGTTGCCGGAATCTATAAATTTGCTGGAATGTCTGATTCCGGAGTCGATCGTGAATCTCTGATCAGGGTTCGTGACTACATGGCACTACGCGGGCCGGATGACGCGGGAGTGTGGTTTTCTCCAGATAACCGAATCGGGCTGGCCCATCGTCGGCTGGCAATAATTGATCCCGGCAGTTCCGGACACCAGCCCATGGAAAGTCCATTCGGTGACCATGTCATCAGCTTCAATGGAGAGATTTACAACTACCGGGCATTGCAAAAAAACCTGATCGATAATGGTTATAAATTGACTAGCAATTCAGATACCGAAGTATTGCTTGGGTTGTATCATCTATATGGAGAGTCAATGCTGGATCATTTGCGTGGAATGTATGCCTTTGCGCTTTGGGATAATGAAAAACAGGGGTTGTTTCTTGCCAGAGATCCTTATGGCATTAAGCCACTTTACTATGCCTGTTTGCGAGGAGAAATCCGTTTCGCGTCCCAGGTCAAGGCGTTAATCTGCGGTGGCGGTATTTCAAAAGAGTTAAATCCACGGGCGGAGGCGGGTTTCCTGCTCACCGGGTCGGTAATGGAACCGGATACCGTGTATCGTGATATAGAGGCACTGCCTGCCGGAAGCGCTCTATGGGTGGATCAACAGGGCGGGCTCAGGTCGAAGCTATTTCTCGATATAACTGACTTGTTTTCCCGAAATCAAACAGAGCCCATTGATCCGGAGAAAATGCGGGAGGAGGCGCGGGAGGCATTACTCGATTCGGTAAAACATCACCTCGTTGCAGATGTTCGGGTAGGGTCATTTCTGTCCGCGGGCATGGACTCAGGTGCGATTACCAGTCTTGCAGCCGAGGTGCTCAGCGACCCGATCAATTCAGTGACCCTTGGATTCGATGAATATCGTGGTTCAGACAACGATGAAACAGTGCTGGCAGCCCGGGTAGCGGAGCAGCTAAATACCAATCACACTACACGCGTTGTTACCCATACAGAGTTCGAGCAGGATTTTGATAGCCTGCTGGCGGCTATGGATCAACCCACTATCGATGGCATCAATACCTGGTTTGTCAGTAAGGCTGCCGCAGAACAGGGGCTAAAGGTCATGTTATCCGGGATAGGTGGGGATGAGTTGCTTGGTGGGTACCCATCCTTTCAGGACATACCCGCCTGGAACAGGCGCTTCGGGTTTTGCCGATACTTGCCGTCTATAGGCAAAGTTTCCTCCTCCATGGCAAGACCATTGGCGTTTTTGCCGATGTCGCCCAAGGCATTTGGACTGGCCCGGTATGGACATACCGCAGAAGGTGCCTATCTGCTACGCAGAGGGCTTTACATGCCCTGGGAACTGGCCTCGTTGATGGGCCGTGATCGTGCGGAATCAGCCCTCGAGTCCTTGAATATACCGGCTGTATTCGCGCCGGGAATCGCCAGTGATAATCCGTTTCTGATGGTGGCAGCGATGGAGAGCCGCTTCTATCTTCGCAATCAGTTGTTACGCGATACAGACTGGGCATCCATGGCCCACTCGCTGGAAGTTCGAACGCCTTTGGTGGATACTGCTTTGACCACCAGGTTGATGCCATTGGTGGCAGCGTCACCGGGCAAGGGATGGCTTGGTCAGTCGTTATCAGACCCCTTGCCTGAAGAAGTCACCGGGCGGCCAAAGACTGGCTTTACGACGCCCGTGGGTCGATGGTTATTACAAAGTAAAAATCTCGATCAATGGCGAAAATTCCCCTGGCTTCGCTACCGCCATGTGCACTGGTCACGGAGATATGCCTGCTGTTTACACCAGATGGTTTTCGCCAATACTTGATTCCGGGGCAGCTCTCAGCCTCATCTCCCGTTGGTTTTAGGTTGGGCAACACTGATCAATCCAGCGACGAAAATAGCAATATAAAACACTCCGAAAATCGCCTCGAAATAAACCAGGAACTCGGCAAATCGTGTCGCCGGACTAATGTCGCCAAAACCCAGGGTTGTCAGTGTGACAAAACTGAAATAGGACACCTGGGAAAAATTCTGTGCCCAGGGGAGTTTGGTGATTCCGTTAAATGATCGTGGATCAAACTCTATGGTCAGCAAGTAAAGAACTGTCCAGATCAGGCCAAGCAGGATAAACAAGGCGACTGAACCAGTTATTTTGTTCGCGTCAATGGAGCCCTCCAGCAATACTTGTTTCGATGTACTAACGGTGATCCCGAAAAATAGTACCAGCATTAGTGTCAGTTGAATATAATCGGTTTGCTTCCACCCAAAAACGCTATTCAACAGAACCGTGACAACGATACTCCCGGTTATCGTCCATCCAATAAGCGGCCACCGGCTACCCAGTTTGAGACTATTGACTGCAACCACGGACATGATAATGGTAAGGACATTTATTATGTGTCGGGAGACGCCAGCGTGCAAAGTTTGCGTCAGGCTGGCCCCCAGCAATACTGAAATCAATGCGATGGTCAGGTATATAAAGTTATTTTGTTTGTTTAATTTGGCCATGCTTGTAATCTGAATTCTGGTCGTAGGGATGATGTCATTTACAGGTTGTTTTCTTTCGATCTGGTTGCGTAATATTATTACAACCAGTCTGGCAGTGATATTCTGAAGTGACCATTCTCTTCCAGTATAAACCGGAAAATTTTGCGTGCCTTTTGCTATTTGAAACAACCATTTGTACAAATTGGGTGCTCTGTGGGAAATGGAAAGAGTATAGGATCAAGTCGATAAAGTGTGTAGGATATGGATGGCAAAGCGTGATGCCGGGTTAATTTCGATGCTATTACTCCGAAGACCCATAATATGAAATTATATGAGAAGAAACAGTTCATTGGTACTGGCAGACGGAAACAGAAAAATGTCATCACGAGATAAAGCCGAACCGGATTCGGAATCAGAAGCGGCGATGAGTCAGGCAGGCAAGGGACAAGGCATCCAGTCTTTGGTCGCAACCCCGATCGGCGGCCCTGGTGCGGTATCGAACCATCAATCATAATGTGTTGGACCACTAGCCTTGAAACACGTTACCCTTTATCAGGATTTCAAAGAAGACCACCGTATCAGTATGGAGGTGTATGCCGATAACCTGCTGGCTGCGTTAAATAACCTTGATCAAACCGAATTTGCTTTCAATGGTTATCGGCCACACCCTGGAGCGCTGCTTAAATATCTGCCGGAAGTGGCGAATTTGTCCATGCGGGCCGCTCGTTATATCAGTTACCCGAAACAGGTAAATAAAATCCAGAGTGACATCAGTCACATCGTGGATCATGGTTATGCGCATTTAATGACAAACCTTGATCCGGCCAAAACAGTTGTCACAGTTCACGATATCATTCCCCTGTTGGCTGGAAGAGGGTTGATTGAGGGTGTGCGCGATAAAAAGAGGGCTCACCTGGCTGAATGGACATCCCGGTTCTACAAAAAGGCGGCACGAATAATTGCGATCAGCGAAAGTACCAGACGCGATCTTGTTCGATACTGTGGCTGCGACGAAGGAAAAATTCGAGTGATCTACTATGGTGTTGATCCGGCTTATCAACCTTATCCGGAGCAAACCCGGAAAGGTTTGCGAGCAAAGTTTGACTTGCCCATTAATAAACACCTTGTTCTGGTAACAGGTGAAGCCTTCTATAAGAATCAGCAAACCAGCCTGAAAGTTATGGAAACGCTACAAAAAAAATATGGTGAAGAAATTAACCTTGTCCGGCTCGGAGGTGCATCTTCAGTCTGGGCGGATCTTGTTAACCAAAGCCGGTTTCGCAATCAAATTATCCAGATCGACTATCTTGACCCTGAAAAAATGCCGGAGTTGTATAATGCGGTTGATTGCCTGCTGTTTCCCTCGTGGTACGAAGGTTTTGGCTGGCCGCCTGTGGAGGCCATGGCCTGCGGTACGCCTGCGATAACATCCAACGTTGCATCATTGCCCGAAGCCTGTGGCGATGCGGGCATTATGTTTGATCCCGATGACGTAAAGGAACTGGCAAATGGAATTGTAAAAATGGTGAGTGACCCGGATTTTCGCAAATCTCAAATTGCCAAAGGTATCATCCACGCAAAACAATTTATCTGGAAACAAAATGCGATCAATACTCTGGCTGTATACAGAGAACTCAACTAGTAAATTTTTCTACCGATGACAAAAAAACTATTGATTACTGGAGGTGCCGGATTTATTGGAGTCAATTCAGCTAAATATTTTGCAGGGCAGGGATGGAGTATTATAATTATTGATAATTTGTCCCGGCGCGGAACAGAATCCAACCTCACATGGTTACAGCAACAGGCCAAAATTGATTTTCGTAAATGCGACATACGCGATGCTGCTGCGTTGAGCCGTGTCGTGCAAGAGGTCAGGCCACAAGCTCTCCTCCACCTTGCTGGTCAGGTGGCTGTGACAACATCAGTGGCTGACCCCAGAGACGATTTTGAGACAAATGCGTTGGGAACATTCAACGTACTGGAAGCCGTCCGGTTACAAAGCCCTGAAACCTTTGTTATCAACGCCTCGACTAACAAGGTTTACGGAAAAATGGACAGGATTGGTGTTGAGGAACGCAATGGGCGCTACGAGTATCGTGATTTACCCGGAGGTGTGGAAGAGACGCAGCAACTGGATTTTCACTCACCCTATGGCTGCTCCAAGGGAGTAGCAGACCAGTATACTATTGACTATTCACGTATCTACGGAATGTATACCACCACTTTTCGTCAGTCCTGTATCTATGGCACTCGCCAGTTCGGCATTGAAGATCAGGGTTGGGTCGCCTGGTTCGCCATTGCTGCGGTGCTAAACAAACAGATTACGATCTATGGAAATGGCAAACAAATTCGCGATGTTCTGTTTGTCGATGATCTCGCCCGTGCCTATGAAAAAGCAATTTCAAATCGAGATAGTGCTACCGGCGAAGCTTTCAATATTGGTGGGGGCCCCGTGAATACATTGTCTTTGCTTGAATTGCTGGTTTTCCTTGAAGACGAACTCAAGCAGGATATACCGCTGATATGGGATCAGTGGCGACCCGGAGATCAGCCCGTATTTGTCTGCAACCTGGACAAGGCGAAACTAAAACTTGGCTGGCAACCTCAAACTTCTGTCCAGCAAGGCGTCAAAACCCTTATTTCATGGGTAAGAGAAAATAAAGAGATGTTTAACTGGTTAAAATAAGGTGTGTATCATTATGGGCCGGTGGGGTTCCGTTCTATAACGATTGATAATAATCCATCAGTATTTTTGCTACTTCTGGTCGTGAAAACTCGGCCGGAGGGGCGATACCCTGACCCAGCATTTCTCTTACTTTGGTCCCGGACAGGAGGACAAAATCTTCCTTATTGTGATCAGGGGCTTCGCGCATCATCACCACTTTGTTGAGTTTGTTGGACCAGGCAGTGTGGTCAGCACGAAATATCTCGATTTCGAGGGCACCGTCAGGTACTTCGTCGTCAAATATGGTCTGGGCATCGAAGTCTCCATAATAGTCACCAACCCCTGCATGGTCTCTGCCAATAATGAAGTGGGTAGCGCCCATATTTTGTCGAAATATGGCATGCAGAACCGCTTCGCGAGGACCAGCATATAGCATGTCAAATCCATAGCCGGTAATCATGACTGAATTCGGTGGGAAATAAAGCTCCGCCATCTTTCGAATCGCTGCATCTCGTACATTTGCCGGAATGTCGCCGGGTTTTAACTTGCCCAGCAGCATATGGATAACGCAGCCATCCGCTCCCACCCGTTCCATTGCGATTCTGCACAATTCCTCATGGGCCAGATGCATTGGATTGCGGGTCTGGAAAGCCACCACTTTTTCCCAACCATTATCCTCTATGGCCTGGCGAATCTCCACCGCAGTGCGAAAAGTTTCCGCAAAATCGGTCTGGAAATAGCTGAAATTCAACACTTTGATCGATCCCGATAACAGTACCCGGCCCTGGGCATAAAACTCCGCCACCCCGGGATGTTCCTGGTCAGTGGTCCGATACACTTTGTCGCTAATCAAAGCCATTTCGTCTCCGGAAATATCCTCTATCGCTTCGAGGTCCAGAGTGGCGATGACCGGGTTTCCGGATACGTTGGGATCTCTCAGTGCGACGGTCTGTCCAACCACCAGTCCGTCCGCATTTTCCACCATGCACAGTACCGGAGTCGGCCAGAATAACCCGCTGGTGGTATGCATACTATTCGCAACACAAATTGCATCTGCTTTATTCATGTAGCCGGTTAATGGATTAAAGTAGCCACCGCCGAGCATTACCGCATTGGCAGCGCTGGCTGAACTGATGACTACAGATGGCATGCTTTCGGCTTTTTTACACAGGGCCTGGTTGAGCCCGGGTTCAGCCACAAACAGCGGATTCAGTGTTTCGGATCCATGGGGTTTTATCATCGACTTTATCTGGGCAATTAATAAATTGGTTGTGGTTCAACTTTGGCGTCTTGTGCGTACAGCCCGGGCAAGGTTTTGCAGCATCGATATGGTGTCATCAAAACCGATACAGGCGTCAGTGATACTCTGACCATAAGTTTCAGCAACACCGTCGACTACGTCCTGGCGTCCGGCAACTAAATGGCTTTCAATCATTGCGCCCATAATTCGCCTGTCGCCACCACTCACCTGAGTGCAAATGTCATCGCATACGGTTACCTGATTCTCGGGGATCTTTCGGCTGTTTGCATGACTGAAATCGATCATTACCTGCGGACTTAAACCGGCCCGGTTTAACTTGTCGGAGGCCAGTTCAACACTTTCGGCATCATAATTAGGTTCTTTCCCCCCACGTAAAATAATATGACAGTATGGGTTGCCAGTGGTAGTGTAGATAGATGATTGGCCACTTTTGGTCAGGGAAAGAAATCGATGGGGCCTGGCTGCGGATCGAATTCCGTCAACCGCGATATCGAGGTTGCCGTTGGTTCCGTTTTTAAGCCCAACCGGACATGAAAGGCCAGACGTCAACTCCCGGTGCAACTGGCTTTCGGTGGTCCGGGCGCCGATGGCCCCCCAGGAAATAAGATCTGCAATATATTGCGGAGTAATCAGATCAAGGTATTCGGTTCCGGCGGGCATCCCCATCTGATTCAGGTCAAGCAATAATTTGCGTGCCATGCCCAGCCCCTTGTTTATGTCAAAACTTTCGTCCAGGTCGGGGTCGTTAATCAAGCCTTTCCAACCCACTGTGGTGCGTGGTTTCTCAAAATACACCCGCATCACAACCAGCAGGTCCTGCTGCAATTCCTGCTTGCAAGGCAGCAGGCGCGAAGCATAATCGAGAGCGGTATCGACATCGTGGATTGAACAGGGTCCCACGATCACTAACAGGCGATCATCGGTGCCTTGCAGTATGTGTTGAATACTCCCGCGGGCTTCCAGGGTTGTTGCTGCAGCTTCCTTTGTCGCTGGTATCTTTTCAAATAGCATCTGCGGAGTAATTACCGGGGATACATCGGCAATTCGCAGGTCATCAGTTTTGGCGGTTATCACGTGATATCAAGATGGTGGTATAACAGGATGCTGGATTGTACGGCGAACTCAGGTAAGTGTTAAGGCATGCTCGACAAGAATTTCTCTATAACCGAATAAGCGTTGGCTGGTGAAAGTCAATGACTTGTGGTACAACAAAGTTCAAAACAGGCCCAAAAAAGTGTTAGACCCGGGATTAATTAACCACTATAATCCGCCGTCATTTTTCGGGTGAGTTCTGGTTCTACAGATCTCATGTCGCCGGTTGGTAACAGTACAACCCAATATCCAGATTCAACAAGAGGAAATCATGGCTGTTCAGAAATCACGTAAAACTCCTTCAAGGCGAGGCATGCGACGTTCTCATGACAATCTCTCTTCGCCTACATTATCCATTGACGAGGTCACTGGCGAGCTTCATCGGCGTCACCATGTGACTCCGGATGGCTATTATCGGGGCAAGAAAGTAGTTGCAAGTCAGTCTGAAGACTAGACTCAGTATCCGTTCACTCGCCAGTTAGCTGGCGGGTTTCCCCCGAAGCAAGATAAATGATTACCTTGTCGGTTGATGCCATGGGAGGCGATCATGGTCTGGATTCCACCATTCCAGCCAGTATCAAGGTTGTTGAAAGCGAACCGGATGTCAGGATAATCCTGGTTGGAGACGCAGAGCAGATTCGCGCCAGGTTGAGGGACAAACTGGTGCCAGGAAGGCTGGAAGTGCACGCCACCAGTCAGGTGGTGACGATGGATGACACGCCCTCTTTTGCGCTGCGCAAGAAAAAAGACTCTTCTATGAGGGTGGCTATTAATCTGGTCAAGGATGGGGAATCCAATGCTTGTATAAGTTCAGGAAATACCGGAGCTCTGATGGCGACCGCAAGGTTTGTGTTGAAGACAATACCGGGTATTGAGCGGCCAGCTATCTGCGGTTCGCTGCCAAAATTGAACGGACGCACACACATGCTCGATTTGGGAGCCAATATTGATAGTCCTCCGGAAATTCTTCTGCAATTTGGCTTAATGGGCGTATTGTTGATCCAGTGCCTTGAAGGAATCGAGAATCCCACCGTGAGTCTGCTTAATATCGGTGTCGAGGAAATGAAGGGCAATAAAACCATCAAGGCTGCAGCAGAGCTATTTCGTAATAGTGGCCTGAACTACCAGGGATTCGCTGAGCCAGACGAAATCTTTATTGGAGATACTGATCTCATCGTATGCGATGGATTTGTCGGAAATATTGCGCTCAAGGCCAGTGAAGGGGTTGCTCAAATGATTATGAGTGTGGTTAAAGAGGAATTTACCCGAAATATTTTTGCCAAAACATCCGGGTTTGTTGCCAACTCGGCACTGGGTGCTATCAGATCGAGGCTGGATCACCGGCGCTATAACGGAGCCAGTTTACTAGGCCTTCGAGGTACCGTCGTTAAATCTCATGGTGGAACCGATCAATTCGGTTTTCAGCATGCTATTGAAGTGGCTATCGAGGAGGTACGTAAAGATCTCATTGCCCAGATCGAAAATTCACTGACAGCAGTCCAGGATTAGGATACGCTTACCCCATGTTGTACTCAAAATTAACCGGCACCGGAAGTTACCTGCCGGAAAAAATTCTTACCAATAAAGAACTCGAATCCATGGTGGATACCAGTGAAGACTGGATTCTGTCGCGCACCGGAATATCGGAAAGGCATATTGCCGCAGAAGGAGAATTCACCTGTGACCTGGCGGAACAAGCATCAAACAGGGCGATTGAGGCTGCCGGAATATCTCCCCGGGATATCGACCTTATTATAGTAGCAACCACCACATCAGATCAGATATTCCCCAGTACGGCCTGTCTGTTGCAGCATCGTCTGGGTATAGAAGGTCCCCCTGCATTTGATGTGCAGGCTGTTTGTGCCGGATTCGTGTTTGCACTGGATATCGCCGACAAGTTTATTCGAACCGGAAGTGCGAAGTGTGCGCTGGTGGTCGGGGCGGAAACCTTTTCGAGGATAATCGACTGGACGGATCGTCGTACCTGTATTTTGTTTGGCGATGGTGCGGGTGCCGTGATCTTGCAGGCAGACAACAAGCCGGGTATTCTGTCAACCCATTTACACAGCGATGGAAAGTACAAGGATCTGCTGTGTGTGCCTACGGGTGTGTCACGAAATTACCAGGCGGTTCTGGAGGGCAGTGCTTTCACCACCATGGAGGGTGGGGAGGTGTTCCGCTGGGCGGTCACAGCGATGAGTAACCTGATTGACGAAACTCTTTCCGGGCATGATCTTGGTCGAGATGATGTGGACTGGCTGATCCCTCACCAGGCTAATGTCCGGATCATTAATGCGGTGGGACGGCGTGCAGGTTTTCCGGCAGAGAAGGTTATTGTCACGGTCAATCATCACGGTAACACTTCGGCGGCATCGGTGCCTCTGGCACTGGATGAGTCCATCCGAAGCGAAAAAATTAAAGTTGGGGAACTGGTATTGCTCGAAGCTTTTGGCGGTGGGTTTACCTGGGGATCCGCATTGATAAGGATATAAATCAATCCTGGAATAATCGATAGTAAAGGGGCATTTATAATAACTTACACAATGAACTTACGAATTGACAAACAAGTATGCCTGGTTACAGGTGCCACCCGGGGAATTGGTAAAGCAGTGGCGTTGGAGTTGGCAAATCAGGGTGGAATTGTAATCGGCACTGCCACATCTGATGCCGGTGCCGAGTCAATCACTGACTACCTCGATCGTGCGGGGTTTGGCGGTCGTGGATTGACCCTCAATGTTACCGACAACGATGCTGTAAGCTCGGTTGTGCAAACGATAAACGATGAATTCGGCTCGCCTTACATTTTGGTCAACAATGCCGGTATTACCCGGGACAATCTGCTGCTGCGAATGAAAGAAGAGGAATGGGATGCTGTCATCGACACGAATTTAAAATCGGTCTATCGCCTGTCAAAAGCGTGTCTCCGTGGCATGACCCGGGCGCGAGCAGGCCGGATCATTAATATAGCATCGGTGGTGGGAAGTACCGGTAATCCAGGTCAGGCGAATTACTGCTCGGCCAAGGCGGGTTTGCTGGGGTTCAGCAAATCCCTTGCCCAGGAGGTCGGATCACGGAATATTACGGTGAATGTAGTGGCGCCGGGATTTATCGAAACCGATATGACCAGCACTTTGCCCGAGCAACAAAAAGACCTTTTGCGGCAAAAAATTCCACTGGGGAAACTGGGTAAACCCAGGGACATTGCTTCTGCAGTCGTTTTTCTGGCGTCACCAATGGGTGCATATATTACTGGCAGTACGTTACATGTTAACGGCGGAATGTTTATGGCCTGAGGGGAAGAATAGCCAATGAAATCTAAATTAGTTAATTTAATTAAATTGAATCAATTAGATATGTCGATTATTAAATTTAACCTGGAAGAATTGATTGACACATAAATTGCAACTTAACCATTGGACTTAGGCTTATTGTTTGTTTAATATCCGTCCGTTAATTTAACCAATCATATTACTGGAGCCATAGGCAGGGTGTGAACCATCAAGTCGGTCAGAATACACGATAATAATTCAGTATCCCGGCGATAGTGGCCTCGATACTTCCCAAATTTTTACCTGGAGACTTTTATTCGAATGAGCACAATTGAAGAGCGCGTTAAAAAAGTAGTTGTTGAGCAGCTGGGTGTCAGCGATGATCAGGTGACCCTGGAGGCATCTTTTGTAGACGACTTGGGGGCGGATTCCCTTGATACGGTTGAGTTGGTGATGGCCCTCGAAGAAGAATTCGATACTGAAATTCCCGATGACAAGGCGGAAAGTATTGCCAAGGTCAAGGATGCGATACAATACATCGAATCGAACACCTGATAATTAGCATCTGATCCGCTGAATCTGTATGTGCTCAATTGGGGCTGGATAAGGGGATTCTGTCGTGCTGGCTGGATGCGTAAATCGCAGGCAACTTAACCTGTGGGGAATCTGATTTGCTTCAGATTCAAACCACAACGCCGTCTTCTCGACGGCGTTTTTTGTTGAAGGCACAGGAATAGGGTAAGCTACCCGCTTTTGTCTGATAATCAGAACTGAATTTTTATGAGTAAGCGACGTGTAGTGGTAACAGGTATGGGGGCGATTACCCCGGTGGGAGTCGATACCGGTTCCAGCTGGCAATCCATGCTGGATGGGGTTTCCGGTATTGCCGGGATTGAGCAATTTGATGCCAGTAGTTTTCCCTGCAATATCGCAGGGGAGATTGGTGGATTCGATCCCGGGCTTTATATGGCAGAAAAAGAAGCACGCAAGATGGATCGTTTTATGCAGCTGGGAATTTGTGCCGGCACCGCGGCCCTGGGGAATTCCGGGTTGGAAGTAAATGAGCAAAATGCGGAACGGATCGGGGTTCACATCGGGTCCGGAATTGGTGGCATTTCAACCATTGAGTCCACCACTATACTGTTTCAGGAAAAAGGTTTACGACGGGTTTCACCATTCTATATTCCGATGACAATTACCAATATGGTCTCTGGTAATCTGTCCATACAGCATGGGTTGAAAGGGCCTAATCTTTCTACGGTGACAGCTTGTAGTACCGGTACCCATGCTATTGGGGAAGCTGGCCGCCTGATCGAATATGGTGATGCAGATGTAATGATCGCGGGTGGATCGGAAGCACCTATTTCTCCTACTTCACTCGCCGGATTTGGTTCCGCACGAGCACTTAGTCGGCGCAATGACGATCCTCAATCAGCCAGTCGGCCCTGGGATAAGGGGCGTGACGGGTTTGTTATGGGCGAAGGAGCCGGAATACTGGTGCTGGAGGAATACGAACATGCCAGCCAGCGGGGGGCCAAGATTTATGCCGAATTGTGCGGATTTGGTATGAGCGGTGATGCTTATCATATGACCAGTCCATCGCCTGCCGGCGAGGGTGCCTCACGGTGTATGAACAATGCTTTGCACAATGCCGGCATGAATCGAGATCAGGTAGGGTATATCAATGCCCATGGAACCTCTACCCAGCTCGGAGATTTGGCGGAAACTATGGCGATCAAGAAGACCTTTGGAGAGCATGCAAAAAATCTTGCGATCAGTTCAAACAAATCCATGATTGGTCATCTATTAGGCGCAGCAGGTGGCGTCGAGGCGGTAATGACAGTGTTATCACTTTATCACCAGAAAATACCACCCACCATCAATTTGCATGATCCTGATCCGGACTGTGATCTCGATTACGTACCCAACGTAGCAAGGGATTGCAATATCGATATTGCACTTACCAATTCATTTGGATTTGGTGGTACAAATGGAACCCTGGTCTTTAGTCGAATCCAGGGGTAGGAGATCAAACACTAAAGAGCATTGATAAGGAACCTGTTCATCAGATTTTTTTCCGCTGCGGTGGTAATCATCGGTTTTGCTGCAGTAGGCGGATATTGGTATTACCACCATGCAATCGGTAAACAACTTGCAATTTCCGAGGAAATATTTCTGATCAGCCAGGGCGATACACTGAACGGTATCGCCAACCGACTGGTTAAAGATGGTGTCATTCGAGAGCCGTGGAGCCTGCGGTTGCTGGGGCGTCAACAAGGTACTGGACAAAACATTCTTGCCGGAGAATATGATTTTCCGGAAACGCTCTCGTTAGCCGAATTTCTCGACAGTATAGTCCAGGGAAAGTATCAGGTAGATGTTCGGGTCACAATTCTGGAGGGCTGGACTTTCAAACAGATGCGCGAAGCACTGCGTGATGCCGAGAGGTTGAAACAGACCACCGATCAATGGACGGATCAACAGGTGATGGCAGCATTGGGTCACCCGGACTTACATCCCGAAGGTCAATTTTATCCCGATACTTATTACTATCGCGCCAACGATCCGGATATGTCGCTGTATCGGAAATCTTTTGCACTGATGCAACAACACCTGCAGCAGGCGTGGGGAGACCGATCATCGAGTTTGCCACTCAAGGATCCCTACGAAGCGTTGATTCTGGCGTCTATTATTGAGAAAGAAACCCAGGCACTGGATGAACAACCCATCATCGCAGGGGTTTTTATGAATCGGTTGAACAAAGGGATGCGACTCCAGACTGACCCCACGGTGATCTATGGAATTGGCGATGCCTATAATGGTGATATTACCCGCAAGCACCTCAAGACCGATACGCCCTATAATACTTATACCCGATCAGGGCTTACTCCAACGCCCATTAGCCTGCCGGGAATGAGCTCCCTTGAAGCAGCAGTAAAACCGGCTGCCACCGAGGCATTGTATTTTGTCGCCAAGGGAGGGGGTCGTCACCAGTTTTCGAGAACTCTGGCGGAGCATAATCGTGCGGTAAACAAATATATTCGAAACAAGGCCCAATCAACCCTGCAATGATGGCGGGCACATTTATCACAGTAGAAGGGGCAGATGGCGCCGGAAAGACTACTCAAATTGATTACATCGAAAGCTGGTTGCAGCAACGAAATATCGATGTAGTACGTACCCGGGAACCCGGTGGTACCGGTTTGGGAGAATTGCTTCGGGAAATTTTGTTAAATCGTAGTGAGGTGTCTATTAGTAACGACGCGGAACTATTGCTGATTTTTGCAGCTCGCCAGCAACATTTGGATGAAGTTATTATCCCTGCTCTTGGAAACGGAAAATGGGTGCTGTCAGACCGATTTACTGATGCTACCTACGCTTATCAGGGTGGTGGCCGTGGGATTTCCGAGCAACGGATTCTGAATTTGGAGCAATGGGTTCAGGGTGTCTTGCGGCCCGATCTGACTTTGATGTTCGATGTTGAGGTTGAGTTGGGGATCAGTCGCAGTCACTCCAGGGGGCAGGAGCGGGATCGGTTTGAAATGCAGATGACAGATTTCAAGCGCGCGGTACGGAAAAGTTATCTTGCCCGGGCTGAAAAGTATCCTGACAGAATAAAACTGGTGGATGCCTCTGCCAGCATCCAGTGTGTTCAAAAACACCTGAATCGTTTGCTGGACGAATTTATCGACCAGCGGTGTTAACTAGACAGATTTGTTGCAACATTGATTGAAATCCTGCCATGGCATTTAGCGGACTGGAGCCGTATTGCAGCGTCTGTTGCCGGATTGCATCATGGTTTGATGTTGACTGGAAGTGCTGGAATCGGCAAACGGGAGTTTGCAGTCAAGTTAGCGCAACGATTGCTGTGCGGTCTGCCGAGGGATGGGGTGCCGTGCGGAGATTGTCAGGACTGCAAGCTGTTTGGAGCCGCTAGCCACCCGGATTTTCACGTGCTAACCACGGAGTTTGAATCAATATATGGACGTATCGATCTGGTTAAACGCTATAGTGACCGATACCAGGATTCGGTAGCGCGGGATAAAAAACCCAATCCTGGCAAAGTGATACCGGTTGATCATGTTCGATTGTTGATCGACCGGTTTTATCAGTCTTCTCATATCTCGGCTGCCAGGGTTGCACTCATATTGCCTGCAGACAGAATGAATGCGAGCGCGGCTAACGCTTTGCTTAAATTACTGGAAGAACCTCCGGAAAATGCATTCTTCATACTGGTTACTGAATTTCCGGGAATGCTGCCATCTACGGTAAGGAGTCGTTGCATCCTGAATACGTTATCGGTACCGGCATTGCCTGATGCCAGGCGATGGATTAGTCTGCAAGCTGGCAACAATGAAGCAGAGAAGTTGCCGCAAGATTTTACCGGTGGTCCAATTGATGCGCTACAAGATCTCGAATCCGGACTGATTCAGCAGCAACAGGAAAATCTGGAGGACCTGTTTAAAATTATTGCAGGACAGTCAGACCCTGTTGTGTTGGCGGCAAAGCTGGCCAAACAGGACGTGTTGCCACTGCTTGTCTGGTTGCATCAATTGTCTTCGGACTGGATCAAGTGGCAGGCGGTGGGAAACAAGTCGTTCCGCATGGGGAAATTTGAACTGAAAAGTGACAAGCTTTCACCGATAAAGCTGCATACACTGTATGATAAAATTGGCCGCTATAAAAGAATGGCTCGGGATCAATTAAACGCTCAGTTAGCATTGGAAGAGTTGCTTATATTCATGCAGCAGATTTTTGTCCCGATTCCGTTGGTCCGGTCACGGTGACCGGGTCATATTTACCAGGCAGGATTATGTAACTATCTGGTGCAAATTAAATAATTTGGAATTGACAGGTTATGGCAGAAGACAAAACACCCAGGGTTCAGATTGCGGTATCGAATACCTCCAGAAAACCGGATTCTGCTTCTCCATCGACGTCCCGTCGTCCAGCAGTACCGAATCAACCGGTGGCAAAAAGTCGACCATCCGTAGTTTCGCTGAATTACCCGGATAAAACTTCATTGGGAAAGGCCTATATGCCGTTTCTCAAGGGGGGAGGGCTGTTTCTACCGACCTCGAGCGAGCGTGATATGAATGAAGAGATTTTTCTCCTCGTAACCTTGCCCGAATCTGATAAACCGATACCCGTCCCCGGAATAGTCGTGTGGAAAACACCTGCGAAAGCGGTAGATGGTAAACAGCAGGGGGTGGGAATTGAGTTCAAGGGGCGCGAAGGCAATTCGCTACGGGCGAGAATCGAGGGGCTTTTAGGTGCAAAAATTTCTTCTTCTACGCCAACTTATACCATGTAGATTCGCCACAATGCAGATCGTAGATTCACATTGTCATATTAATTTTTCCCCGCTTGCCGAGGAAATGTCTGGCGTCCTGGAGCGTGCCAGAGAGGCCCGGGTATCACACATGTTGTGTGTTTCAGTGAATCTGGAAGAGTTTCCCCAGGTCCTTGAGCTCGCCCATGCGCATTCACATATCTTTGCTTCGATAGGGGTTCATCCGTGTTATACCGATTGTGAAGAACCTTCCGTCGAACAGTTGGTTGAAATAGCCCGGGATCCAAAAATTGTTGCGATCGGGGAGACAGGCCTGGATTATTTTCGAAATGAAGGTGATCTCCAGTGGCAACGAGAACGTTTTGCGCGCCATATCGAAGCTGCAAAAATCGCTGGCTATCCGTTGATTATTCATACCAGAGAAGCCGCTGATGACACCATGATGATGCTCAAGGATCTGGATGCAGAAAAAGCCGGGGGCGTAATGCATTGCTTTGCCGAAGACTGGGGTATTGCAAAAAAGGCGCTGGATATCGGGTTCTATATTTCGTTTTCAGGAATTGTTACCTTTAAAAGTGCGGAGAAACTACGCGATGTTGCAAGAAAAATCCCGCTGGATCGAATGCTGGTAGAAACTGACTCTCCTTATCTGGCGCCGGTACCCAAACGTGGTAAAACCAATGAGCCCTCTTACGTCCGCCATACTGCTGAATTCCTCGCTCAACTTCGTAATCTGTCGCTGGAACAATTAGCCGAGGCAACCACCAATAACTTCTTTGATCTGTTTTCTGCGGCAGATTCTGTTCATATTTAACTTTTTTGGTTGCTTGAATATAGGTACAATGACTCCAGATAAGTGGGTGCGGATCGTTTAAAGATCTGGAAGTTCAGCTGGTGGGGTCGATTGCCGACCGGGGTAAGTAAATTATTGAAAAAGCAAGGGTTAAACATGAACGAATATAGTCCGGTGTTGAAAGATAGTGATCTGGTTGTGACAGAAAGTGCGCGTGCCAAAATAACGGATCTGGTTAAAGATACCAATGGCGAAGTTTCTGCGGTCAGGATATATGTTGCTGGCGGCGGCTGTTCCGGAATGACTTACGGTATGACTTTTGCCGAGAATGCCGCAGTAGTCGATAGCGTATTATCGGATGAATCCGGGTTTAAGCTTGTCATTGACCCGGTGGCCCTTGGTTTTCTCGAAGGCGCAGAGGTAGACTACATAGATGATGGAATGAGCGCATCATTTGTGTTTAATGACGTATTTCAGGCTGTCGGTGGTAGTGGTGCCTGTGGCGGATGTGGTGGCGCCAGTTAGTTGATTTCTCCGTATTAAGTCGGGGGTGTTATATGTCTGACAAGAAGAATTTACCGCGAGATAGCAGTTCTGATGATGGACCGGCGGATACCGGTCTTGTTGTCGAGCAGGCCAAGCCCAGGCTGAAGAAACCTCCGATGTACAAAGTTTTGCTTCACAATGATGATTTCACTCCCATGGAGTTTGTGGTTCAGATATTGGTCAAATTTTTTTCCATGACCAGACCCCAGGCGGAACAGATCATGATTCATGTTCATACCAGGGGATTGGGTGTATGCGGTGTATTTTCCAGGGAAATTGCAGAAACCAAGGTACGCCTGGTGATGGACTATGCGATGGAAAACCAGCATCCTCTGCAATGCACCATGGATGCCGCCTGATCGGAGGAGGACTTAATGCTATCTGAAGAACTCGAAGTCACGCTGGGATATGCGGTCAATTTTGCCCGTACTAACAGACACCAGATTATAACCGTCGAGCATTTGTTGTACGCATTGCTGGACGATGGCGAGACCCGCAAAACCATCCATCTTTGTGGTGGTGATATCGATTTTCTGAAGCAGTCCCTCAGGAACTATCTGGAAAATGAGGTGCCGTTAATTATCGAAGACAGCGAAGACGAACCACAACCGGGGTTAGGCTTTCAGCGTGTTTTGCAACGGGCAATCATGCATGTCCAGAGCTCGGGCAAAAAAGTGGTGAAGGGGTCAAACGTGCTGGTTGCAGTGTTCAGTGAAAAAGAATCCTATGCTGTCTATTTTCTGAGTCAGCAGGAGATCAGTCGCTATGACGTGGTCAATTTTATATCCCATGGAATTACCAAGATTCCCGAAGGGGACCGCTTGCCGGCGCCGGGAAAAGAACAGGAGTTTGAAGAGGAGGGCGACTATGAGCATGAACAGTCTGGCGGGGCGCTGGAGAGTTACACCATTAATCTCAATCAATTAGCCGAAAACGGAAAAATAGATCCGTTGATCGGGCGTGAGAAAGAATTGGAGCGTACGTTACAGATTCTCTGCAGGCGGCGTAAAAACAATCCGCTTTTTGTCGGTGAAGCAGGGGTAGGCAAAACCGCGCTGGCGGAAGGTCTGGCACGTAAAATCGTCCATGCCGAGGTGCCTGAGATACTGCGGGAAAGTATTATTTATTCACTGGATATGGGGGCGTTACTCGCTGGTGCAAAGTATCGGGGGGATTTTGAACAGCGCCTGAAAGCCGTTTTGAAGGCCCTTGAAAAGGAACAGGGGGCCATATTATTTATCGATGAAATTCACACGATCATTGGTGCAGGTGCGGTTTCCGGGGGCGCCCTGGATGCTTCAAATTTGTTAAAGCCGATGCTCGCCTCGGGTGAGCTCAAGTGTATCGGGTCTACTACTTATCATGAGTATCGGGGAATTTTTGAAAAGGATCGGGCACTTTCACGACGCTTTCAAAAAATCGATATTGTTGAACCAACTATCGACGAGGCGGTAGAGATTCTGCGTGGACTCAAATCGCGATACGAGCAGCATCACGATGTGAAATATACCCGGCCAGCATTGCGAACGGCAGTAGAATTATCGGCGCGATATCTGACTGACCGTCAGCTACCAGACACTGCCATCGATGTGATCGACGAAGCGGGCGCCAGGACTCGATTAATGGCCGCTGAAAAGCGAAAGAAAACCATTGGGGTCAAGGAAATTGAAGCCATGATAGCGGATATTGCGAGGATACCGCCAAAACATGTGTCCGCTTCGGATGTCCAGTCTCTGAAGAACCTTGAACGTGATCTCAGGATGGTGGTGTTCGGACAGGACGAAGCAATTGAAGCCCTTTCATCTTCTATCAAGATGTCGCGTTCCGGCCTCGGTACGGTCGATCGACCTATTGCATCACTGTTGTTTTCTGGTCCAACCGGAGTTGGTAAAACTGAAGTGACCAAACAACTGGCCAATACCCTGGGCATTGAATTTATTCGATTTGATATGTCGGAGTACATGGAGCGCCATACCGTATCGCGCTTGATTGGCGCACCTCCTGGCTACGTAGGCTTCGATCAGGGTGGATTGTTAACCGAAGCAGTGAATAAACATCCCCACGCGGTACTACTGTTTGATGAGATCGAAAAAGCCCATCCAGATCTGTTTAACATCCTGCTACAGGTGATGGACTACGGCAGTCTGACCGATAATAACGGACGTAAATCTGATTTTCGCAATGTGATTATCATTCTGACAACCAATGCAGGGGCCGAGAGAGCTGCTCGTGAGACCATGGGTTTTATTACCCAGGACAACGCGCTGGATGATATGGAAGCGGTGAAGAAAGCATTTACCCCGGAATTTCGCAACCGACTGGACAATATAATTCGCTTCAATGGGCTTGATAGCGACACAATTCTTCATGTTGTGAAAAAGTTTATTCTGGAACTCGAACACCAGTTGGCGGATAAGCAGGTAACGCTGGATGTCGATGCCGCGGCCATCCAGTGGCTTGCCGACAAAGGCTATGATTCCACAATGGGTGCACGACCGATGGCGCGAGTGATTCAACGAGAGATCAAGCGACCTATGGCAGACGAGCTTTTATTTGGCAAGCTGTCCAAAGGCGGCCACATCAGTATTTCTGTGATCAAGGATGAAGCAGGGGAATCGGCACTCCACTTTAAAACTGACAAACGTAAAGGCTGATCAGGGCAACCCCACTCCGGATGACGATCAGTCATTCCTTGCGAGACGCGCCTCAGTCGGCCGCACCTCAGCCGGCCGCACCTCAGCCGGCCGCACCTTGCGGCCAATGGCTTCTCGTCTCGCTGAACCATATGAGCTATTTAATACAATGCACCAGCTTCAAATAAGTTGAACTTGCAGTGAACCAAAACTGGTTGAGCCTGTCTGTTTCTATGTATTATCACAATGGCAGGAAATTCCAATGATCAGAAAAACCATGCTTGCGTTATCACTGGCTGGCGCACTATTTTCTTCACTCAATGGTTTGGCAGCGGAACCCCCATTTTCGGGTGCCGATGATGTCGCATTTTCGCAAACTCTGTGGAAAGCGCTAGAGGAAAATAGACTGGTCGGGCCCAATCGATTTCGCGGTATGCCCTATAAAACACCACCACCTCATGGCCATTTCGTTGAGGCAGTAGATGGCCAGATGAGAGTTAATGATCGGGAGGATACGGTAATTGTTAAAACAAATTACGGGTTAACCAAAGAGGAATCGCGCCAGGAAATAGCCAATGACCCTGACAAATTCATGACTTCTATAACCGTTATGTTCAAACGTGAAGAGGGTTATGATGTGGATAATCAGAACTGGTTCTGGGCAAAATATAATCCCGATGGAAGTTTATTCAAGAATCCAAAAGGAATGGAATTGGCCGGACGGGTTGCAAAAGGCGCAAACAAGGGCTGCATCGCCTGCCACAGTGCTGCAGCTGGCAAAGACTACGTTTATATTCATGATCGTTACGCCAATTAATGAACTAAATCAGGGCATTTGGTGGCAAATCAATCGTTGGGCCTGGGGCATTCACTTTTTCCGGGCCACTTTTTCAGGGGCAAGGATCTAGACGGTCATCAGGTTGCCGACAATCTGCTTAATGGCTTCTCATTGATGGGCAAATGAATAATTGCCGCTACAACGCCGAGCACAATGCCGGCATACCACATGCCATCATAAGAACCAGTCTGGTCATAGATCCTGCCGCCCAGCCATACGCCGAGAAAACTGCCTAACTGGTGACTGAAGAACACGACCCCAAACAGTGTTGCAATGTAACGTACGCCGAATATCTGGGCGACGATGCCAGTGGTTAGCGGAATCGTGGATAACCAGAGTAGGCCCATGGTGCCGGCAAACAGGAATATGACAGGAGCGGTCTTGGGAGATAATACCAGTGCCAGGATGACCGCTGCGCGCGCAAAATAGATCAGGCTTAAGCCCATTTTTTTACTATATTTTTGCCCCGCAATACCGGACAGAAACGAGCCGAGAATGTTCATTAATCCGATTAGTGCGATGGACCAGGCGCCGATGGATGGGTCGAGGCCCAGGTCTCTGATATAAGCGGGAAAATGGACAGTAATAAAAGCGACGTGAAATCCACAGACAAAGAATCCGATTGTCAGTAAAACAAAACCGTTGTGGCTGGTCGCTTCACCTAACGCCTGCTTTATTGTCTGGTTACGGGTTGTTTCGTTTGCGGCGCCGGGGTCATTGGAAAGGATCAATGCAAAGGGAATCATAATGAGCAGTATCCCGGCCAGTATATTGAGGGTAGTACTCCAGCCGTATGCAGTAATAAAGCCCTGGCTAATGGGTGAAAACAGTACCTGTCCAAATGATCCCGCCGCAGTACCAAGGCCCAGAACGAACGAACGTTTTTCCGGCCCCACCACCCGTATCATGGCAGCCATGGCGATGGTAAATGCGGCAAACGCAATGCCGACACCGGCCAGGATGCCACCAGTGATATAAAGACCAACAGAGCTATCCACCATGGTCATGCCCCAGACACCAAGGGCATAAAGGATAGCGCCACAGACAATGACTTTAACCGGCCCGAACTTATCGGCAAATGCGCCAGCGAACGGTAAGCCGATACCCCAGAACAAATTTTGTAGCGCCATGGCGAGCCCGAAGGTTTCTCGCGACCAGCCCTTGGCCAAAGTCATCGGTTCGAGAAACAGACCAAAAGAGGAACGAATGCCAAAACCGGTGGCAGAAATAACACAACCGGCGATAATCACCAGTAGAGGAGTACGCCAGCTGAATTTTTTTTGAACCATACGGAGACTGCCTATCCCGATAAATGAGATGAATGGGTTCCGAATGCTTCAGACTATTTATGATTCCATTTTGCGGCTCTTTTTTCAACAAATGCGGACATCCCTTCCTTCTGGTCTTCAGTGGCAAACATGGCATGAAATTGACGTCGTTCAAACAGCAGTCCCTCGGCGAGGCTGGATTCAAATGCCCGATTGACCGATTCTTTACAGATTAAAAGTGCAGGTAACGATTTGTCGGCAATTTCAGCGGCAGTTTTCAGCGTCTGCTCCAATAAATCTGCCGTTGCAACAACTTTTGCAACCAACCCGGATCTTTCTGCTTCCTCAGCACCCAGTATTCGGCCCGTGAGGCACATTTCCATGGCTTTGGCTTTACCGATGGCGCGGGTCAGGCGTTGGGTGCCACCAAGGCCCGGAATGATGCCGAGATTAATTTCCGGCTGGCCGAATCGGGCGTTGTCCGCAGCGATGATAAAATCGCACATCATGGCCAGTTCGCAACCGCCACCCAGTGCGTAACCACTAACCGCGGCGATAACAGGTTTTCGACACTTCGTGGCCTGTTCCCAATGATCAGTCAGAAAATTCCCGTTATAGACATCCATATAGGTATTGTTCTTCATTTCTGCGATATCGGCACCGGCGGCAAACGCTTTTTCATTTCCGGTCAAGACGATACAGCCGACGCCGGGATTCTGATCAAAATCCTTGAGTGCTGAACTGAGTTCCATCATCATGTCAGAAGACAGTGCGTTGAGCACCTCGGGACGATTTAATTTGATCAGGCCAACTTTATTGTGAGCTTCGGTAATTATTGATGAATAAGACATTGGTGAAATCCAGAAAACGTATAAAATAAGGAGTGTTGGCAAATATTGCCGTAATCACTGAATTGAAACCGCAACACTTGAAAGGGCTTACCCTGCGTAATTGCCCCGAGTAGTTACAAAATTCAATAACATTTGGATAATGCCCATGACTGACAACTTTGACAAGATATACCTGCAATCTATCACCAATCCAGATGAGTTCTGGTCAGAGGCAGCAGACCAGGTCCATTGGTACAAAAAATGGGACAAGGTGCTGGATACCAGTGATGCACCATTTTACCGATGGTTTGCAGGGGGACAAACTAATGTTTGTTACAACGCAGTGGATATCCATGTAGAGCAGGGGCATGGGGATCAGATTGCAATTATTTATGATAGCCCCATTACTGCGAGTCAACGGAAGATCACTTATGCCGATTTACAATCTCAGGTAGCGCAGTTTGCCGGGGTTTTGGTTGCCAATGGTGTAACAAAAGGAGATCGGGTGATTCTTTATATGCCCATGGTGCCGGAGGCAGCGGTAGCAATGCTGGCCTGCGCGCGTATCGGTGCGGTGCATTCTGTAGTGTTTGGTGGCTTTGCGGCCAATGAACTGGCGGTGAGAATTGACGACTGCGAGGCGAAAGTCATTGTCGCTGCATCCTGTGGCATAGAACCCGGTCGTATAGTGGCGTACAAACCATTACTGGACGAGGCCATTGAATTGTCCAGCCACAAACCTGAGCGCTGTATCATCCTGCAGCGCCCACAGACTGAGGCATTGTTAACGGAAGGTCGAGATATTGACTGGATAGAGGCGATGGACTCCTGTGAACCCGTTGGTTGTGTATCGATAGAATCAACCGATCCTCTTTACATTCTTTATACCTCCGGTACCACTGGTCAGCCCAAGGGTGTGGTACGCGATACCGGTGGCGGCATCGTGGCGCTCAAATGGACCATGAAGAATATCTATAACGTCGATCCCGGTGATGTTTTCTGGGCGGCTTCAGATGTGGGCTGGGTCGTAGGCCACTCCTATATTGTGTATGCACCCCTGTTTAATCGCAATACCACTATTCTGTTTGAGGGCAAGCCCGTCGGCACACCGGACCCTGGCGTATTCTGGCGAATCATTTCCGAGCATAAAGTAAAGGTATTGTTTACCGCACCTACAGCGTTTCGTGCCATCAGGAAGGAGGATCCCACGGGGAGTTTCCTCGATAAGGCTGATATTTCCTGTCTCGATACGCTGTTTCTCGCGGGTGAACGAACGGATCCGGATACCCTGCAGTGGGCCAGTGAAAAACTAGGAGTGCCGGTAATCGATCATTGGTGGCAGACCGAAACCGGCTGGCCTATCTGTTCGAACTGTCTCGGCATTGAGACGTTGCCAATCAAGCAGGGTTCCCCGGCCCGACCAGTGCCTGGATGGCAAATGGATGTGCTGGACGATCAGGGCGGCCCCATTGATACCGGGGATATCGGATCTTTGGTGGTTAAACTGCCTCTTCCTCCGGGCACATTTTCTTCCTTATGGAACGCGCGGCAACGTCACTTTGATTCCTATCTGAAGAGATTCCCCGGTTACTATGAGACCGGTGACGCCGGATATATCGATGATGACGGTTACGTATACGTTATGTCACGTACCGATGATGTAATCAATGTTGCCGGCCATCGCTTGTCTACCGGTGCCATTGAGGAAGTGCTGGCCTCTCACCCTGATGTTGCGGAATGCGCTGTCATGGGGGTGAAGGACGCCCTGAAGGGTGAACTACCCCTTGGTAGTCTGGTCCTGAGTGCGGGAGTTGACCGGGAAAATGAGCAAATTGTCCGCGAAGCAATTTCCCTTGTCAGGGAGAAAATTGGCCCGGTTGCCGCTTTTAAACTGGCTGTTATTGTCAAGCGGTTGCCCAAAACCCGATCAGGTAAAATTCTGCGGGGTACGATGAAGAAAATCGCCGATGGTGATGAATGGAAAATGCCGGCTACTATCGATGATCCTGCAATACTGGATGAGATTACGGAATCGCTAAAAAACCTGGGATACCCGAAATAGTCGCCAGCAAACGGGAAATTCTGTTCACTGAAACCAATAATTTAATTGCGATGAAACACGCGTTTATTATGGATCCCCTTGAATCGGTCAAGGCGTGGAAAGATACTACTTATTTCCTGATGCGGGCCTGTCAGGAACGCGGGCATCAGGTATGTTATCTCGATCAGCAAGGGTTGTGGCTTAAGCATGATCAGTTATATGCCACCGTGCAATGGGTGAGGGTAAATGACGAGCATGAAAATCCATTTACCGTACTGTCCGGGGAGTCCATTCCATTGGCACAAACTGACGCGGTCTGGTTGCGTACCGACCCACCTTTTGATCGCAGATACTTTTATACCACGCTATTACTGGACTATCTGCCTGCGTCAACCCGGGTGTTAAACCGGCCCTCCGGGATTCGTAACTGGAATGAGAAACTCGCTGCACTTTATTTTCCGGAATTTACCCCACAAACAATCGTTTCAAATAGCGTTGAAGAAATCCGGGAATTTGCCCGCAGTCAGAACAAGATTACGGTCAAACCAGTAGATGGATTTGGTGGCAAAGGAATTGTTTTTTATCAGTCAGGCGAAAACGATGCTGTCCTGCACTCGGCGACCCATGAGGGTCGTCACTGGGTAGTCGCCCAGGAATTTTTGCCGGCGGCCGTGGATGGCGACAAGCGTATTCTGATGCTCAATGGTGAACCATTGGGTGGCATATTGCGACTGCACGCCGAGGGACAAGAACTCAATAATCTTGATCAGGGGGGGAGTGCTCATGCGGTCGAACTCGATTCCAGAGATATGGATATTTGTGCCGCTGTCAAGCAGGGTCTGATGGAGCAAGGCGTGTTTTTTGCCGGTATCGATATTATCGGCGGGCTATTAATCGAGGTCAACGTAACCAGTCCAACCGGTCTTCAGGAACTCTGCCGGTTTAGTGGCAAGGATTTTCATCATCAGATAATCGCTGCGCTGGAATCCTGAATCAGGACTTTGTTGGGTCTGATCTGCCAGGTTTTAATCTGAGGCAGGGTTTTTCGATCAGATGCCAGGACAGCATCGCAGCGGGAACAGTCACCAACATGGAAGCAGCAAACAGTCCCGGAGCCCCGATTTGCGGCCACTGCTGAACCAGCATTTGTTGAACCGGAAAAGCGAGGACGTACATCCCATAGGAATAATCTCCAACCCGGTTAAAGGTGCGTAACCAACCTGCGGGAATATAGGCGAGATATAGCAACAGATAACCAATTGACAGGTAAGTAATGGTGACAAACAGCGGTCTTATGGAATTGCTTGCCAGGATCAGACCTGTTAACAGGATCGCCACCATGGTTCCCATGGGGATCTTGTCCCGCAACAGGTAGTAAGTTGCACCCATAAAAAACATTGCACAAAATCTGGATATATTGGCAACAACGCTAATGGTGGCAGATTGTTGTGAGATATTAGCCAGATACGCCAGCATACTGATCAGTGCCAGGGTGTAAATCAGGGTGCAGAAAATCTTCTGATAGTTTTCTTTGCCAAATAATCGTGCACCGACGAATATCAGTGCAACAAGGATATACATGCCCAACTCGTATTGAAGAGTCCATAACGGAGCATTTACCTGACCAGTCATCGGGTTGGTGAGAAATAATCCGGGCAGGTAAACTTCGACCTCACCAATAGCCAAAAGGCTGTTATGAAACAAGAACTGCCTGGTTTGCCAGTGATCAAGAAACAGCGAAGGCTCCATGGTCGTAAGGACCATACCAAATCCAAATACACTGATCAGTACGGCAATGATCAACCCGGGATAGATACGCAAGGCGCGGGAAATTGCGTAGTGCTTCAGGTTTGAACGCAGCAACAGACTCCGGCAAACCAGAAAACCGCTGATGACAAAAAAACAGTTGACCGCAAAATAACCGAGAATCCAGGCGATCGCACTAGTCACCTGACCGGAAAGCAGAATACTGTGGCTAAGGATTACCGTAGCGGCGGCGCCAAACCTGAGCAGATTAAAGTTATTGTCGCGCCCATGACACAGGGATCCCAGAGATTGCATGTAGAGCACAATTACGATTACCGTGAATGGATACGAGCACCCCGACTCATCAATCCAGAAGGGTTGGAGTACTGACCAGTTCTGCCTATGATAACCTGAAATGCAAAATTGCCAATCAATCCAGTTGATAAACGATGGTATCAGGATTAAACGCCAGCCATGCGAAAGCGAAATGAATGCCGCTGTTTACAGGCTTTAATTGCTTGCCTTCCAGGGGGCCTTCAATGGCGGTGCTGAATCTCTTCCATCGCTATCTTGAAAACCGATACCATAGCAGGCAAACTGGAACCCTGTATAACCAACAAGTGAGGAAAATAATGAAACTAGAATCTTTGGCACTACATCACGGATATGAATCTGAAGGCACAACGAATTCAGCTGCAGTTCCGATCTATCAGACAACATCCTACACCTTTGATAACACCCAGCATGGTGCCGATCTTTTTGATCTCAAAGTCGTGGGAAATATCTACACCCGGATAATGAATCCCACCCAGGATGTGCTGGAACAGCGTCTCGCGGCGATGGAAGGCGGAATAGCTGCATTAGCGACTTCTTCGGGCATGGCGGCCATCAACTATTCCATTCAATGTATTACCAGGGCTGGGGATAATATCGTCAGTACCACTGAATTATATGGTGGTACCTATAACCTGTTTGCCCATGGACTCCCTAACCAGGGTGTAGAAGTGAGAATGGCCTCGGCGAATGATCACGCCGGTCTTGAGGCTCTGATCGATGACAATACTAAGGCGATATTCTGTGAATCCATCGGTAATCCGTTAGGCAATATAGTTGATCTCGATGCACTATCAGACATAGCCCGCCGTCACGGAATTCCGGTTATCGTCGATAATACTGTGCCCACCCCCTATCTTTGTCGACCCATTGAACATGGTTGCGATATCGTGATCCATTCCCTGACCAAGTACATCAGCGGCCATGGTACAACCATTGGTGGGGTGATCATTGACTCCGGAAAATTTGACTGGGCTGCCAATAAAGAGAAATATCCAATGCTGAACCAGCCCGATCCTTCCTACCATGGAGTGGTTTATACAGAGGCGCTGGGTCCAGCTGCATATATCGGACGCTGTCGCGTAGTGCCATTACGGAATACCGGCTCGGCAATTTCGCCCCACAGTGCTTTTCTGGTGTTGCAGGGTCTGGAAACACTGGGATTGCGGATGGAACGACACTGCGAAAATGCGCTCGCAGTAGCCAACTATCTTGCTGGTCATGATCAGATCAGCTGGGTGAATTATGCTGGCATGGAGAGTCACAAGGATCATGCCCTGTGTGAAAAGATCACTGGGGGAAAAGCTTCTGGAATTTTGAGTTTTGGCATTAAGGGCGGTGAAGAAGCCGGTGCCAAATTTATCGATGCACTGCAAATGATCCTCCGCCTGGTGAATATTGGTGACGCCAAATCACTGGCCTGCCATCCGGCGTCAACCACTCATCGCCAACTCAATGATGAAGAACTGGCAACCGCAGGGGTAAGCCGGGATATGGTGAGAATTTCTGTTGGTATCGAACATATCGACGATATCATTGCCGATATCAGTCAGGCTCTGGAGGCGGCGGCCTGATTTCAATTTACTACGGCACTAACTGAAAACCCGGCGATGCCACCGGCTTTGACGCAACCGGAACGCGAGATTCCGGATAACACCAGGGCAAGTAATTGCTGTCTTTAAAGAAGCAGCGGGTAAACTTATCATTGAAGTCTACCCGCTGTTGTCCCGATACAAAAAGGCACCAGGTTTACCCCACCAGGTTTATCCTCTGTAAAATTCACTCATTAAGAACTTGAAAACCTCAATCAGTGTGAAACGGGACGGTGCGATGACCATTGAAATTGTATTGGTATTGTTCGATCAGTTTCCCCTGATCCCCTTTAGCTGTATGCTGGATTGTATGCGCACCGCAAACCGGTTCGCAGGTCGAACAGCCTATCATTGGAGAATTATATCTGTCGATGGACAACGGGTAGAATCCAGTAGCAAGATCTGTGTCGATGTTGATGGGTCGCTAAGTGAGGTAGAGGACTGCAATCGTATATTTTTAATTTCAGCCAATGATACTCAAAACTTCTCTGACGAGAAAATTTTAAATCAACTCGCGCGATTGTCACGTAAAGGAATGATGATGGGTAGCGCAAGCTCGGGTAGTTTCATATTAGCCAGGGCCGGATTGTTGGCGGATTATCGTTGTACTATTCATTGGGAGAATTTGCCGGTTTTTCGTGAGCTTTACCCAAAGCTGAATAGCACTCGCAGTATTTATGAAATTGATCGGGAACGGGTTACCTGTTCCGGAGGTACCGCTGCGCTGGATATGATGTTGAAGCTGGTGGAGATGGATTGTGGTCATGAGGTCGCCAGGAAAATTTCCCAAATGTACCAGCATGATCGACTGCGCACATCTGAAGACCAGCAACGAATGGAAGGAAAATACGATCTGATTCGTCTGTCGCCCAAACTCGCAGAGGCAATCGATCTGATGCAAAATAATATTGAAGATCCTCTGTCACCCCAGGAGGTCGCCGGTCATGTCGGGGTTTCTCTACGCCAACTGGAACGTCTGTTTAAAAAGTATCGTGCAACAACACCGCAGCGACACTATCTTGGGTTACGCCTGGAGACTGCACGCCAGCTGCTTTTGTATACTTCTCAATCAGGTCTCGACGTGGCCATCGCATCGGGGTTTTCTTCACATTCTCATTTTATTAAATCCTATCGCGATCTTTACGGCCGCACGCCCCATGAAGAACGTGTTATTGACAGGACATAGAGAGATAAAACCCTTTCTCCTGTCGGCATCACTCCATCAATAGTCGTAAATTCAAGACCGGTGAGCGCGTAACGGCGGTCTAATTTCGATTCTTCATAGACACCGGGGCACTATCTATTCATGGCCAGAAGGGGAAAGAGAAGCCGCAAAGGTGGCTCTGGATCTACAGTTTCGCATTCGAGGAACGTTAACTATAAATCGATCCGTAGTGGAATGGCACCGGTATCAATCCTGAGTGATGACAATCTGGAGGCTATTCACCAGGCTTCGTTGCGCATTCTTGAACAGGTTGGAATCGAATTTATGGGTCAAAAAGCCCGTGACCTGTTTCGCCAGGCCGGTGCCGAAGTCGACGATAAAACTGGCCAGGTTCGGCTGGATAGAGAAATCATATATAGAGCACTGGAGACCGCGCCTGCAGAGATTATCCTGACTCCCCGAAATCCGGAAAATAGGATGGTATTAGGGGGCAATTCTATCTGTACAACTTCGGTCGGTGGTCCACCCAATGTGCATGACAATATCAATGGACGTCGTAACGGAAACTTTGCAGACTACTGCAAACTGCTCAAGCTGGTGCAATCCTTTGACGTGATTCATGCTACCGGTAATCAGCCAACACCACCAATGGAATTGCAGGCATTTTCCCGTCACCTCGATTGCTATATGGCCAATGCGACGTTGACCGACAAATGCTGGCTAAATACCAGCATCGGTGAAGACAGGGCTATGGACGGCATTCATATCTCCGCGATCTCCCGTGGTCTTTCACTGCAACAAATGGAGGATTCTCCATCCTGTATCACCATTATTTCGGTAAATTCACCACGTCGCTTCGATGGCGATATGGCGGATGGATTAATTGCCACTTCGCGCCATGGTCAGTGCGTGGCAGTGACACCATTTACCCTGATGGGTGCAATGACCGCAACCACTTTGCCGGGCGCATTGTCACAGCAGAATGCGGAGGCCTTGTCAGGCATCGTCTTAACCCAATTAGCGAATCCTGGAGCACCGGTGATGTATGGCAGTTACACATCAAATGTGGATATGCGCACCGGTGCGCCTGCCTTTGGGACGCCTGAATATGCCCGTGGGGTACTGGCTTCCGGTCAACTGGCGAGAAAATATGGCCTGCCTTTTCGCTGCAGCAATTCCGCCAGCGCCAATGTTGTCGATGCCCAGGCGGCCTACGAAGCGGAAATGTCGCTCTGGTCGTGTTTTATGGGTCATTCCAATTTGTTGTATCACGCCGCAGGCTGGATGGAGGGAGGCCTTACCGCTTCATTTGAAAAATTTATCCTCGATGTGGAGTTGTTACAGATGCTCGCGGAGACGGTCAAACCATTTGAGATCAATGATGACCTGCTGGCCTGGGAAGCGATTTCTGAAACCCCTACCGGGGGTCAGTTTTTCGATCATCCACATACCCTGGCACGCTACAAAGATGCGTTCTACGAATCAACGCTGTCCGACTGGCGAAATTTTGAAGTATGGGAAATGGATAGTGCAAAGACAGCCACCCAGCGAGCTACCGGGGTGTGGCAACAGAAACTGGCGGAATATCAGCAGCCTGAACTCGATCCGGCAATCAGCGAAGAAATGGAAGCCTATGTCCTCCGGCGCAAGGAGGAAATCTCCGCCAGCCTTTGACCCGTGTTGTCAAACAAAAAATCTGGTGTGCTTTTGTGCCTGCTGCGCAGGTGTTCTATACTAACGGCAGGAGATCCATGGCTCCAGACACTACAAAGAGGAATTTTCAATGAAGAATACGTTCTACAGACTACTTCCCGATGGCGATCCGGAAAACGGGATGCAGCCGTCAAGTATGACCGCGCAGGAATTTTTTACTTCCGACGATCATACTGAATTAAACAATACATCTTTCCAGACCGGGGATGAGTCCATCCTTACCGGGGTTTGGGAATGTGCGCCAAGCAAAGAAAGTATCGAGAGCTATCCTGTCCACGAAATGATGACAGTAATCTCGGGATCAGTAACGTTGACCAATGGAGACAGCGGATCCGAAACATTTACTGCAGGGGATTCATTCTTCATTGCAAAGGGAACAAGGTGCACCTGGCATATCACGGAAAAACTCAGAAAGTTTTACATGATTGCTGCGTAGTTTGACTCCGATGGTTCATATCAATCTATTTTAATTTTAAACACAAAATAAGCGATGAAAATTAATGGAAGCTGCCACTGTGGGGCAATCACATACGAAGCTGAGCTGGATCCTGATTCTGTGGGCATCTGCCATTGCACCGACTGCCAGCAGTTATCTGCGTCGGCATTTCGTACGGTAGGGATAGTACAGGCAGGCGATTTCCAGTTATTGAAAGGTCGGCCAAAAATTTATATAAAAACCGGCGACAGCGGAAATAAGCGCGAGCAGGCATTCTGTGAAAATTGCGGTTCTGGTATTTATGCAGCATCACCCGGGGACGATCCAAAGGTACACAATATCCGTATGGGGACGGTGCAACAGCGCGATCTTTTTACTCCACAGTTTCAGATTTGGTGTAGATCTGCGCATAGCTGGCTATCCGAAATTCATACATCGAAAAAAATTGACCAGCAATAAGCGATGTTATCTCAGCGGCGAATCAGATGCAGTCGTCTGGTCCAGAACTTTTTCTCGGTAAAAGAGGTAAATTCCGGAACCTGCGATAAGAATCATGCCAATCACTTCATTCGCGGACGGGATGAGGATCCGGAGGATTTGCGCCTGGTCCCGGTGTCTTCAGTAGCAAGGAGAAAAGCATATTAATATTATTGGAGGACAGGATGAATATTCCTGAATTTATGAGCGGTATTCAACTCACTCGCCATGGCGGGCCGGAAACACTTGTCTGGAATGATCATATTCCCGTTCGGAGGCCTGCATCAGACGAGGTTGTGGTTCGTGTTAAAGCGTCGGGGGTGAACAATACAGACATTAATACACGCATCGGCTGGTATTCGAGCGATGTGACAGACAGCACAGAAGAAGTCGATCCTGAAGCTGATATTGAAGATGGTGGATGGTCAGGTGCGCTACCCTTTCCCCTCATCCAGGGTGGTGATCTTTGCGGCAATATTGTTGCTCTCGGGGCTGATGTTACAGGGTTTGAGATTGGCATGCGTGTTACCTGCCCGACCAACCAACCAGTCCCAACGCCGGACGAGCCGACAAAATTTGTAACAATTGGGTCTGAGTTTGACGGAGCTTTTGCACAATATTGCACGTTACCATCGGACAGATTATTTGATGTCAGCAATTCTCCATTGAGCGATGTGGAAATTTCGGCATTACCATGCGCGTTCGGAACTGCCATAAATTTGCTGACCCGGGCCGCTGTCTCCTTTGGTGATAGCGTACTGATAACAGGCGCATCCGGTGGTGTAGGACTTGCCGCTGTTCAACTGGCCAAATTACGTGGTGCAAAAGTAACCGGAATTGCAAGTTCAGCGAAACAGGATGTGGTAGTTCAGGCAGGTGCAGAGATCGTTATTAACCGTGGAGAAGTGCCTGAATCACAGGCATATACAGCGGTGATTGATGTTGTTGGTGGAACTGACTGGGTTCATTTTATAAACGCATTAAGACCTGGCGGCAGATATGCGGTTTCCGGTGCTATTGCCGGGCCGATCATCGAAGCCGATTTGCGTACCATTTACCTCAATGACATCACAATTTTCGGTTGCTCCTTTCAACCGAAGGAAGTATTTGGCGAACTGGTCAAGCTCATCAATGAAGGACGTATACAACCACATATTTCGAAGACCTATCCTCTTCGAGACATTGCAACAGCGCAGGAAGAATTTCTGTCAAAAAGCTTTCCGGGTAAACTGGTATTGATACCACCAGAGTGAACCAGTCGAATCGCTGAATTGGGATATCAGAAAACGGCAAATCGTCCCTTCGGGATGAAAAATTTGTGGAGGACAGGGAGTCACTTCAAGACCAAAAATTTCAACTGGTCAGTACCAGGATGAGTTTGCAGCCTTTAGATTAAAGAGCTTCTGGCAATTGGTTGCAGGAATTCGAAAAAATTGTCGATGTTTGAATCGTCAATCAAGTTTTATGGTTCCAGCACGATCGAATTGTTCAATCTGCTCTGAATCGAAACCCGCCTGCTCGAGGATTTCTCGGGTATGTTCACCATGTCGTGGGGGTGGGGTATGGAGCTGTGGGCCACCGTGTTCAAAATTGAATGCCGCTGTGGGCAAGGGAATCCGGTCTCCCTCCAATTCTACCGATTGTAGAACGCTGCGCGCTGCAACTTGGGGATGCGCAGCCGTTTCGTCAAATGTGCGAACCCGGGCAGCCGGTACTTTTGCCTCATTAAAACGCTGTTCCCACTCGTCTGCATCGGCGGTCAGCATGATTGCTGCTATACGTGAGTAGTCTGATTGCTGATGCTGACGCATTTCGTAGCTGGCGAGATGTCGTAACTGTAATCCATGTTCTTCATCCCCCATTACTTTCCACGCGTTGTATAACTGTTCGCCGGTATAGGCACCAATCATAATCAACCCCTGCCTGGTACTAAAACAACCGTATCCTGCATTAGCCGCGCTACTGTTGCCTGTTAGTGAAGGCAAGCCGCCACTGGTGGTTAAATGGGTGGCGCTGGTACTGGTCAGCATCATCGCAGCGTCCAGCATTGCGATGTCAATGCGCTGACCTATACCCGTTACCGTACGCTGAAAAAGTGCCGCGGCAATAGCAAATGCTGCCTGGACCCCGGTTCCATAATCCAGCACCGGGGGGCCTACCTTGACCGGTGCAGTTTCATCATCGCCGGTGGCTGCCATCAGTCCGGATATCGCTTGTATTACATTGTCATAGGCGGTTCTGCCTGCTAATGGACCCTGTTGACCATAGCCGGTCAGTGAGCAATAGATGATGTCCGATTTGACGGCTTTGACCTGATCGTAGCCGAACCCAAGGGCATCCATAGCACCGGCGCGATAGTTTTCTACCAGTACGTCGGCGTTGGAAATCAGTTGGCCCATGATTGCTTTCGCTTCATCCGACTTGAGATCCAGCGCCAATGATCGTTTGTTGGCATTCTGGGCTAAAAAAACAGAGCCCATTCCTTTTTCATTCAACGTATCGCTGGCTCCATCCTGGCGCACAGAATCGGGCATTTCGGGGTGCTCAATCTTGATTACGTCCGCCCCCAGTACCGCAAGTTGATAGGTGCAGAATGGGCCAGCGATGACGTGGGTCAAATCGATAACACGAATATTCGAAAAAGGTTGCAAGGGAGAGATCCTGAACACTGTTAGAGAGCGAATTATAGGGTGCTCAATAATGCAATAGATACAAAGGTGCAGGTTATTTTGCCTGTGAATGGATCCAAAGGTCGGCCGGACCGACGATCCTGCTCCACCCAATATATCGGAATAACCGGGTTTTCAGCATTTCAAATTTCTTCAGATGTGAGTGCTCCAGCAATAGTATAATCATAGTAATTGCAGAAAACTTTCACGATAATTCCAAAATTCTTGATCTGACCGGACACTGGATCGGCTTTGTTTCGATCGGAATATTTATAGCCGCCTATGTATTGGTGATGCTTGAGGAGGTGACACGTCTACGCAAATCCAAGCCAGTTATCCTGGCGGCGGGCATTATCTGGGCAATGATTGCCTGGGTGTATGCTAAAAATGGTATGTCGCACACAGCAGAACAGGCTGTACGGCACAATATCCTCGAATACGCCGAACTGTTTCTCTTTCTGCTCGTGGCGATGACTTACATTAACACAATGAGTGAGCGCAATATTTTCGAATGGCTGCGCTCCAGGCTGGTGAGCAAAGGCTACAGCCTGAAACAACTATTCTGGCTGACCGGCCTGTTGGCTTTCTGCATTTCGCCGGCCGCTGACAATCTGACTACTGCGCTGCTGATGTGCGCAGTCATATTGGCGGTGGGCGCAGGCAATGGGAAATTTATCTCGCTCGGATGTATAAATGTAGTGGTTGCGGCCAATGCCGGTGGAGCGTTTTCCCCCTTTGGTGATATCACAACCTTGATGGTATGGCAGAAAGGGAATGTCCCGTTCACGGCATTTTTTGCCCTTTTTGTTCCTTCGCTGGTTAACTGGCTGGTGCCGGCCGCGATCATGCAATTCGCTATCCCCGACGAGAGGCCGCAGAGTATTGATGAATCTGTTGCGATGAAACCGGGTGCCATCATCGTCATTATTTTGTTCCTTGCCACCATCATCACCGCAGTGAGCTTCCACCTTTTCCTCCACCTGCCGCCAATGCTTGGCATGATGACCGGACTCGCCTATCTGCAGTTTTTTGGATATTATCTGAAACGACGGATCAAATCTGATGTTCCAAAGGGACTATGGGATGATCATGCCATGGGCAGTCCAGTGGCCTTTGATATCTTTGAAATGGTGGCGCGGGCTGAATGGGACACGCTTCTTTTTTTCTTTGGTGTCGTGCTGGCCGTTGGTGGCCTTGGCACGATCGGCTATATGGACATGATATCGACCGCCATGTATACGGAGATGGGCCCCACGTTCTCCAATATCGCGGTCGGCGTACTCTCGGCCATCGTGGATAATATTCCGGTCATGTTCGCAGTGCTCACGATGAATCCAGGCCCTGAAATCGGAATGAACCAGGCCCAGTGGCTTCTGGTCACCATGACGGCTGGCGTCGGTGGCTCTTTGCTATCGGTTGGATCGGCAGCGGGCGTGGCGCTGATGGGGCAGGCAAGAGGATATTACACCTTCTTCTCCCACCTCAAATGGAGTTGGGCCATTGCGCTGGGATATGTGGCCAGCATAGCGGTGCACATTCTGCTAAACGGGAAGTAATCCGAGGGTTGATGGACAACTTGTCTTGAATCAGGTGGAATGCTCTGCTATACGCTATCTATCCAATCCACCACATAAAAAATAGCCAGACCGATGAGCCATGTGTTCCCCCGCCATACAAAGTCCTTGCTTCCCATTGCGATGGAGGGAGAAGGTTGTTACCTGATTGATCACAATGGCAAGCGTTATCTGGATGGTTCCGGTGGCGCCGCAGTGTCCTGCCTCGGGCATGGTGATCCGGAAATTGTCGCCAGCATTGCGCAGCAACTGAAAAGACTGGAATTTGCCCATAGCGGATTTTTCAGCAGTGAACCCGCGGAACAACTGGCAGACCTGCTCATACAGCATGCGCCCGGCGATCTGGATCGAGTGTATTTTATTTCCGGCGGGTCTGAAGCGGTGGAGGCGGCGATCAAACTGGCGCGCCAGTATTTTCTGGAGAAGGGCGAATCATCGAGATCCAGAGTTATTTCGCGTTTGCAAAGTTATCACGGTAATACCCTCGGTGCCCTTGCCGCCGGGGGAAACATGTGGCGCCGAGAACCCTTTTCCCCGTTGCTCAATGATACGACCCATATAAGTCCCTGTTATAGCTATCGTGGACAACACGAAGGCGAATCGGAGCGAGATTACGGGTTCAGGATTGCCAATGAACTGGAGCGGGAAATACTGCTTTTGGGGGCTGAACAGGTGATGGCCTTTATTGCCGAACCCGTGGTGGGAGCGACCCTGGGTGCGGTACCGGCAGTGGAAGGTTATTTCCGCCGAATTCGTGAAATTTGCGATCAATACGGGGTACTGCTGATCCTGGATGAGGTGATGTGTGGTATGGGCCGAACAGGAACCTTGTATGCCTGCGAACAGGAAGCCATCGCGCCGGATATTATGACCATTGCAAAGGGTCTGGGTGCCGGATATCAACCCATTGGTGCAATGTTGTGCAGTAAAGAGATTTACCAGGCAATTGAGGACGGTAGTGGGTTCTTTCAGCATGGCCATACCTACCAGGCGCATCCGGTGGCCTGTGCTGCCGGACTGGCGGTGGTGAACGCCCTGATTCAACGCAATTTGTTACCCCGGTGCATAGAGCAGGGCGTTAAGCTGGATACTGCGCTTCGATCACGATTTACTGATCATCCCTATGTCGGCGATATTCGGGGTCGGGGACTATTCCGCGGGATTGAACTGGTCCGCGATAAATACTCCAAAGAGCCATTTGACCCTTATCTCGGCGTTAACAAGAAATTGAAAATGGCCGCCTTTGAAGCAGGATTAATCTGTTATCCCATGGGCGGAACCATCGATGGACAGCGAGGCGATCACGTATTGCTGGCGCCGCCATTTATTATCGATGATGAGCAAATCGAAGAGTTGGTGGACAAACTTTCTCTCGCCGTAGATCTTGCTACCACCGTTCGTTAAAAATCTGCCAAACCAATGAATCAACCAGCAATCATTATGGCAGCGCCAAATGGCGCCAGAAAAACACGCCAGCATCATCCTTGGTTAGCGGTCAGTATTGACCAGACCGTCAGCGAAGCCTTACGTTGTTATCGGGCCGGTGCAAGCATACTCCATGGCCATGTAAGGGGAAAACAGGAAGAGCATGTTCTCGACCCGGGCCTGTATTTGGAATTGATTGCTGAAATGTCTCTGCGGGTGCCGGAAATGTTAGTGCAAATGACCACTGAGGCCGTGGGACAATACACACCCCATGAACAAGCCGATTGTGTTTATGCGGTTCACCCGAAAATGATCAGCATCGCTGTGAGAGAAATGGCAGGGAAGGGCGGTGATCTCGATCATGCCCGGGCGTTTTATCATTGGAACGCGAATAATAATATCCATGTACAACACATCGTTTTTGATGCACAGGATCTGACCCGATTAATGGAACTGCAAAATCAGGGTGTAATTCCGGCGACCAAACAATGCGTATTGTTTGTCCTCGGCAGGTACATAGAGCACCGTGAATCAGTGCCGGAGGATATTGAACCTTTTTTGCGGGTGAAAGGGGATCTGGCGATGGACTGGTTTGTCTGCGCGTTTGGTCGCCATGAGCAGGATTGTGCTTTATCGGCCATTGAACAGGGCGGACATGCCCGGGTTGGCTTCGAGAATAATTTACTGCTTGCCGATGGCAGCCAGGCAAAATACTCCGCAGATCTTGTGGCCGCGCTTAAAAAACAGGCGGAGCAAAACGGCCATCAGATTGCGGACGTAGTTCAGACCATAAGTATCCTGGGGCTGGATGCTAGTCCGGAAGCCCGGCTTTACGAAGCCCTTCCAGGTAATGTTCCAGGTCGGCAGAATCACGATAACTAAGCATACTTGATAGTTTTTCTAGCGAGAAATCAGGGTCCAGGTCCAGGATCATTTCGGTCTGTTTCGCAGCCTCTTTGCTTTTACCCAGTTGGGCATAACATGCAGCCAGGGTACGTCTGGGAGCGATGAATTTCGGGTTGTGATCGATAGAACGCCGAAGCGGCTGGATAGCTTCCTGGTATCGCCGTGCGCAGTAGTAGGCCAATCCTACGAACCACAAGTACCAGGTGTGATTGAACGGGTTGCGACGGGCTGCCTGTTCCAGAACAGACAACGCATCTTCTGGTTTCCCGGTGTAGATGAAATACAGTCCCTTATATGCCCAGGCGCCGGAGTGGTTCGGGTTCAGGAGCAACGCTTTGTCGAGGTGAAACTCGGCCAGCTCGTACTCGCGGTTGAATAGTCGCGTAAACCCCAACTGATTATGACTATTACTACTGTCATCGTCCAGAGCAACCGCCTTTAGTGCATAGCGCATTGCCTCCTCGCGTGAAAAATCAGGTGATTCTGCCCAACCACTGATATGGTCAAGTCCGTGGGTAATGGAAATACCGCTGCATGCTTCTGCATTGCGAGGATCGGCACGCAAGGCACACTCATAGAGTTCGCGGCATCGGCGGTTATTCTCTGCACTATCACATAACACCGCCCTGGCCTGCAGAACGTGATCATAAGCCTGGAGGTCCTGAGGTGCTTTTCGATCAGCCCTCTCCATACCGTGGCGCTCTACACGAGCAACCACCGTTCCAACAATAGTCTCAACAATTTCGTCCTGAATATCGAAAATATCGTGAAGCTCTCGATCGTACCGCTCTGCCCACAGATGGCTTTCATCCGCCCCATCTATAAGCTGTGCTGTAATCCGTATACGATCAGCGGCTTTTCGTACGCTTCCCTCAACCACATAGCGCACCCCCAACTCATTTGCCACTTCTTGAATTTTGATCGATTTTCCTTTGTAGGAAAATGATGAGTGACGCGCAATTACAAGAAGTTCTTTGAACCGACAGAGGTCAGTGATGATGTCTTCCACCACGCCATCGGCGAAATACTCTTGCTCAGGGTCGCCGCTCATATTGGTGAATGGAAGCACAGCAATAGAGGGCTTGTCCGGTAATTTGGGGGTCTCTGATCTTGGTTGGAGTTGAGTTTCGGGCTCGGGTATCGAAGTGCCAGGACTCAGGCTTACCACATAGACTCTGACCTGATCATCGAATCCCTTAACCTGTTGTTCACCGAGACTCTCCTGGTCAAAGGGCATTCGCTGTGGTAGCGCCTCATGAATCGCGGCGGTAATACATACAGCACCTGGTTCAGCAAGTTGTTCCACCCTCTGCGCGAGCACCACCCCTGCTCCGGTCACCGTATTGTCAGCGATTATGACTTCCCCCATCGCTATACCCACGCGCACGATGGGTCGAATGTTGTCATTTAGTTGTGCGTTGTACTCAGCCTGTTCAGCCTGAAAGGCTAAAGCAGAAATTACTGCGTCTGAGGCACGGTCAAACTCGGCTAGTAACGCATCACCCCGCAGCTCACACACACGACCGTGGTATTTTACGATGGTACTATCAAAGCGTCGAAAGGTATCTTGGATACGCTCGTGAGCCGCATGTTCATCTCGCTGTACCAACACGGTCGATCCTGCAATATCGGCGTGCAAGATGACAGCAAGTTTACCAGGACGACGATTCTCCGCCATTCGATGCCTCAACGAGTTCAAAGATTGGGAGTATATTACTATACCTCTGCTTCCTCTATCTGGGCATTGTTGTGAGATCTCAAATTGACCGGTGAGCAATTTGCATACGATTTTACGATCCCTGAAAATGTTTGCTTTACCCATTTGTAGACAATTTTATGCTCATGCTAAATTTCGGCTGAATACTCGATGAAGAAGTTTTAGAGCCATTTAACGAGATGGCCGTGTTCTGAAACAGTAATTAGTCAGTTAGCTGTATAACTTCAGTTCAACAATATTTTTTAAGCCGTTTCTCCTGGAAATCACTGATGGTCGTTGGTGTCTTGCTTGATGCAAACGAAACGACTGTTTTCGGTGCATACATGTACTACTTGCAATTTTTTCCATCACCAATTTTGATTGATATCAAGTTTAGGTCTTCATACGGCTATCAAAATAGAATGCCGGATTGGATTTTCCTTCTTAATTACCAGGGTTTTATGCATATGCATTCAAGTTTGAAAGAGCAAGAAAACTCTCAGATTAAGGTCTGGGACGCCGGCAAAGGTCCACTGGCCGATATTAACGTTGAACAAATTTCGGAGACTTATGCTGATGACGACAGGGAACAATCGGAAAGCATTTGGGAAGAGATACATGAAAGTCTAGCTAACCTGACGTTATTTCTGATTTTTGTTCATGTTGCAGGAGTTCTTTTGTCGAGCTTGATTCACCGTGAAAACCTGATCAAATCAATGATAACAGGCTAC
>CAYOGN010000021.1:0-9460 GCA_964403545.1 uncultured Gammaproteobacteria bacterium
GTTGTGACCATCATGTTACCGTGAAGAAATCCTGCGTAGAGATCCTTTTGTGCAAAATAAACCTGCCGATTTCGCTGATGCCATTGGTTCCAGCCAAACCCGGGGTCACTGAGTTCCGCGCCATCATCGGATATCGGAATAACGTCTGAAATAACGCAATTGGCCTTATTCTCGCGCGCAAAAGCAAGTAACTTTTCGAGCCGGTCCTGGGTGTAAATATCATCGGAATTCAGAATCGATATAAACTCCCCCCTGGCCATTGCCATACCACGATTGATGGTATTGAAAGCATCCCTGTTTTGCTGCCAGGTATAGGAAACCCTGGGGTCGGAATAAGACTTGATTACCGCGGCTGTTTGATCTGTGGAGCCGTCATCTACAATCACCAGTTCGAGATCATCGACAGTTTGGTTTAGCACCGAATCTATGGCCGCACCAATGAAGTGCTCATGATTATAGGCCGGGATAACAACGGATATGAGGGGGACTGGCATGTCGGCTATTTTCTTCCTGCCAACTTTTGTAGCGGCGCCAGCAAGCTGATTATTTTTGCCGCAAGACGAAAGGGCCTGCCCGCCTTGATGGTTTTGATTTCAGTTCGCGTAATTGCCAGATCGTTTTCCAGCTTTGCAATGGTTTTGGTGCTGTTTATTTCCAGGCTCTCGGCCTTGGCCACCAGGAAATCATTGACTACTTTCATCGACTGGAGATTTTGCAGCGCCCTTGTTCCTGTCTTTTTCGCCTGCTCAACGGTAACCAGGTAGTGATTGTAGGCCAGTGTGTATTCCATTGTGCGGGCAATACGCAGATCGATATCGAGATATAACGGGCAATCCGGGTCAGCTGCAATCAATGTCGGCAAGTCGAATTCCATCTTGGGAAAATCTGTGGTCGCGATCCAACTGGCGTGTTCGCCACTGGCGCTATATACGGCGCTGGACGCGCGGCAGGCCGAAGCGATTGATTCCGCGCCTTGCAGACTCCAGTGAACCTGATTTTGGCCGCCTTCCGAATGCCCTATTTGCAATGAAGTTAATTGATAAAAACCCACATCTCCCGGGTTACGAATATCAAATGGATCAATTCTGATACTGTCAATTTTAGCATTTTGCGGCAACTGAAAACGAAGCTGTTGCAGCTCCTGACCCGGAATTACTTCCGTCGTTGACTTGTTGGTTTCATCGAATCCCTGCTCGCCATGTCGCCAGTATATTGAGGTGAAAATTGACTCGTTACCTTCGCTGAAATCAAATACGGTGGCCAACAACGCGGTTACATCCTGGGCATCCTCGTCACGTGCGATGGCTTTCTGAAACCGGTTCTCCTGGTCAATAAAGCTGTCCACATTTTCACTTAAATGGATCATATTGACATGGAATCCGTATTCGACAAAATCCCGCACCGTTTGCAGCTCCAGCCAGCGCAGATAGTCTTTTAGGTAAACCCAATTGCTGACAATGAACGTCAGGAGGGCGCGAAACAGCAAATATTCCTTTGTCAGAGACCAGTTTACCTGCCACTCCTGATCAAACACCTGCCAGTCCCCGGCCTCGTCCACCAGTATATTGATTGGCAGCAGGTCTATGGAAAGGGTGTCCGGTTGCGCTTTCTGACCCAGAAAAGCATAGTATTCCTGTAGCTCCTGCTCGAACTCTTCCCGCCGCATATAAATCAGAATTGTCCGTAGCCATTGTGCCGATAACAGCGTTCCGCCAATAAACTGTTGCTCGGCTAACTGCTGAGTGACTACTGGGCCTGTGTCCGGCCGCTCTACGCATACCGGGACTTTCATCACAATATCACGGCCCGAGGGCTTGGTCGTGATCACAGCAAACTGATTCTTCCGTGAACTGCCAGGTCCATGACAAAAATCGAAGGCCTGCATCCGCTCAATAGCGCTGGCATCATTGCCCATTAAAATGCAGAAGGAATTGGCAATATTACCGATAAACCCTCCGTTACTGGCCGCCTGCCAGCAGATTGATTCAGTGGCTGAGCGCTTGACCGGGGCGAAGTAATCTCTTGATAACATCCCCTCCAGATGGTTACTGGCGTGAGCGTTGTGGCGAACATATTCTTCAGCCAGCAGCACTCGAGGAATTTTGTAATCGGGGAAAGGATAGCTAAAGGCCCGATCAGAAAACCCGGCCTGATCAACCAACTGATCCCATTGCTGACGACTATAAGTGGAGATGCCGGCAGAATGACGATATCCATTGATTCCGATATATCGCCTGGCATAATGGTCTTCATGGGCTCCCAGCATATATTTCAGGCCGAGCCGGTTTTCGATCGCAACCATCACCACCCCGTCCGGCTTCATATGGGTTTTTGCCCGCTCGAGGATCATGTTTGCGGCAGCGTAGTCGCTATCAGCATCGGGATGAAATTTGTGCGCGTATTCGATCACACCGATAAACAAAATGAGGTCGTAGTGACCCTGCGGAACCACAAGGTCATTATAGTTGGCATTGATCACCCGAACATTGTCAAGATCACGACAGCGCAGCTTGCCCAGGTTCGCTCGCACCCTGCTACCTTCTACCGCATCGACCAGTTTACCCTGCTCTCCCAGGTACCTGGAAATCGCACCACAGCCGGAGCCTAACTCCAGCACCGTCGAAACCGAATCCAGATTGAAGGGTCGCAACAGGTTGGAGCGGTCGCTCGAAAGGTGGTACTCACTCGGCCAGTCGATGATTTTCTGCTGTAGTTGCGGCGACCGAGAGCTCAAATCAGTTGCCTCGGTCAGCACCTGATACAGGTACTGCTCGGTTTCTGCACCGTCGGAATAAGCAAACTCTCCGTGCGCCGCCTCACCTGCCACATAGGGTCCATCAGTGGTCCGGATAAGCTGGTTAAGAGAAAATATATCTACCATCGCCTGGGTGTTTGTAGAATTGCGTGCTCCCGGCATTGGTCACTGGCCTGCCAGTTGTCGATGCCCGCATCACCAATATTATCGCCGATATGAAGGCTGGCGATTTTAGCCGATCAGGCCAAAAGTTGATATGTACGATGCTGCAGCGCCCAGAGATTGGAAATTTTTTCGTCGCCAATCAGGATTGATATGTCCGGCGAAACAGTTTAACTTACGCAACCATCCGAATTGCTTAATTTGTCAAGGTATCCCCTGTAATGAGAAAACTTCTGTCTATTGCCATCTCCGCCATCGTTTTTGCCGGTTCCGTTCAATCAGGTCATGCTGGAGTGGTAGCAATTGTTGATACTGGTCTAGACCCGGGCGTTCTGGGTGGCAGCCTCGTCAGTGCTGGCATTAACACCATTAACGGTGGAAGTGCCGTCGATGACCAGCCCGCCCAGCATGGAACCTCCAGTGCTGTTTCAGGGTCTACGGCTGCTCCCAACACCCGGTTCATTCCGGTTAAAGCCTATGACTCCAATTTTAGAACGACACCCGCGGCGCTCGATGCCGCGTTTAACTATGTCGCCACCCAGAAGCCTCATGCCGCCTCTCATTCCATTGGCAGTATTACCAATACCAGCCTAAGTGCGCTACAGGCGGTGACCAACGCCGGGACTATTCTGGTCATTCAGGCGGGTAATGCCGCTGCCCCCGGCCCTACTGGAGACGCAACTAAGGTCCCAAGCCTGGGCGGTAAGGGAATTATCGCCGGTGGTATAGAAAACGGCGTAATTTGGGCGGCCAGCAATCGAGCGGGTAATTTACAGGATTTTTTCCTGGTGGCGGATGTGGTGTCGCCCATCAATGGCTGGGTAGGTACCTCTATGGCAACCCCACGCATCGCCGCCGTTGCCGCTGCGGTAGCTGAAACCTATTCATTTCTGTCACCGGAGCAAGTAGTGCAAATTCTTTTTGATAGTGCTTTTGACCTCGGGGACCCCGGGGTTGATGCCGTATACGGTCATGGTGCTGTTGACTTTAATGCCGCAATGGCGGCAGTAGGTGCGGGAACTATTCCTGACGCCGGTGGTGGCAGTAGTGGCGGGGGAGGTGGCGTGGGTCTGGCGTTGGGTGCGCTCGCTTTGGGAGGCGCTGTTTTCTACTCAATCAACAATAAAAAAGAAGATTTGAAGAAAACAATTTTTGTCGACAAATATGGCCGCGGCTTCAATGTTGATCTGTCGGTTCGCGCACAAACCACAAGTAACACCCCGATTTTCGGATTGTTTAACGCCCGCCAGAATCCACTGGCAGTGACCCCCCTCGCGGTATCCGAGTACAGCCAGACTTTTGCCCTGGTGGAAAATCTCTACGATCCGTATGATCCAGACACGTTTAACCTGAGCCTGGACGCGGATGAAACCCGTCGAATCGGCTTTCGTCATTACGTCGATAACGGCCTCACCGATTACGCCATGGGACTGAACGCCGATTTGTCCGCCGAGTTTGGTGCCCTGTCTTTCACCGATAAGGCACAATCAAACCACACCGCCGCTCAATTCCTGTATACCCAGGTTTTTACAACCCCGATTCTGGGTTATTCCTCCCAGGGCTCGACCTTCAAGTTTGGCTGGAACGGGGAACAAAACAGCCATCGCCTGGGCCTCTCTGTGATCGACGACCAGGAGCAAAACGGCATTCAAAGCAACAGCATCCTGTATGAAAACCGGGTACAAAAGGAAAGCTTTCAGCTTGGCTTCCAGATGGGAGCGCTGCTGGAAGATGGAAACCTGTTGGGCGGCGCTTCAGATGGCGCATTCAGTACCGACAAGACCAATACCTATTATGTGGGCGTTAACGGATCGTGGGATCTATCACCAGATGTGGCCCTGATCGGCGGCTATTTTCAGGGTTCGAGTAAGGTTGAAGAAGCAGACCAGGGCCTGCTGGATGAGTTTAGTGACATTCGGACCGAAGGCTATGGCGTCGGCGTCCTGGTAAGCAATGTATTCTCTCCCCGTGGCAATTTTGGCCTGTCTTATTCAAGCCCGATGCAAACTACTTCCGGTAGCGCCACCCTGACCCTGCCAACTTCGCAAAACCGGAAAACGGGCGCGATTGGATTTGAACGTTCCAACCTGTCATTCGATGGTGCTGATCAGGAGAAAATTTTTGAGGCCTATTACGGCTATCGCCTGAGCCAGAAGAGTGATCTTTTTGCCCATTATTCCTACACCAAAAACCCGGTGAGCGAACCCGATCTGGGACATGACAATACCTTCTATATCGGCTGGCGGCAGAGTTTCTGATTTGCCGTACTGACAATCAATTTTCAGCCTGACAACCTGGATCGGGGCTATAGTTGAAGTTAACGAAAATACCTCTGATGTGCGGGTACCCTGTCCGTTAGGGGTTCCTTAATGCTGGTCCGGCCTGGGCCAGCGCCTTGCCTTCGTCGTTGTCTTCATACTGGCGAAAGTTATCGACAAATAGCCGGGCCAGGTTCAAGGCCTTTTGATCCCATTCCAATTCATCCCTGTAGGTGTTCCGGGGATCAAGAATAGTACTATCCACCGCCGGCAAGCCGGTGGGTACGACAAGATCGAAATAAGGCATCGTTGTTGTTTCACTACGGTCGATTGAACCATCCAGGATCGCATCGATGATGCCCCGGGTATCCTGGATTGAAATACGTTTCCCGGTTCCATTCCAACCGGTGTTAACCAGATATGCCTGAGCGCCGACCGCTTCCATTCGTTTCACCAGCACCTCAGCATAACGGGTTGGGTGGAGACTGAGAAAGGCGGCCCCAAAACAGGCAGAAAAGGTAGGCGTAGGTTCATCAATCCCTCGTTCGGTACCCGCAAGCTTGGCCGTGAACCCGGACAGGAAGTGGTATTTTGTTTGCTCCGGGGTCAGTATTGATACCGGCGGCAAGACACCAAACGCATCCGCAGAGAGAAAAATTACTTTCCGTGCGTGGCCGGATCTGGAAACGGGCGTGACAACATTATCAATGTGATAAATGGGATAAGACACCCGCGCATTCTCGGTTTTCGAGCCATCATCATAATCCACCGTACCATCATCCCGCACCACCACATTCTCCAGCAGCGCGTCCCGACGGATCGCTTTGTGGATATCTGGCTCGGCTTCCGGGCTCAGGCGAATGGTCTGGGCATAGCAACCGCCTTCGAAATTAAAGATGCCATCATCGTCCCAGCCATGCTCATCATCCCCGATTAGCTGGCGTTTGGGGTCGGTGGATAGTGTTGTTTTGCCGGTGCCGGAGAGGCCAAAAAATATTGCGGTATCCCCTTCTTTGCCCACATTGGCCGAGCAGTGCATAGAGGCCGTACCGCGCAGGGGAAGCAGGTAGTTCATCATTGAAAACATGCCTTTTTTCATTTCACCGCCATACCAGCTACCGCCAATCAACTGCATTTTTTCAGTGAGATTGAATGCGACAAAATTTTCCGAATGCAGCCCCATGGTCTGCCAGTCCAAATTGGTCGTTTTGGACCCGTTCAGGACCGTGAAATCCGGTTTGAATTCGGCCAGCTCCTGTGCGGTTGGCCGAATAAACATGTTTCTCACGAAATGGGCCTGCCAGGCCACCTCCATAATAAAACGAACGCTTAGTCGGGTATCCGGATTAGCACCACAAAATGCATCTACGACAAATAGTCGATTGTTCGATAGCTGGCTGACGACGCATTGCTTGAGTTTCTGCCAGTTTTCTTCGGACAACGGTTTGTTATCATTTTTTCCCTGGTCCGACCACCAGAATTTATCCCTCGTACTGTCATCGCGAACAATATACTTATCCTTGGGCGAACGGCCGGTAAACACTCCGGTATCAACCGCTACCGCGCCACTGGCAGTAACAGTTCCAACCTCATAGCCCTTTAAACCAGGCCGGGTCTCTTCTTCAAACAGGGTCTGGTAACTCGGGTTATAGATTATTTCCGTGGCAGCTGCTATCCCATAGGCTGAAAGATCAAATGACTGATTCATTGGTTTTGTTCGTGGGTAATTGAAATTTGCGGGTCAGGCATCTATCCGAATCAAGGAATCGTTGCTGGAAAATGATACTGTAAGGATGTATTTCGGTATTTTAAAGCGAATTGTCGCACCATTTAGCGAGAGCAATCGGAACAATATGTCGATTCCCCATCGTCACAGCAGATTTTTTACGAATTCGACTGAGTCCTGAGGTTATGCTATCAAGTGTATTAGTTTTTGTCCTGTGGCTGCAACCTTCTGCAACCGGCATCCGCCTATAGTTTCTCTCCAACAATGAACCGGTTTTACCGGGTTATGACCGCTCATTACTCTTGTGTCGTGAAGCTACGGGCGTTACATTCCGCTTCCCGACCAATGACCAAAGCAAATCGTTATGTCTGAATGTCCTGTATGTGGTGCTGAAATCTCCTTATCCAATGACCTGGTCAAGGGTGAGTTGATGGAATGTGATGATTGTGGCAGTGAACTGGAGGTGACCAGCCTCGATCCAGTTAAACTGGAAGAAGCCCCCGAAGCCGAGGAAGACTGGGGCCAGTAGCTTTACTAGTGCGGAGTATTTAAATGACCCCAATTCGCGTTGGATTCCTGCATTCCCTGGTACGCAAGGAAGAAAAGCTGCTGCTGAGTGCGTTCAATCAGCGCAGCAACGTCGAGATGGTGATGCTGGATGATCGTGCGCTTAAATTTGACCTGAAAACGGCGCCGAACGTCGATGTGATTATAGAACGCAGCATCAACCACTCCCGTGCCCTCCACGGACTACGCCTGTTTCAGAGCCTGGGTATTCCCTGTATCAACAGCTACCAGGTATCTCTCACCTGCGGAGACAAGATTCTGACCGCTGTAGCGCTCAAGGATCGTGCGGTTGCCCAGCCCGATCTGCGTATTGCCTTCACCGAAAATTCTGCTCTGGATGCTATTGAAGACATCGGCTATCCGGTGGTGTTGAAACCAGCGGTAGGCTCCTGGGGCCGTCTGTTGTCGAAGATCAACGATCGCGACGCCGCGGAGACCGTACTCGAGCACAAAACGGTGCTTGGTAGTTACCATCATTCGATTTTCTTTATCCAGAAGTACATCGCCAAGAAGGGCCGCGACATTCGGGCATTTGTCGTCGGTGATGAATGTATCGCCGCGATCTATCGCAGCTCGGATCACTGGATTACCAATACCGCCCGCGGTGCCAGCGCCAGTAATTGCCCCGTCACCCCGGCTCTCGCTGAAATTTGCCTCGCCGCCGCCGATGCAGTGGGTGGCGGCGTATTGGCCATCGATCTGTTTGAATCTGATGACGGCTGGCTGGTGAACGAGGTCAACTACACTATGGAATTTCGTAATAGTATCGATACCACCGGGGTTAATATACCGGACAAAGTGATCGACTATGTGTTGGCGCAGGCCAGGCACTAGCGGGTCGGAGAAGGAGCGAATTGATTAAGGTTTCCATTGTAGGCGGGAGTGGCTATGGCGGCGGTGAGTTGGTGCGTTTGCTGCTGGGTCACCCTGAGGTTCAACTTCACCAGGTGACTTCCGAGCGATTTGCCACCAAACCGGTTTCCCGGCTCCATCCCAACCTGAGGGGCGCAACCACACTAAAATTCTCAACCATCGCCAGCCTCGAATCCTGCGATCTCTTATTTCTCTGTCTACCCCACGGGCATGCGATGACCAACCTGGCACATTATCAATCCCTGGCTCCGCGCCTGATTGATTTGAGTGGAGATTTCCGACTCAATGATGCCGAAACGTTTGAAAAGTGGTATGGACAACCCCACGCCTGCCCCGAGCGACTGGCCGAGTTTGTTTATGGCATACCGGAACTGAACCGTGAGCGACTCGTCGCCGCCGATTATGTCACCGGGGCCGGTTGTAACGCCACTGCTACCATCCTGGCCCTTATGCCGCTTTACCGGCAGGGCCTGGTCGATCATACTGTGGTGGAAGTCAAGGCCGGCTCCAGCGAAGGGGGAAACAGCGCCAGCGATGCCAGCCATCATCCCGAGCGTAGCGGATCAGTGCGTTCCTACAAACCCACCGGGCATCGCCATGTGGCGGAAATGGAAATGGTCCTGGGTAGAGATGCCAAAATCTCATTTTCCGCCACCTCCATCGAAATGGTACGGGGCATTCTTGCCACCTCCCACGTTTTTCTGAACCAGTCTATGGACGAGAAAGCCATCTGGAAAATTTATCGCGATGCCTATGCCAGCGAGCGCTTTATTCGGATCGTCAAGGAGCGCAGCGGCATCTATCGCTATCCCGAACCCAAGTTATTGAGTGGCACCAACTATTGCGATATCGGCTTCGAGATTGATCCCCACAGCAATCGGCTGGTCGTCATCAGCGCCATCGATAATTTGATGAAAGGTGCTGCCGGACAGGCGCTGCAGTCTTTTAACTTGATGCATGGATTTAAAGAAGATCTGGGCCTCGGTTTTACCGGCCTGCATCCAATTTAAACGCCCGGCAACCTCCAATTCCTCCGTGTGCCGACTGCTGCTGGTTGAAAGCCCAAAGGGTATTGACCCCAACCCGCTACTGAAAAAATTTGCCGCAATGTGCCAGAAC
>CAYOGN010000022.1:0-83326 GCA_964403545.1 uncultured Gammaproteobacteria bacterium
TGGGTCATATTTCCGCCATGGTCAATGACCACCTCATCGTTTATGGATTTCTTCAACAATGCCTTCGCCATCGGTGAGTCCACACTGATATATCCCTTGCGACTATCGCTGTCGATTTCATCAGCACCGACAATTCGATAGGTGACCTCGCTGCCATCCTCTTTTTCCAGTGTGACCCAGGCGCTGAAAAACACCTGTTGCTGATTGCCAACCTGATCGACCACATTAAGGTCAGGGAGTCGTCTTTGCAGGTAGCGAATCCGACGATCAATTTCCGCCAGTTGCTTCTTGCGATATATGTATTCAGCGTTTTCTGAACGATCTCCTTCCGCCGCCGCAGCAGATAAAGCTTTGGTTACCCCGGCCCTGTGCTTCCATATATCAATTCCTTCCTGGCGTAATACGGCAAACCCTTCAGCGGTAATATAGGGCGATGATTTTGCTTGTGGAGGTCGATAGCGACTCATTAAAAATTACAATAATTTTTCATGATCCTGTTGCTGCAATTCCCACATCTGGTGATAGAGCCCGGACCTTTCGAGCAAATCAGAATGCTTTCCCTGTTCCACGATACGGCCTTTATCAAGTACGATGATCCGGTCTGCATTAACCACGGTAGAGAGTCTGTGAGCGATGACCAGGGTGGTACAGTTTTCTGCGACGCGTTCCAGCGCTACTTGAATCGCTTTCTCCGATCGACTGTCGAGGGAAGATGTGGCTTCATCAAACACCAGTATCCTTGCTTTTTTGAGCGCAGCTCGGGCAATTGCGACCCTTTGTTTTTCACCGCCGGAGAGCTTGAGCCCGCGTTCACCAACCAGAATATTGTAGCCCTGGGGATGTTGGTCAATAAACTCGGCGATTTGTGCAATATTTGCAGCCTGGCGTATTTCCTGGTCACTGGCACCAGGTTGCCCATAGGCGATGTTGTAACCGATCGTGTCGTTGAACAGGACCGTATCCTGCGGTACTACACCCATTACCGCACGCAAACTGTCCAGGTTCAGTTCTCGAATGTCCTGCCCATCTACAAGGATTCTGCCGCTGTCGGGGTCGTAGAATCTAAGCAACAATCTGGAGAGAGTGGACTTGCCGGATCCCGATGGCCCAACCACCGCCACCATCTGACCCCCGGGAACCGTAAAATTGATATCCTGCAACACGGGCTTGTCGGCGAGGTAGCGAAAACTGAGGTTGTCGAATTGAACTTCACCTTTGGATAACACCAGCGATCGGGCTCCCGGCTGTTCTTTTACCTCAGGTTCGACGTCAATAAGGTCAAACATATTGTCCATATCGATCAGCGAATGATTCAGGTCACGATAGATGGAGCCGAGAAAACTCAGGGGAATATACAACTGGATCAAAAATGCGTTGACCATCACAAAATCGCCCAGGGTCAATTGGCCCGCGACCACGCCATTTGATGCCATGATCATCAATATGGTCATACCAATGGCAATAATCAGACCCTGGCCGGTATTGAGCACAGATAGCGAAACATTGCTCTGAATCGAGGATGCCACCCAGCCCTCCAGCGCTTCGCGATAACGGTTGCGCTCCATGGCTTCATTGCCAAATACCTTGACTGTTTCATAGTTGAGCAAAGAATCCAGGGCCCGCGTGTTGGCTGCAGATTCGGCGGCATTCATTTCTACCCTGAAATGTGTACGCCAGCGTGTAATGATAAAGGTGAATACGCTATAGACCAGAATTACACCCAGCGTCACAAGAGTGAACCAGATATCGAATTGATGCCAGAGTATTAACAGTACGGCGCCGATTTCAAATGCTACCGGAACCACATTAAAAACGATAATGCGTAGAAAATACGTGATGGCGGAGGTGCCACGTTCGACATCACGTGACAATGCCCCGGTTTTACGGTCCAGGTGGAAGGCCAGAGAAAGTTTGTGCAGATGGGAAAATACCTCTACCGCAACCTGCTCGATAATTTGCACGTTGGCCTTGATAAAGACCACATTACGCAGTTCGTTGAACAGGATCGAGCTGAATCTGAGCAAGCCATAGCCAATCAGCAGAGCCAGCGGCAATACCAGGATCAGATCAGGTTCACTGGATTCCAGTCTGTCAACAATGCTTTTCAGTATGATCGGTACCGAAACGTTTGCTACCCGCGCCAGGATCAGGAACACCAGGCCGATAATAATTCTCGATCGATAGTGCCAAAGGTATGGCAAAAGTTTTTTCGCCGCCCGCCAGCTACCGGCTTTATCGGTTGTTATCCTGGATGGAGGGGACATTTGACGGCACAATACATAGAGTCAACTGGATATGGGTACGAAACATCGAATGCCAATAGCACCAGAAAGGTGTTGTTTCGAACCAGTTCGGTGGAAATTTATCTCGCGATGCCTTTACGAGAGGGCTTGTTTAAGTTTCGTAATTTGCTCTTTGTTCAATAAATTTCCAGATTGCGCCAGCTCCAGAGTCGCCCTGGCCAGGCTTCTGTATATTTCTCCCAGCTCAGGATCCAGTGATGTAAGTTGACTCAACTCACTTGACACAATACCCCAGTCACCCCGTGCAATCGGGCCGGTCAGGGCAGGCAGTGGTCCATTCTCAAGAATATCCTTGCAGGTATTACTAACGACAGGGTTAATCAATTGCATGGAAACCTCACGATCAATTCCCGCCAGTTGATAGCACTTGAGTCCGGACTCTATGAGCGCATTCAAATAATTACTGACCATTACGCTGGCAGCATGATAAATTAATTTTCCCTCTGGTTGAATAGTAAACAGCCGACCCCCGATGTTTGCAATAGCATTTGTGAGCACCGGGTTCGCTGCTGGATCACCTTCAAATCCACACCAGGTCCCGGTAAAATTTGCCTTGGAGCTTGCAAAGTCGGCAAAACTTCTGAGTGGATGTACACTGGCCACGGTGGCCATATCCAGCCCTGCTTCTACTAACAGTCTGGATCCCAGTGCACCGCTCACGTGAAACACAATATCCCCGACTCTGGTGATGCCGGCATCAGCGAGTAAACCCGCAACTTCCCAAATTTGCTGATCGGGAACCGCGATCATATAGAAATCCGCTGAATCCAGATCGTCAAGTGATCCCAGGACTTCCCCTGCACCAATCTGATCGACCGCAAATTGTGCACCTTGCAATGAGCGGGTCAATACGCCGCCAATTCGGAAAGTGCCACTATGGTGCCAAAGATTCGCCAGCACGCAGCCAACTTTTCCGCAGCCGATGATATTTAAAGTTGCTGTTGCTTTTCCGTTCATATTGTTACTCTGGCCAACCGGATTTGTTCGATGCCTGGAAGCGACCGGGCGCATAACCAGACCGGATGGAATCTTACGACAATTGTAGCGCCGTAATATAAGCCAAAAAACACTACCAATATTTCCCTGAGAGGTCCGGAGACGACAGTATACGGTAGCATGCCGGCAAACTGAACTGAAAGCCTGGTTCCGGTATTTCTGGTGTACGATGGAAACGATGCATTCGAATTTGCAATCTCTATAACCCGAAAAAATTGAATAGAACCTGATGAACTGTTCCCTGGAGGGTAATATACAGCGCTACAAGTGGTTTCAATTCTCTTCCAGCCTGCTTGGCTGGTTGCCTGTATTTTTCCTGTACTTTAATCAATTTGTCAGTCTGTCCCAGGTTATCCAACTGGGTGCGATCTATTACTTTTCGGTTTGTCTATGCGAAGTTCCCTCGGGATATTTTTCTGATCGAATTGGTCGCCGGGTGACTTTATTGATCGCAGGGTTCTCGTTCCTTGTTGCCTACTGCGTGTTTCTGTTAGCAGAGGCATTTGTTGGTCTCGCTACAGGCCAGTTTTTTCTTGCCCTGGGTATGGCGATGATGTCGGGAACGGATACTGCTTTTCTCTATGATTCATTGCTGTCATCTGGTCGGCAACGGGAATATGCGGAACAGGAAGCTAGAGGGCAAAAATACGGCCTTGGGGCATTATCACTGGCATCTCTGGGTGGCGGGTTGGTGGGGCTTGTAGATCTGCGGTTTGCCTATATCTTGTCGGGTTTTGGCGCAATCTGGATGATCTGGTTAAGTTGGTGCTTTGTCGAACCCGAACAACACACCGCCAGGGATGAACCCATCGAGTCCATGGTCGCTACCATCGGACAATGTCTGCGCCATCTTTCGGACAAGGTGCTGGCCTGGCTGTTTGGCGTAATGGCATTGATGTATTGCCTGGAACATGTGGTTTATGAGTTTTATCAACCTTATATCACGTTGCTCGATATTAAATGGCTGAAGGGTATAAACGCCTCCTACACACCTTTGATATCCGGAATTGTAATCGCCATGTCCATGTTTGGCGGTGCCGTGGGTGCGGCTTATAGCGTACGGCTGCACCAGAAATTCGGTGTTAAGGTTTTGCTTTTTATCGCGTTTGCCATTCAGCTGCTGATCCTGACCGGGCTTTCAGTCTGGGTAAGTGGTGCAATGCTGTCGCTGGTTGTTTTCCGAAACTTTCCAATGGCAATTATTCATGCCCCGGTAAACGCCACCATTGCTCCACGCATCGGTAGTCACCTTCGCGCGACCTACCTGTCAATTCAGAGCCTGAGTGCCCGACTGGTATTTTCCGGGCTACTCTTTATGTTATCCAAATCTATCGATTCCAGCCAACAGCTTGACTGGCCGAGTCTTTCGCTGGTATTACGAGAGGCGCTGATATTTGGTTTTGTCGGAACGGTTGTTGTCGTTATACTGGCACCAGCGAGAAGTTGTGAAAAATTCCACATTGACAGATAGCAAATCATTGTATGGTGAGGTTTGCCAACTCCTTATCAACTTCAACATTCAAGTTCAGCACAAATGAAGGGTGAATCAAAACTATGCACTGTTGCAACGGCTTTAATCAAGGGCTCCATAATAAAGACCGCTATCTGTACGGTGAGGCTGTAACAGGATGAAGTGCGATCGTTATGGGAACAACGTCAGTACGAACGAACAGCAAGCCGTTGATGCCTATATTGAAGGCGTAGATTTGTTTCTGGCGGCACAGGATGGGGCCGAAGCTGCCTTTAATCGTGCAATCTCCATAGATCCTGAATTTTCACTGGCCTATGCGGGTCTGGCGAGGACACTTCAAACTGTGGCGAGGGGGAAAGACGCTGTCGAATCAATGGAGCGGGCCAGAAAATGTAATGCTGATCTTACTCCCCGTGAGCGAGGGCATATATCGATCATTGGCCATTTGGTAGCGGGAAATGGGCCCGCAGCCTATGGTGAAATTCTCCAGCATATCCAGGATTACCCGCGAGATGTATTGGCGGTGCAGCCTTGTTGTGGCGTATTCGGCCTCATTGGATTCAGTGGTAAAGCCGGTCGGGAAGCGGAACACCTCGCATTTGTGTCTTCTTTGGCATCGGATTATGGAGAAGACTGGTGGTTCGAAACCCAATTTGCATTTGCCCAGTCAGAAGTCGGGCAACTTGAGCGTGCCCGGAAAACCATCGAACGGGCTTTTGCCGCCAATCGCTCCAATGCTAATGCAGCACACTATTTTGCCCACGTGTATTATGAATGTGGTGAAGGCAAAGCCGGCAACGAGTTCCTCGCCAGCTGGCTAACAACCTACAATCGGGCAGGCCTGCTCCACTGCCACCTTGGCTGGCACGTCGCATTGTGGGAGTTAGAGGCAGGAAACAGTATTAAGGCATGGGAAATAATTGAACGTGATGTCCACCCTGATGGTGCCTGGGGACCCCCCATCAATGTGCTCACTGACCTCGCATCATTTCTCCTTCGGGCAGAGTTTACTGGTGAGCCGAGACGCCAGAACCTGTGGTTGGATGTGAGTGATTACGCGTTGAAGTTTTTCAGTAAATCAGGTGTTGGTTTCGCTGATGCACACGCGGCTCTTGCTCACGCCGTAGCAGGTAACAATGGGGCGTTGGCAAAACTCCAGGAAAATCCGACAGGCCCCGCGGCAGATCAGGTAAAAGTGCTGGCCAATGTGTTCGCCGCTTTTGCCCAATCCAGATGGCAGGATGTGATAAAGTATTTAACTCCGATTATGTCAAGCCACGAAAGATTAGGCGGTAGCCGTGCCCAACGGGATTTGCTTGAGTTCACAATGGTCTGTGCGCTGTTCAAACTGGGTCGGCGTGACGAAGCTACCCGGTTCCTGAAAATACGCCGTCCGCTTATTGCCACTAAATGGGGCAATTGTGAATCGTCGTAAAGAGAGATTGTACTAATTTCTCAGCGGATAACCTGGTCTGGAAATTGAGCTATATCCGAAACCAGCCCTGCTCACGTTATGGTTCGGGATGATTTTTACGCGTTTCGGTTAATCACATAAAAACAGATATGACAGACAACATGATATTCAGGCAACTATACGATTCGAAGTCATCGACCTATACCTACCTCCTCGCGGATAAAGAAACCAGGCAGGCGCTTATTATTGATCCGGTATTTGAGAACCTGAACAGGGACTCGGCATTAATCTATGAGCTTGGGCTAAAGCTTAAATACAGCGTGGATACACATGTTCATGCTGATCACATTACTTCAGCCTGGATGCTTAAGCAGCACCTTGGCAGTCAAATGATTTTTTCCGCCCATAGTGGTACAGAGTCAGCAGATTTGTATTGTGACCATGCCGATCAAATTCATTTCGGGAGTCGATCAATTGAGTTACGTTCCACGCCAGGGCATACCAATGGATGCATGACGTTGGTTTTGGACGATCATAGTATGGCTTTTACCGGGGATTGCCTGCTCATTCGTGGTGCGGGCAGAACAGATTTTCAGCAAGGAGATCCACGCGTAATGTATCAGTCTATTCATAATCAGATTCTGTCATTGCCAGGGAACACCTTGCTTTGGCCAGCCCATGATTATGCAGGCAGAACGGTCACGACGGTGGATGAAGAGCGCCAGTTTAATCCCAGATTTGGCGGTAATCTTAATGAAACCGACTTCGTTGGTTACATGGAGAACCTCAATTTACCGCACCCGAATCAGATCAAGCAGGCGGTGCCGGCAAACCTTCAGTGTGGCAAGCCAGATACCACAATGGATATTGCAAAGCAGCCGGACTGGGCACCGCTGCGGTATACTTTTGGAGGCGTATGGGAGATTGAACCGCAGTGGCTGGAAGAAAATAACAGGAGGGTACAGATTATCGATGTTAGAGAAAAAGGAGAATTCAACGGAATACTAGGCCACATTCAGGATGCCCACAATATCCCTCTGGGTGACCTGCTGGATAACACCGCCGAACTTTCTACTGACCAGCCGATCATTTTGGTGTGCAGGGCAGGAGGAAGATCTGCCCAGGCAACGACCTTAATAGGGAAACAGGGCTTTCAACAATTAGCGAATTTAAAAGGCGGCATGATTGACTGGCGAGCAAATGGATATCCGGTTACAGGTGGTGATTCGGAAGAATCAAGATAGTCCCGGAAACCCGGGTTCAAATCGCGCTGATCATGGCGCTACCACAGGTTTCCGTATCTGCCGAACCACCGAGATCACGGGTGCGGGCACTATCATCCACCAGTACCGCTTCCATTGCGCTTTCCAGGGCTTTGGCGGCATCATTTTCACCGAGATGCTCCAGCATCATGGCAGCGCTCCATACCGCCGCCACCGGGTTGGCAATGCCCTGGCCTGCAATATCCGGGGCAGAACCATGTACCGGCTCGAACATCGAGGGCAACTTACCCGAAGGATTGATGTTGGCGGATGGTGCGATGCCGATGGAACCGGCAATGGCGGGCCCCAGGTCGGAGAGAATATCACCAAATAAGTTCGACCCCACGACGACATCAAACCAGTCAGGATGCTGGACAAAGTGTGCGGTCAGAATGTCAATATGATATTGATCGGTTTCGATGTCGGGGTATTGCCAGGAAATTATTCTGAAACGCTCATCCCAGTATGGCATGGTATGGACGATGCCGTTTGATTTGGTGGCCGAGGTGACTTTTTTGCGTTTTCGCTTCGTGGCCAAATCGAAAGCATAGCGCATGATACGATCGACCCCGAAACGGGTGAATATGGCCTGCTGGGAGACAAATTCCCGTGAAGTGCCGGTAAATATACGCCCGCCGATCTCGGAATACTCCCCTTCGACATTCTCCCTGACAACCACAAAATCAATATCTTCGGCACTACGACCGGCCAGGGGGGACTGAATTCCCTTGAGTAGTCGCACCGGTCGGACATTCGCATACTGATCCATATGTCGCCTGATTGGAATCAGCAGGCCCCAGAGTGATACGTGATCCAACACTCCCGGATAGCCCACCGCACCAAGATAGATGGCGTCAAATTCTTTTAGTTGATCGATGCCGTCTACCGGCATCATGGTACCGGTTTCAGTATAACGCTTGCACGACCAGTCAAATTCCTTCCAGTCCACAGAAAAACCAAATTTGGTGGCAGCAGTCTCAACGGCGCGCTGGCCAACCGGGATAACCTCCTGACCAATTCCGTCCCCGGGGATGACGGCGATTTTGTAGGTTCGATTGTTTGTCATTATTTTCAGTGTAGTGTATTCAAGGTAAATCTGTCATTGACCGGAAATTATAAAGTACAGAGAATATCCGTTGCCTGTTTCAGAGTTTCGTTTTGTTTGGCAAAGCAAAAGCGCACAATTCTGGTCTTCGGTGGAGACTGGTAAAAAGGCGATAATGGAATAACGGCGACACCCTTTTCGCGGGTAATCCAACCGGCAAACTCCATCTCAGGCAGCTCGGATATTGCACTGTAATCGGCGAGTTGAAAATAGGTGCCGCCTGATGGCAGTAGCTTAAATCGGGAGGAGGCCAATTGTTCGCAAAAATAATTACGCTTGGCCTGATAGAAATCCGAAAGCCCCAGATAGTGCTGTGGTGCATCTCGCACAATATCTGCTAGTGCCCATTGCATCGGTGTGACCGTAGTAAACGTATTGAACTGATGAATCTTGCGAAACTCGGTAGTGAGCTCGGCGGGTGCTACACAATACCCGATTTTCCATCCGGTGGCATGATAGGTCTTGCCGAAAGAGAACACCGCAAAACTTTTGCCACGTAACTCCGGGTGGGTTAAAACACTTGCGTGGGTCTGACCATCAAAAATTATATGTTCGTAAACCTCGTCGCTAAGTACCCTGCAATCATAGGGTCGGATAAGTTCAGCCAGTCGATCCAGATCATTACCGGTCAGGGTTGTTGCGGTCGGGTTGTGGGGCGTATTGACCACCACAAGTCTTGTGCGCTCATTCAGTGCCGCCTCGAGTGCTGACCAGTCAATTCGGTAGTCTGGCAATGTCAGGGGCAGATGAATAGTGGTTCCTCCGGCCAGCTCTACCGCTGGCTCGTAAGAATCATAGGCGGGATCAAAAACGATGACCTCATCGCCATTTCGCACCAGGGCATGAATCGAACACATCAACGCTTCGGTAGCACCACTGGTAATGGTAATTTCAGTTTCCGGGTCGAATGCAAGCCCGGTGGTACTTGCCAGCTTGGAAGCGATGGACTGGCGTAATTCCGGCACCCCGATCATTGGTGGATACTGGTTCTTGCCGGCACCTAGATAGTAGCTGACCCGATCGAGCAGTTGCTGGTCAGGTTCGAAGTCGGGAAATCCCTGGGACAAATTGATAGCGCCGTAGTCCTGGGCCATTTTTGACATTACGGTAAAGATCGTGGTCCCGATGTTGGGAAGCTTGCTTTTTATGGAGTTAGGCATTGGCAACGTAATGAACAGAACAAAAAAATCACTGCTCCGCCGGGCTGATCCTACATGTTCAGCCTGACGGGGTACCAGGCACTAGTATAGCGAAATCAATTTGTATAATCTCGAAATTCTCCCCTGTTATAGTCCGGGTTTCCCCGCCTTGTGTGTAAAATACGCCTCACAAGCAAATAGTAGCTACGCACATCAAAAGCGTTATGAAAATCATCTCCTGGAATGTCAACGGAATCCGCGCTGTAGAGCGCAAGAAAGAACTACAGAAACTGGTTGCGGATGAAAAACCCGATGTGCTGATGATTCAGGAGATCAAGGGACACGTGGAACAGTTCAGCAATTATTTGAGCCAACACGCCGACTATCAGCAGTACTACAGTAGCGCCGAGAAAAAAGGCTATGCCGGGACCAGTATCTGGTTTGCAAACCACTGCGTTGATGAAGTGAGTGAGCTGGATTTCAATACCCGGATACCCAATGCACCCAATGCAGATGAAGGCCGTATTTCCAATTTGTCGTTTCACTGGAACGGGCACCGGTGGGCGCTGTTTTCCATCTATTTTCCCAATGGCGGCAAAAGCGAACAGGCCTGGGAGGAAAAATTGGTTTTTTATGATCGCATTCATGATTACATGAATGTGCTGCGTGATGAAGGAAAAATTGTTGTTGTCGGTGGGGATATGAATGTTGCCCACACAGAAACAGATATTGCAAGGCCCAGGGCAAATGATGGCAAGATCGGTTTTCACCCACGTGAGCGGGCCTGGATGGATCGCCTGGTAGCAGATGGTTGGGCCGACGTCTGGCGGCAACGCAACCCGGATGTTACCGATGTTTATTCCTGGTGGCACATGATTTCAAAGGGCCGCGAGCGAAATGTAGGCTGGCGAATTGACTATTTCCTGATGGAGAACAAATATCTGGATAAGGTGCAAAATGTAACCTACCTGCAGCAACAGATGGGCTCAGACCATTGCCCGATATTAATTGAGGTTGGATAGGTTCCGGGTTGATTATCCGTTTTCCTTGTAGCGGTCGGCACCATAGATCAGGTAGATAAACGCACCCGCCGCTGCCAGCCAGTAAATTGGCCCAAGCAAACGTTCGCTATCGACGCTGTGTTGTGTAACCAGACCAAAGCCGAGAAAAACCAGGGCAATGGTTAGCTGGGTGTAGTAGCTTTTAAGAACAAGATAGCGATGAGACAGGGTGTCTCGCGCAAGATCATAGAATCGCTTGTTCATGGCGAGACGGAAAAAAGAGGTACAGAAGGTGATCAGTACCAGCGCAATATAAGTCAATAGCAGCGAAGCCTCCTCATCCACCAGGGCTCTCAAGGCCCAGGATAAAGCATACAAGGTCACCGAAAATCGATAAATTCGTCGTCGTCCAAGGCGATCTATGGTGTTTTTAAGGAGATAGAAAATAATGCCAAATATCACTGCGAGAAGCAGCACGATAATACCCAATCGGGCAAAATTTTCGTGGGCCAGAAGAAACAGGGAGATTACCCAGAAAAAGCTCTCCAGGAACAAATAAATGCCGTCAATGATAAATATCAGACGCGAAGAATCAGTATCCCGAAAGGTAAAAATATCTCTCAGTGTGACTGCCTTGACATCATTGACCGAGTCCGGAAAAACAGGCCTGGTGATCACAAACAGGGCAAAGCCGAGGATGCATAATACCGCGCTGCTTACGAGGATATATCTGAAACCGGTTTTTTCAAGCAGCACACCGCCCACCAAAATACCAACCTGGAGCAAAAATCCGACATAAATTTGCAGATTGCCATAGCGTCGGCCAGAGTTTGTACCGTCGACTCTCTCGAAAAACAGAGCCCGCTGAGTGGTCCAGAAAAAGCTGTTGTATACGCCATAGCTGATGCCAAGTAACAACAGTACCCCAAGGCTCATGTCGAGAATCTGGACGTTGAGCAATAATAACAACTCGAAGGCCAATGACAGGCCGATCAATGTTGTCAGGCTTACAACGTGGCGCAGGCGATCCCATACCCACAGGGCACAACAGAATCCGATCCCTGCAGCACCGACAAACAATGATATCTCACCCAGTTCAAACCCGGTTTTCCACAAATATACCGGGATAAAGAACGGAAAGATTCCGATCAACAGTGAATGCAGACCCAGATACCGATAGAAAGCACGGGTAAGCTGTCGCATTAAAAAATATCCTTGTCCTTTATCTCCAGTTGCTCAAGCTCGGCGAGATCGGCGGAAAAATCTTCAACATCACCATAACGGGGAAAATAATGCATCTTCATGTAGGGGCGTGAATTGACTTCAATAAAAATACACTTCTGTTCCTGGTAACTGGTTTCAATACCTTTCTCAAATATCACATCAATTCCGAATACATTGGCATCGAACATCTTTACAACTCGTTGAAACAGTTCACGGTTGTCGTCCGGAATGGTAATTTGATCAATGGTTTCCACAACACCACCTGGGGCCAGTGCAACTCGATGATACAGTTCTATACGCTGGTTATCTCCGGGCACTGATTCCAGGGTCAATTTACTTTTTGCCAGGTGCTTGATGGTCTGATCGCTTTTAGCCAGTGGAAAAATAACAGGATGCAGGTTCATCTGCTGTCGAATAATATTTTCCGCATCTATCAACTCGCTGATTGTATCGCGACCATTGCCAATAACAAACGGCGAATATCGTCGTATGACAGAAATCAGACTGTGGTCTGTGGCCAGAACCCGATAATTGGCCCCCTCCAGATATTGCTCAATTACCGTAGTAGGCCACCAGATTTTTGCCAGAATGATCCCTTTCCATAATTCCCGGGCGTTGTTAATCGGGAAATAACTGCCGCGAGAATAGCCACTGACATTTGGTTTGACGACCACGGGAAATCCGTACTGACGGGTAAATCGATGGGCGGTCCAGGGCCAGAAAAAGATTCTCCCCCGGGCAAGAGGGACATCGTTGCGAGCAAATATCTCCCGGCCCTGGGCTTTGGAGCGGCAGGATTTTCTGACCTCGAGCGAATTAAAATTACTGCATCCATGCATATATTTTTCACTGATCCAGGCATACACCATCGCCCTCAGTTTTTTCATAGCTTCGCTCTCAGGTAGTTGGCAAATTTGCTGCTGCGGTTATATAGCATAATTTTGCTGAAAACCGGTTTTTCTTCCAGTGATTTATCCCGTACCCGGGTAATGAGGGCCAGGCAAACCATGTAGCGACGAACCATGGCAAAGTTCTCATGCCACCCATAGCGGGGATCCAGCATATGAATGGGCATGGGAAGGAACAGGTTTATCTCGATAATATGACAGCGCCCGGCGAGCAGGTCTTTTTCGGAGTTGGCTCTGAAGCTTGTGCGGGATATATTGAATTCACCTGTTCGATTGATCATTTTCCAGAGTTGATTGCACTGCTCCGGACCAAAGTGGTCGGTGATATCGCGGTAACGGGTATTGGGGTTATAGACACCATTAATCGGGTTAGATTCAGCATCGTTCACTGCCTCTGTCACCGAGAAAACCGCAAATCGATGCCTATCGAGATGATGGCGCAGTGCAAACACTTCAAACTCGCGCTTCTCTGGCGCCCCCTGCTGAACCAGATAACGAACATTACTCGCGGTGATACTTCTTCGAATTCGATTCAGCTCGTGCTCATTGTTGGCGCGTTGTATGCCGGCGGCATTCTGGCCCCATTCCGGTTTTACAAATACCGGCCACGATTCGGGAACATTGCCGGTGTCTTCATATGTCTGCTCCAGCCGCCACTCCGCGGGAATACTTTCATCGATGGCCAGCTTCGAGAAAAGCCCCTTTTCACGGTCAAACCAAGGTGAATTAAGCTGAAAATATTTGCACGGCTTGGTGCCAATTCTGATGCAGTTTAGAATATAGGTAATGATCAATGCAAAAGTAATCTTCATCGCCCTGACTGCGGCTGAAATTATAGTTGACTAAAGTTGTCCTGCAGACTTCGGTAGTGGACAAACAGACCTTGAAATAGTTTCTTTCAGACAGGATTCATCGCGACAAATCCATCCATCGCTCACTGGAAACCAGCACAGGCAGTTCACCATTGTCCTCAAACCAGGAGTCAATGACATACCTCCGGCTGGTTGTCAGATCCTGCAATTGTGCCGCCCAATGCTGATCAAAAAATGAGCGTCGATACGCTCGCTCCGCGACCCGATGAAATTTGAGTAGCCCTGCCTGTTCAAATAATTCGAGGTAGCGCGTGGTATTGATGGATTCATCTATACAGTCGAGTTGGCCCGGGAACAGATCGGATTTAGTGTTGTCTGCGGTAACGGGCAGGTTCATCCCGACATCCCGGTAGGTTGGTGAATATAGGCCGCTCAGATATTCCATTCGTGCCACTGCCAGTTTTAATTGCTGCCGTTCATCTTCTGCTTTATCCGCATTCAGCAACGCCTCAATGGATGACCATTCCTGGTCACTCAGGACAATTTCGGCCTGATGTTTGCAGCCAAAGTCGTAACAAATTTGGTAGCTTACCGCGGCTGCAATACCGGGCTGGAACAGGCATGCGAGGAATATACTCAGCTGGTAATATTTGGGATTAATCCCCATGTTTCAATTAATCTGATTGTTTCCCGAATCTTACCCCAATCTGAAAGCCAATTTGACAACCAATTGCCAACAAATTCAGTCTGTAGCGGGATCTGGTGGAAAAATTATGTCCGATGCTCAATCCATTTGAAGTCATAATATTGATTGCAGTGATCACCCTGGTGGTGATGCTGCTCAGAAATCAGCGCTTTCATGAACTTGCCAATGGGCTGGCGCGGAATTACTGTGAAAAAAACAGTCTCCAGTTTCTCGATGGAACGGTGTCTTTTCGCGGCTTGATGCTGGATCGTAAAAGGTTTCATCTGTGCCGAAGCTATCGTTTCGACTACTCCCTGAATAGTGTGGACAGACACCAGGGCCTGATCACGCTATGTGGGGAACATATTCAATCTTTTCGGGTCAATCCCGATCATCTGGATGCGATCACGATTCAGTGATAATTTGTTCCACGGGCTCCAGACATTGTGCACAGTACCCGTTCGAAATGGCTATACTACGCGAGATGAGAAATCTGTTCGGAAATTCTGGCGCGATCATTGCGCTACTGGGCGCTCTATGGGTGGTGCCATACTCCATGGATACCGCCTGGTCTGGGGAATCCCAATCCCGGGGGCCGGTAAGTACCAGCGTATTTGGTAAAGTTCCCATTGGCGGCTATGACACGGTAGCCTACCATTCGTCGGACGCGATCTCCACACACACGGCCATGGAAGGGAACAAATCCTGGGTTTTTTCCTGGCGCGGTGCAAAGTGGCGGTTTGCTTCAAAAGACAATTATGAGGCTTTCAGGGCAAATCCTGATAAATATCGACCTGCTTATGGCGGGTTCTGCTCCAATGCGTTAAGTCTTGGTGAAGGCCTGATTAAAACGGATGGATCTCAGTGGGAAATTTTTGGCGATACGCTACATACATTTTACGCCCCACGGGGAAGAGACCGTTGGCTCGATGGTAATCAGGCATCATACAAAGTTGAAGCTGATCGTGCCTGGAAGGAAATTACTGGTTTTGACGATTAAAAATTGACGATCTGACAAATTTCTCCACTCACCTGTTTACATAGAACAAGCCAGTAATTATATGATTGATTTATACACATGGAGCACACCGAACGGGCGTAAGGTCTCAATCATGCTCGAAGAAACGGGCCTGCCATATAACGTTTATCCCGTTGATATTGGTAAAAACGACCAGTTCGATGAACCGTTTCTGAAAATCAGCCCGAATAACAAAATTCCCGCCATTGTTGATCAGGACAATGGCTTGAGCCTGATGGAATCGGGGGCAATATTGATGTACCTGGCTGACAAGACGGGACTCCTGATGGCGGAAAAAGACAAGTGGCAGATTCTTGAATGGTTGATGTTTCAGATGGGTGGGTTCGGCCCGATGTTGGGTCAGGCACACCATTTTCTTCACTTTAATTCTGGAGTCAGCGAATACGCCGAAAAGCGTTACAAGGTAGAAACCCAGCGCTTGTATACGGTGTTGGATGATCACCTGGAAGATCGGGAATTTGTCGCTGGAGACTACTCTATTGCTGACATTTCATTGTGGCCATGGGCTTCCCGTTATGAATGGCAACAGGTGGAGTTGGATGAGTTTGAAAACGTTGAACGATGGTATCGAAGTATCGCTGCACGGCCTGCGGTCCAGCGTGGGTATCACGTTCCGGGAAAGGTCAGTGAAATTCCGATGCCGTAGGTTATATTATCGCTGTTTGCATTGCAGTCGCAGTACAGGGTTGGTGATCAGTGACCGGATTCATCGTGGGGTAACAGGTCAAAGCAACTGATCTCGTTCAGAGATCCAAGGCGCATTAATGGCCCCCAGGTGCCGGTGCCACTGGAAACATAGAGGTGGGCATTATCCTGTCTATAGTGGCCGTTTATTCTGGCAAATTGCTGGCGCACCACATAGTTAAATGGAAAAATCTGACCATTGTGCGTATGACCCGATAGCATCAAATCGATACCATGCTCTATTGCTGCTTCCCAGCCTACCGGGCGGTGATATAGAAGGATAGTGAAACAGGTTCTGTCGACATCTACGAATGGCAGCTGCTCGGAGACATGGCCGTGATGATCTGCGTCGTCGATCCCGATAAGCTGTAATTCGCGGTCGATTCGGCTGGCCTGGCGCAAAGGAATCACGCCCAGGGATTCCAGCATATCAATGGCCTTGGGCAGGTCGGCATAGCGCTCGTGATTGCCAACGGAAAAATAGGTTTGGGCCAGCAGACGCTCAAGGGGTCTTAGTGACTTGATTTCCACCGCACTTGAGTCGATCAGGTCGCCGGTAATAACGACGATATCCGGATTCAGATCATTGATACGGTTCACAATCCGGTTCATAAACCCACCTTGCCTTGACCCAATGTGGACATCACTAATCTGCACTACACGATGTTTTTCGGTCAATTTGGGTGAGCGAATTTCCACCTTTTTCACCTTGAGGTAATGGGAGGCTACCAGAGCAAACAATATCAACAGTAAACCTGCTAGTACAATCCATTTGGCCGCCAGCGCATCATTAATATCGAAAGGTAACCGTAGAATCTCGTAACCCAGCACCAGAATGGCAAAGATAAAACTCACCCCCATCCAATGAACAACAAAATAACGTACGAACACTTTTGGGCCGCCGAAGGAATACCACGTGCCCGCCATGCCGAGGAGCCAGAGTACTATACTGATGAGCCAGCCAATTGAAACCCCTGATTCGGACCATACACTGAGTCTACCCACTGGATAGGCAAAAACGAAGAAACTGATCAGGACAAACAGGGTCCTGAAAACTACAGGGGATCGCAACATATTCTAATTCTGCAAACTGGCTCTTCATAGACAGCAAGTTCTGCCAAACATTTCAATTCTCACCAGATTCAGGGGCGGCGAATAACTACGCAAAGAAATCTAGTTCAATACCCGGGCTGAAAAAATTTCAAAACCTTAAAAAATTTTAGCCACTATAATCCAGGTCACATTTAACCACACTTGATCACAATGAAACGGAAATCTCCGACTCGACTCCGAAAAACAAAAGTTATCGCCACCATTGGTCCGGCTAGCGATGACGTTAATACGCTAAAACAAATGATTGTTGCCGGTATGAATGTAGCACGTTTGAACATGTCCCATGGAGACGTTGAATCCCATACCGCTACTTTGCAACGGATCAGGCAAGCGGCACAGGAAGTGAATGCTACAGTGGCAATTATGGTGGATAACCGTGGCAGAGAGATTCGAACCGGATCGCTGGCAGAGGGGTCGGTAACCCTGGCGAGGAGACAGCAATTCTCCCTTTATAGCGATAACCGGATTGGCGATCGACATGGGGTATCTTTAACCTTTTCCAGGCTCCATCTTCATGCCCGGCTCGGCGATCGTATTCTGGTTGACGATGGTCAGATCGAACTACGGGTTGAGAATATTCAGGACAATGCAGTGCAGTGTGTCGTCATTTGTGGCGGTATTCTGAAAAACAGTAAAGGGGTCAATTTCCCCGATAACAACAGCGCCCTGGATGATATTGATTACGATGATTCAGGGGAAATAGATTTTGCTGCCGCCCATGATGTCGAATATTTTGCCGCATCATTTATTCGAAGTGGTGAAGAAGTTGATCAACTGCGCGCGAAATTTCAAGCCAGAGATGTTGACATTGCTATTATTGCAAAAATCGAAAATCGGCAGGGGGTGCAAAATATTGAACAAATTGTCGACTCTGCCAATGGCGTCATGGTAGCACGCGGCGATCTTGGCGTGGAGCTTGAGATGGGGGAAGGGCCAAAAATCCAGAAACAAATTATCCGGTCCACGGTTTCCAGTGGTAAACCGGCAATCACTGCGACCCAGATGCTCGACTCCATGGAGCGCAATCCACGTCCTACCCGGGCCGAAGTCAATGACGTCGCCAATGCAATATTTGACGGCTCATCCGCAGTGATGCTTTCAGGTGAAACGGCGGCCGGTAGTCGTCCCGTGGAGTCTGTGGAGACCATGGCCCGATTGGCGCTTGAGGCGGAGTCAGGTCTCAGGGAGTACGGCCATTTACAGCAGATTGAAGCCAACCCCTCCAATGAGGTAACCGAAGCAGTTGCCCAGGCATCAATCACTATGGCTAACCATTTGGATGCAGCAGCGATTATCTCCTTGACGGAAACAGGATTCACCTCTCGCCTGATTTCCAAGTATCGACCAGAGAGCCCGATATTCGCCATCACAACCTCCCCAAAAGTGATGAAAATGCTTTCCATGAACTGGGGCGTGCTGGCCATGCTTTACCAGGGCGAGGGTGATGATGAGGATAAAATTGAATTTGCTATTGCCAATGCACGTTCACTCGGCTATGTGAACTCTGGAGACTTGTTGATTCTGACAGCGGGCCATACCCGTCAGGCAGGTAGTACTGATGTTATTCGGGTTCTTGGAGTGGACTGAGAGTCCTCTTCGAAATCAGCAGTTTTCTGCTTGCCCGGGCGACTAGTGGTACAACACACTACGATTGATGGCATCCAGTATGACGTGAGATATAACAACCACAAAGCCAAATATCAGAGCCTGCGGCCTTTGGTCTCGAAAACATATTGCCAGTAGCAGCGCACAAATCAGGGCAAAGCCAGGGGAGTGGGTAAAGCCCAGGTGAGCGTAAACCGAATACCAGGAAACCCTTATCCGGAGAAGGTTTACACTGCACTGATTGGTTCAGGTAGTCATATTTTTAATGGACTCGTTCTCTGTGAGAATTTCATCAATTCGAAAAAGACCCGCTGAATTGAAGTTTCGGGTGATAAATCCCACCGCTTTTACGTCGCCGCGCCGTAGCGCACTCAAAGTTTTGTTGACGTCATCAGCGACAATGCTGCATTCGAGCGCCGTATCCATTTGTGGCAACAGATAAAACCATAATCGGGTCGTGCGATAGTACAGCTCATCGTAGATACGGCGCAGAACTTCGTTGCCAATAAGGCGACATTTGCATTCATGTAACTGGATATCGATTGAAGCAAATTCCTCCGCGGTCGGTTTTTTGCTGATCAAGCGGCATTCACGCTGCAGTTTCTCCAGTTTTAGAAACAGTTCCTCATCAGGCTGAATTGGACTCAAAGTGCCTGTTAGTTCTGCAAGGCTGATTCGCAATTGCATGGTCTTTCGTACGTGTTCAACATTGATCGGCGTAATCGTCGTCCCGATACCGTGACGTGTTATTGCCAATCCTTCGTTCTCGAGTCTCTGTAGTACTGACCGGATTGGCGTACGACTGACGCCGAATTCACTCGCCAGGGCGTCGATATCGAGGCGCACACCAGGTTGATACTGCAACAGGGTGATGCGTTCTCGCAGCTTGTTGTAGATGACATCGAAACGTTTTCGCCATGGACTCCCGTCGATGGACATTGGTTCTTTTGACAGAAAGATATTATTACTCTGGGTTGCTTTAGTAGTTTTGGATTTCATCACGCCTTAGGTTACTGTTACTTTGCTCTTTTGACAGGTATTCTGAAATTTCAAAATAGATATGTATATCTTATGCACAATTCTAATAAAATTATCCATTCATTTGTAATATCGCACCTTCTGCACACAAACTGAAACGGGTAATTTGAAGCTAAAATGCACCCTGGTTCTATTCAACGCCAATCCTTCCAGCAGTGCGATTAAGATCCATTGTGTGCAGCTTGTCAGCTGACCAACAAGATCAAAATACTCCATATTTACCGTATAAACATGTTCTTGTCCAATGACAGGCTGGTGAAAATTTTTTCACATGTTGATACTTGAGTGTATCAGTGTGGTACTTCAAATCAAAATTTGACCAGCAGTAATTAGCGTTGTTCTGGGCAAATAGAAGATTTTTCTTGACATGACAATTTCCAATGATATATATATCTAATATGAGTGAATCAAATTCTACTCAATAATTCCAAATATGATGGGAAAATTGCCAGAAAAAGGGACCTGAAAAAACTTTTTGAGAATCCTGAAAATGAACGTACTAGGCAATGCTTGAGCGCTGTGCCAGATGTTGGTTAGGCAGCTAAACTTTTTATACCCGTCAAGTCGAGATAACCTTATCAATATCATTTATCGTGGAAGGCGGAAATTATGAGTAAAAATCCAATAGCGTCAACAGTTGATTTTGACAAGAATGGTGTACAGCACGGGTTCCTCAAGCTTCCTCATTCACATGATGCATCTGCCTGGGGATCCATGATGATTCCGATTACGGTTGCAAGGAATGGTGAGGGACCAACAATTCTGTTTACTGGAGCCAACCATGGAGATGAATATGAGGGTCCTATTGCATTATACGATCTGGCCCATAAAATCAAAGCTGAGGATCTGTCGGGTCGGGTAATTATTGTACCAGGAATGAATTATCCAGCGTTCCGTAGCGGAAACCGGACATCTCCAATCGATAGTGGAAACATGAATCGTGTTTTTCCTGGTGATCCGGCAGGGACAATTACAGAAAAAATTGCTGATTATTTTCAGAATACACTTTTGCCTCTCGCTGATTACGTTGTGGACTTTCATTCCGGTGGAAAGACCCTCGAGTTTTTGCCTTTTTGTTGCGCTCATGTGCTTGATGACAAAGATCAACAAGCCCGTTGCATTGCCGCCATGGAGGCCTTCAATGCGCCTCATTCAGTCATGTTGCTGGAGTTGGACGCAGCCAACATGTATGACACGGCAGCAGAGAGTATGGGCAAAGTATTCATTGGGACCGAGTTGGCCGGTGGTGGCACGTCTACGGCTCATACCGTGGAGATCGCCAAAAAAGGCATAAGAAATATTCTGCGCCATGCTGGAATTACAGAGGGTGAACTGGAAGTGGATGAAACATTATGTCTGGATATGCCAGATCAGCGTTGTTTCATTTTTAGCGAGTCTGCGGGTTTGCTGGAACCTTGTGTTGATCTTGGTAGCTCAGTGAGAGCGGGTCAGCTTATAGCCCGAGTTCATACCATTGATCGTACAGGACTTCTACCTATGGATTACCATTCAGAAATTGACGGCATCCTTACTGGTCGCCATTTCCCTGGCCTGATTGCCATCGGAGATTTCCTGAGTGTCGTCTCTGTTCCCAAGTGAAATTTTTCCAGGTAGAACGCACCAATGGATGATAGCAAAAATACTCCGCCTGAATTTGAACCTGTTAATGGTAGCCCTCGTTTTGATCGTGGACCCGGTAAATTTAGAATCGGCCTGGTTGCCTTGTCCAATGACTACGTCACTGAGCGCGATTTTATCAATATGCGTCCTTCTGACGATGTCATCGTATATACCAGTCGGGTACCCAATTCCCCCCGGTGTACTGTTGAAACTCTACAGGAGATGGCGCCTCATATCACAAAAGCGGCCTCACTCCTTTTGCCTGAAGGTCGTATCGATGTGATTGCCTATAGCTGCACCTCGGGAACAGTTGTTATGGGATTTGAAAAGATCCAGTCACTCATACAAACTGCTCGACCCGGTATAGCATGTACGACACCAATCACATCATCTCTGGAGGCACTTGATCGATTTAACGCTCAACGGATTGCGGTCCTGACGCCCTATGCTGATGATGTAAATATCAGTATTGCCAGGTATTTAAAGGCCAATGGTAAAACCATTGCAGCGTTTACCAGTTTTAAAATAGTGGATAACGAAAAAATGGCGAGGCTTTCGCCAGAAAGTATTTACTGTGCCGCCATTGAGGCCGACAGGGAAGACGCTGATGCGCTGTTTATTTCCTGCACCGCTATTCGTGCGGTTGACGTAGTTGAAAAAATTGAACAAAAACTCGGTAAACCTGTTGTGACTGCTGTTCAGGCAATGTTTTGGCAGTCACTAAGGCTTTCCGGGTTTAACGGAAAAGTATCCGGTTACGGTCAGTTGCTGAGAGGGGAATACACCGTATCAGACAGGCTTTGAGTAACAGTTTTTATAAACGAATTTGATGAACAGTGTTGATGAAAATTAATCCTTCATCGACCATATTGAAACCTGTGCAGATGACAGGGCATTAACCCGTGGTCAGAAACCAGCGCATGCAATACGCTATGTCTACCGAATTACGCCAGACACAAGGTTCATCCATGTCCGCCAACCTTGTATGGGGTGAAGACAACTATGGCAATTTTCCCTTAGACATATCACCGGCTGGTGATTTGGACCAATCTGCTATTGATTCCCACAAGCGATCGATGAGACCCCATGCATCTGGGAATTACTCTACCGCTTAATGTGAAATTTTGACAATGAACTATAGTAAACCTTTTAAGAAAACAGAGTACGAGCGACGCGTCGAAACTATCAAAAAGCGTATGGAGGCTGCCGGGTTTGATCTGCTAATTTGCCAGGATCCGGCAAACATGGGGTGGTTGACCGGCTTTGACGGATGGTCCTTCTATACACCCCAGGCTGTTCTCGTGCATTTGGAAGAAACGTCACCGATCTGGTTTGGCCGCGCCCAGGATGCCATTTCAGCACACATTACCACTGACCTTCCCGAGTCAAACATTATCGCTTTCTCGGAGTCGCTGATACATCACTCGACCAAACACCCATTCGATGAGCTATGTGATTTGGTGATTACCCGTGGATGGAGTAATGCACGAATTGGCGTCGAATTTGATGCGCACTACTATACCGCCCGGGCACATCACCATATTGTTAAAGGCTTACCGAATTCAACTATTTCCGATAATCACGAGATCGTAAACTGGGCTCGTTTGGTGAAATCTGAAGCCGAACTGGTTTATATGCGTGAGGCAGGACAAATTGTCACCAAAACCATGAACAAGGCACTGGGAAGGATCAAACCGGGCATTCATCAATTTGAAGTGATTGCCGATATTTATCATGCGCAAATCATCGGCTTCGATGACAAATTCGGCGATTATACGAGCCTCTGTCCACTTATTCAGGTCGGTGAAGGGACTAGCACACCGCATTTAACCTGGACCGATGAACCGTTTCCGGACAGTGGATTGATTGTGATGGAAATAGGTTCTGCACGTCGGCACTATCAAGTTCCATTGACTCGTACAGCGCATATTGGTCCCCCCCCGAACGAAATTACACGACTTACCGAAGTTATTATTGAAGGTGGTGATTTGGCGCTACAGTCAGCCAGGCCTGGGGTCACCTGTGAAGAGGTTGAAGCAATATGGCAACGGGTACTCAATGGTTATGGCTACAGTAAGGAAAGTCGTGTCGGATATTCTATTGGAATCAATTACCCTCCCGATTGGGGCGAACGTACTGTTAGTCTTCGTCCTGGCGACACAACCGAATTGCAGGCAGGAATGTGTTTTCATTTTCAATCTGGTGTCTGGCTTGAATCTTTTGGAGCCGCTGTGTCAGAACCCTTTGTAGTCACAGAAAATGGTGGTGAGCGTCTCAGTGCTGTATGTCGAGAATTGGTCGTTATCGATTGACTGGATCACAATAATTAATAATTCGCAGGCAACAAATATGTCAGAGTCACCGATAATAAATAGCTTTGCTTCAGATAATGTTTCGACTGCATGTCCCGAAGTAATGGACGCCATAATTGCAGCAAACACCGGTATTGCCGACTCCTATGGTTATGACAAATATTCTGTCAATCTGGAAACAAGGTTTTCTGATTTATTTGAAACTGACGTTAAAATATTTCCGGTTTTGAGTGGCACGGCAGCCAATGCATTAGCTCTATCAGCATTGACTCCGTCTTTCGGAAAGGTATTCTGCCACGAATTATCACATATCAATACTGATGAATGTGCTGCCCCCGAGTTTTTTACTGGTGGCGCGAAACTTATTCCCATTTCCAGTGATAATGGAAAAATTAGTGCCAAAAGCCTTGTCTCTTTTGCCCGTGGAACCGGCAATGTACATTCTGCGCAACCCTCTACTGTCAGTATTGCTCAATCATGTGAAGTGGGCGCGGTGTATCAACTCAATGAGATTTCAGCAATTTCCGAAGCGGCTCATGGTCATGGACTCAATGTACATATGGATGGCGCGCGTTTCGCAAATGCAATCGTTACGTTAGACGTGAGTCCGGCAGAGATGACGTGGAAATCAGGAGTCGATGTCCTGTCGTTTGGGGGAACAAAAAACGGTTGTCTTGCTGCGGAAGCTGTCATATTTTTCAATCCGGACCTCGCCAAATCATTTCCTTATCTACACAAAAGATCGGGACAGTTGCTGTCCAAAATGAGGTTTGTATCCTCACAACTTATTGCCTATATTACGGACAACATTTGGCTGCGGAATGCCCGGAATGCTAACACGATGGCCACTCGTCTGAGCGAAGGCCTGGCTGTTATTCCAGGGTTTGAGTTAGCGTTTCCGACGCAATCAAATGAGATTTTTGTACACATTCCTCGCCCGGTAATTGACCATCTCAATGCGGCAGGTATACCCGTGACCGAGGGAGAACTGGACGGATTAGCCCCACCTCGATTTGTCACAGCCTGGAATACTCGAAAGACTGAAGTTGACCAACTATTGACAGCTGTCGGTGAGGCAATGTTATAAGGTCTGCTGGCAATGTTATCCCAACGGATGATCATTCACGGTCAGATTTATATATTCACCACCAGCATGAATTCGTAGGTGGCCTGTTGCTAGCGAAGCAGCTTCGGAATCAGCAGTTTTCTGCTTGCCCAGGCGACCAGGGTAATACCGATTATAGGCATCCATACCATTTGGAACTCAGCCTTGAGGACAAATCCACCCCAGCGGATAAAGTGTGGTATATCCAGTGGCGAAGCGGGTAATGGGTGCCAGGGGAACAAAAATCGGTCACTGTTGATCGGCCAGTACAGGGCAACGCCCTGACCACCCCAGGTGATGGCATCAAGTATGGCGTGAGATACAACAACCACAAAGCCAAATATCAGTGCCTGCGGTCTGTGGTCTCGAAAACACATAGCCAGTAGTAGCGCACAAATCAGGGCAAAGCCAAGGGAGTGGGTAAAGCCCCGGTGAGCGTAAACCGAATACCAGGAAACCCCCATCTGGAGAAGGATGACATCCAGATCCGGCAGTATGGATAAGGCAATGCCAGCCCATAACAGGCGAGGTGGAATGATCCTGTTGCCAAGACTCAATGTAATGGCGACGGGAACCAATGGATGGGTGAATATGGTAGGCATTGTCCGGAAATTTTTCAGGCAGGTAATTTTATCGCGGTGACAGGTCTCTTTCTACAATGTTCCCGGTCACAAGTTTCTGGATCTTGCGCCACGATTTTCTGCGACCCGGTCTTTAGTTTGCATCCACCAGTAACTGGCCTGCACCGCCCATTGACCAAGCCAGCCGCCATTCCAGGAAAGGTCGTATTCGGCAAAATCCAGCCAGCGCTGATCATTCTCGACAATAGCGGAGGACACCAGTAGTCCAGCCATAGCAGTTGTGTTGAGACCCTGACCACCAAACGCTGTCGCCACCCAAACCCCTGTTTGCAATTGCCTGATAACAGGCATCTTGTGGCGACAATATCCCATCAAGCCCGACCACCTGTAGTCAATTTTTACCCTGGAAAGTTCCGGGAACACATTAACCATGGATTGGTGCATAAGATTATCCAGCGCCTTTGGTGGTGTTTTCCGAGTAGTAATTTTGCCACCCCAGAGCAATCTTTGATCATCAATCAACCGATAGTAATCACAAGCGTTGGATGTATCCGATATAGCGGCCGGGGTATTGATCAACCCCGGCAAATCGCCATCAAGAGGGGTAGTGACCACCACATGGGTCGCCACCGGCACAACCGAATTCGAGACAGGTGGATAGAAGCCCTGATCATAACCACTGGTACAGATTATGATTTTCTCCGCCTGAATCGAACCAGACTCTGTTTTGACCAGATGGCCGAATTCGGATGGCTCCAGCGTTCTGGCCCGGCTCGTTTCAAAAATCAGCCCGCCCAGATTCTCTATTTCTTTTGCCAGCGCCAGCGCATAATTGAGCGGATGGATATGAAAGCTATAGCGACTGTAAATGCCATTAAAATATCGTTGGCTTTGAATGATGGTTTTGAGATCATTGTCACTCCATACGTCCACTGAATAGTCAAATTGGTTGTTAAGGATTCTTGCCTGCTTTGTCATTGCCGCCGTGGCCGGGTATCGGCTAACAGAGAAATGGCCTTCTCCCATCAGGCAGTGGGGTGCCAGCTGGTCGATATTATTGCGTACCAGTTGGGTGCCGAGAGCAGAATACTGATATAGCCTTTTAGCCTGTTCGATGCCGCACCGCTGAACAATGTTTTCAATATCTACTGCAAATCCTGCAGAGACAAACCCGCCATTGCGACCCGATGCACCCCAGGCAATCCTGCCAGCTTCCACAACGATGACAGAGACGCCGGCACGGCAAAGTTCAAGTGCCACCGACAATCCCGCCAGACCGGCACCGACCACACAGACTTCGGTCCTGTGCTGGCCAGAGACAGGTTCACGAGGTTGGTTTTCATCGCAGGTAGCCGCGTACCATGTCTGTGGATAACAAGCCGAAGGAATCAGTGCGTCGTCCATATTTTTACTATAAGGTTTTTAAAGGCCCTGATTTTCGTTTCCGACTACGTTGAGGTCATAACGCCCAACCAAACGATACCTCTGGCAACCAGTAGAACAGCAATCAGTTTTCCCAGTGGCGAGACTACGCGGTCAACTGAAATCTGCCGCAATAGCCATTGCCAGATTGCAGTGATGAACGCAATGCTATACCAGATTACGACAAAACAAATGAAGATATAGGCCCATTCAAGGCTTTGTTGTATCAGGTTCATCGTGCCGGGATAGAGCTGTTCTCAATAAGTTGCTGGATATATCTTTCGTTACAAGGTAGCATAACCACAGGTACAGTTGGGTGGAAAATAATAATCAGAAAATGAATCCAGCTAAAGTGAGGTGATCTTACCGGGGTTTGATAAACAACTCGGGCAACTTGCCTTATTGACCATGAAAAATTTAAAGATTCGCAGCCAACTGATCATCATTTTTACCCTGATCATACTGGCTTTTAGTGCCATTTTGTTTTTTGGACTTGACCGCTACTCCAGGGATCTTGCTCTGAATACCGCGTCCGAGAAAGCTGAATTGTTACTGGCCCATCAGCGCGCCGTTCGAACCTATACTATTGAAAATGTTCGGCCATTGCTCAAGCAGTTGCAGAGTGACCAGTTTATTTCTGAACAGATCCCGGCATTCTCTGCCCAAACAGTCATGGGGCACCTCAATAAGTCCTATCCCGGATTTGACTATCGTGAGGCGATGGAGGACCCGACCAACCCCAATGATCGCCTGCAAAAATGGGAAAAAGAGTTACTGGAGCTATATCAATCCGGCAAAGCCAGTGGCAGGCAAGCGAGGCAGCGGGTCACCAGTGGGGGTAAATTATTTTCCATTGCCGAACCGATTATTGTCACTAACCCGGCCTGTCTTGCCTGCCATGGGGACAGAGAGAATGCGCCTCCCAGTCTGTTGGCCAAGTTCCCTGGCGGGGGTGGTTTCGGTTGGCAACTGAATAGACCTCTGGGTATTCAGTCGGTCACGGTGCCCATTGAAGAGGCTACACTTAACGCCAATCAAATACGAATCAGGTTAATTACTATTATCGGGTTCGGCCTCTTATCAACCCTGATTGCGTTGGCATTTATTGTTCACGTCAAGGTTAGTGGCCCGATAAACCAGCTTAGTCTGGCGGCCAGCAAGTTGTCTATGGGAAAAAGGGTAAATCGGGATGATTTTCCGGACAACAGTGCTGAAATGAACGACATCAAGCTTTCCTTGCGACGATTGATAGCAGCTGTCAGCAGGAAATTACAGCAAAAGAACCGCTGACAGCGCGATCAGAGAGTGATGCCATTAGCCCTTTAACTGTCTGTTGCACTTTTCAGCTAATCTTGGGTTCCTGTGGTCGGAATTGCCACGGGTAGCAAGGATTCATGCCGCCAGTCGGGCTAACTTTTCTGCCGTGGTATGCCACTGGCCTTATGACACCAATGCTGCGGAAGTAAAAGATGCACACTACAGGTAAAGGGTTTTGAGATGCTGGTGACGAATACAGAGCCAGGGGATTTGTCAGCCGGTGAATTTGGTCTCGCTGGTGTTCCCGGAAAGCAGAGGGCTGCGATACCTCATTGCCCGCGGCAGCATGCTCAGAAAAGATCGGATTGCAGGAATCCTGCCTCCTGAAGCAAGTATAACCCCTTGACCCGGCCAGGATCAATTCGGAGCATGGCCAATGCACTGTCGGGAGCGATTCGTACGTACAAGGTGTTTTTACCTTCGTTTACTCTGACAATGATGCTTTTATCCTGAGAGAAATTTGGCTCGTTGCGGGTCGTGTACAGGATCATCAGTTTGTCTTTTACTCTGTTGGAAATAACAATTTTCAGGGTGATGGCTGTATTGATATCCTTAAGCGCACTTTTGTCGATCACGATATAGGGGTCGGTAGTGTCTGCATGAATCTCCAATCCTGAAGGAGACGATTTCAGGGTGCAGTTAAAACATTTCACAGTTTCCGGAGTCAACGCAAAATACCGGGCGTGTTCGCCGTTAGCCAGGTACTGCTTCGCCAGATATTGATTCACCATTTCCCGATGATGAGGAAATGAAGTTGACAGCTCCCTTTCTACCCGAAGATATACCACCAAATCCGGTTTGAGGTCGAATATCAAATCCTGTAGCTCTAATGCAGTGCCATGCTTCACCGATATTGTTGTTGCAAAATGTTCCGCCAGAAGTGGTAGCAAAGGAATACCAAATGAATCATGAATAAACAGCAGTTTCTTTTTTCCAGCGCCACATTTATACTCGATAGCGTTCTGTTCGGAGTTGAAACCGTAATTTGTAAGCGGAATTGTGCGGACTTTGCTGGCACATATATTTCGTTGTCGAAGGAGTATTGCGGGTTCGGTAAAATAATCTGCATACCCTACCATGCCGACCAGATCGCCCACAGTATCCATTTCTTCGTAGTCGAACATTCCATCGGATTTTGCTTCTGGAATATTCGGATAGTATTCTCTACCCCAGTTCACAATGTGTCGATAAACAGGGAGAAATCCGTTTTGATTCCAGTGGGTATCAGTGCGCCAGTATACTTTTCCGTTTTTCTTGAGTGCCGATAGCTGTGGCCTGAGATCATGAAACCCCAAAATATTTTTATCTTTCAGGTATCCCGTAAATTGATCAAAAATAGTTTCTCCCGCTTTTTGTTGTATTTTATAGGGTAAAAATTCCGGATGTATCGACTGTTTGTTGGGAGCTACCAGCATTTCGTATTGAATGCCCTGCTGATGTAATTTGCTCACCAGGGCCATATGATTGACGTACCATTTATCAAGTGACTGGAGCGTAAACTTGTACAATCCCTGAAAATCTGATTCTGCGCTCAACTTATTGCTGCTCGGCCCCCAGAAGTAAATCCATCTCTGTTTTCCAATGAGGGCCCAGATGTTAGGGGAGACACCAAACAGAACGACCTTGACAGCACTGTTGGCGGTGATAGCAGCCTCTCTGAAACCAATATGATCATTGACATATGCTTCTGCCTGATTTCTGAATGCAGTCAGGTTAGCGAACAGTAGTGATCTTTCGGGTTTTTCAGCTAACGCGCGTTTTTCTGTTAGGGATATCTTTTTGTCGGGTGAAAAAATGAGGATGCCCGGCGGTATGGTTAGCGCGAGGATAAACATAATTATAGTCAGTCTGTTCGCCCATGCCGGCTGCACAATGTTAGCGTTGGACATCACTCAAAACCGGAAATAGATAAATGGATTATGACTGCCCGCGATCAAATGCACCGATGACATAAATAGAATCGAGGTAATTGCCAGGAGCTTGACCGAATATGCCAACCAATGTTGAGGCGTAATATATTCACTGGATAGTACGGGATTGAAATTGACCGCTGTATTTTTTACCCAGGGCAATATCGGGATGGAGAACATAACCGCGAAGATAAATACGGTTAACCGTTCATAGTTAAAAAACAGGTCAAATTCAAATAACTGACCTTCATTGGATGAGGTCATTGCCGCCAGATAATCCAGTGCACCGGGTAATGTCTCGACACGAAAGAATACCCAGCCAATCATCACTACCAGCAGTACGTAACCATGTCTGATCGGCCTCCACACCTTATCCAGCCTTTTCTTGAGGCCAACCCGTTCAATAACCAGAAAAGCCCCATGCAGTGCGCCCCAAACGAGAAAATTCCAGCTGGCACCATGCCAGAGGCCACACAACAGAAATACAATCAGCAAATTAACATAGGTTCGCCTGACGCCGAGCCGGCTTCCGCCTAACGGGATGTAGAGAAAATCTCGAAACCAGTTGGACAACGAGATATGCCATCGCCGCCAGAATTCCTGTATTGATTGGGAAATATAGGGGTAATTAAAGTTCTCCAGAAATCTGAAGCCAAACATTCGACCCAGCCCAATGGCCATATCCGAATATCCGGAAAAATCGAAATATATTTGCAGCGTATAGCAAGCCACTCCATTCCAGGCCACAGATGTCGAGATACTATCCGGAGACAATGCAAATATTTCATCCGCCACCGCCCCCAATGGATTGGCCAGCAGGACTTTTTTCCCGAGACCAATTATAAAACGCTCGATGCCATAGGAATAATCGCTGATTTTTACAAGTCGGGTAGTCAGCTGGGAAGCGATATCCCGATAGCGGACGATGGGCCCTGCGATCAGTTGGGGAAACAATGCAATATAGAGCCCAACATTGAGAGGGTTGGTTTGTGCTGGTGATACACGCCGATATACCTCAATGACATAGGACATCGCCTGAAATGTGAAAAAAGATATGCCAATGGGCAGATGGATCTGGTCGACGGTTAACAACGGCATGTTCTCTACCGATGCCAGTGTATTAATGTTTTCGACAACAAAATTGAAATACTTGAATACCACCAGTAACAGCAAATTGGACGCAATCGCCAGGCTGAGCCAGGGTTTTCTGTTTCGCTGACTACCGATCTCCAGCTTCATGGCGAAGCCATAATTCATCGCGATAGACAGCAGCATAATAAGGATATATATCCCTTCTCCCCAGGCGTAGAAACAAAGGCTTGCGAGGAGCAATATGTTGTTGCGCCAGCTGTTTGGCGCAATCCAGTGAATCAGTAATACCGCGGGAAGAAAAAAGAACAGAAAAAGTATCGAACTAAAAACCATCTCAATGTGGTAATTGGGCTATAACACCCCGATCAAATAGTGTAGTTTCTCCAGCCATGAAAAAAATCATCACGATCAGTAATATCTTTTCAGCATTGCCCGCTATCATCGTGGTGCCACTGGTACCGTTTATTTTTATCCTGATCGATGGAGAAGGCAAAATACCCGGTTATTTGCACGAGTATGCAGTCCGCATTTTGATGATTGCTTATCCGGCATCACTCATTGCCTGTCTGCCGGGATCGATCAAGCTGATGCGCCTCGGTTCATTGCAGTCTGCATTGGCCGTGAGTCTGCTGCCACTATTGGTATTCTTTTTGCTGTTCGGTTTCTTTTATTTCGGTGGCGTAGTCTTACGCTAGCGCGGTATATCAATTATTTTACTTAGCGTAGACTCCAACTCGCCTCAAGCAGGGCATTGGAACCTATCACGCCAATGCTGCGGGCAAACTGATCAAGGAGTGACAGCTCGGGATTGTAAATTACCACCCGCTCTGTCCCGATAACGTCTCTTGCCACTTCATCTACACCGCCAAAGGCATCGACCAAACCAAGCGTTCTGGCTTTTTCACCGCTCCAGAATAAGCCGCTAAACAAATCCTGGTCCAGATCAAGACGATCGCCCCGACCCTGTTTAACCGCCTCAATAAACTGCTGATGTACCTCGGCAATCATGGTCTCGGCATGGATTAACTGGTCTGGAGCAAGGGGTGAGAATGGATCCAGCATGCCTTTATTTTTACCTGCAGTAATTAACCTGCGCTCGATTCCGATCTTATCCATTGCATCGACAAAGCCGAATGTGTCCATACGAACACCGATGGATCCTACGATGCTGGATGGATGAGCGTAAATCTGGTCTGCTGCTACCGCTACATAATACCCCCCCGAGGCACACACATCTGATACTACGACATAAAATGGTTTGCCAGGGTACAGTGCTTTCAGTCGACGAATCTCCGCATTAATTTTTGCCGCTTGTACAGGGGTTCCACCAGGGCTGTTGATTCGCATGATGACTCCCACCGCTTTGGATGCTTCAAATGCACGTCGAAGGCTGTCGTTGATATCATCCGCATTGGTTGCATTGGGCGCAATCAGGCCTTCCAGTTCGACCAGCGCCGTATGGTCCCCCGCTATGTTCTGCTCACCACTTTGAAACCAGATCAGTAACGTTGCTCCCAGGTACACTACTATCAGACCCTTAAAGAACCAGCCCCAGCGACGTCGTGATTTGCGCTCCTTAAGGTAATCCCGGGCCAGCATGGTGAGTATTCGTGTGTTGTCCGCATTGTTGCGGTTGGCAGCCTCAATCGCGCTCACCATTTCATTCTCGGTCGCCGTTTGTGGGGGCTTGTTACCAAACATATCGTAATCTGGAAATAGTGAAGCTAATATGGCAGGTTAACGTGGTAGTGGAGTAGCCGCAAATTCGGGCACCTTATTCGCTGCTTCCAGCAAACCTTTCAGGTTATCCAGCCCATCGAGATTGATGCGGTTGCGAAACAGGGCCCAATCCAGGAAGCAGCTGCATCGCAACTCGCTGTCCCGAACGACCCCCTGTTGCGGATCAAAGCGGCGATTAAGTTCTGTCAGCCCAATTTCTACTCGGCGTTTATGGCGACCCAGATATTTGATTTGTTCAGGAGTAAATCCTTCCAGTTCGAGTAAAAACAGATTGATCGATGTATCGATCAATGTATTGGTCATCGCGAACAATTCGTAATCTTCAAGTTCTTCGAGAAATTTCCGGCCTGATTTTTCTCTGGCATACTTGACTATAGAACTTGAGTCAAACAGATTCAGTTCTCCATCACTAAAATACGGGACCTTGCTGGTGGGCGATTTTTCAGCGCTAACGACTGCATCAACCTCAATAAACTCAAATTCAAAGCCACCTTGCATTAGTGCTATCCGCGCATGGCGTACATAGGGCGAGGTATAACTGCCGTAAAGCTTCATAAAATTATCCGGTTAAATTAAATTCAGTGCGAGTTTACCAGAGGAATAGGGGCTTAACGCTTTTGTGCCCTGTCCAGTTGCGCTTTACACGAGGCAAGTTGAGCGCCGTAGTTTCGAGCTCTGGCCTCAACCTTTCGCGCGGTGCTGATTAGCCATGATTTGTTCTTATAGGTACCGCGCCGGTATCCACCCTGACCCTCATGATAATTCAGGTAATGTGCGTAGGCATCGTTTTTTTCCACCCGATTTATTTTCCAGCTCTGGTGCATGTACCACTGGATAAAATCAATGGCATCGGAGAATTTATCACGCTGACTAAATATGCTTCCTGCATCACGGCGATAACTTGACCAGGTACTATTCAGTGCCTGAGGATAACCATAGGCATCGCTGGCACGACCATATGGAATAATGCCGAGAAAGAATCGTATGGGTGGCTTAGCCTGGGCCCGGAATGCGGATTCCTGTGCCATGATTGCCATTGGTACATTGAGCGGGCCACCCCAGCGTTTTGCTGCAGTCAATGAATCGGCATACCAATCGGGGTTCTGGCGGTAAATCGCACACAAATTGCCCTGATTGGTTGGCGGTCCACTCGCACAGCTCGCAAGTACCAGCGACATCAGGAAAGCCAATGCCGAAGACGCAGTTTTACGGTAAATTATCGAAACCTGGAAACGAGTCATAGTTCCGGGTTTATAGCATAGTCACAAGCTAACCCAATGCTGACCCGGGGCAGGATTCAGGTTACCGTGCCGGATTCGACAACCTGATTTCCCATTACTTAAAAAATATTGAAAAGGTCCGGAATTCTGCTCAGTTTACTGTTGTACTGTCCGCAATCAGCCGGGTTTTGAGAGGCCGTGATGTTGTGGTGGGAAAAGAACTTCCATATTCACAACCTCGGGAGTCCGTCTGGACTCTTGCCAATTGAACAATTCTTCTGGTGAGTTTGTATAGCTCGAGCTTGTAAAAAGGCTGACCAACAATCGCGCACCGCAGGTCGAACAACAATGCATTATTCTGATATTTTTCCTGCAGTTCATCGAGCAGCCTGACCAGCTTGTGCCGAAACAGGTCGAGTTCTCCGTTTTCAGGAAAATCCATTCGGTGAATCATCCTGAACGACAGATCTGCAAGTCTGCATATGTCGTGCTGGTTCATACTTCTGATGTACATAACACCCCTTTCCCTTTTCAACCCTTCGATCAACTTGTTGTAATTGTAAGTTGCTGAAAGTTGGCGTTTTGCCGGATTGGCGATCACTGAAGGTGGCTCATACCAGCGACTATCAGTCGCCGATATGAGTTGCTCATCCAACGTACCACTTTCACCTTTTTTATCTAACCCCGAGCTGGCCGTACCCCCAAACTTTGGCGTTATATTAACTTTATAACAAGCAACAACTATGCCAATTACAGTAGTGCATGGGAAAAAATTACTGATGCAGGATCTAATTAATTGATTTATAGTGTATTTTTTCTGTGATTTAAAAATAAAATTCTGTGCACTCCCACTTGTTGGCCACCTGAACATTATAAAAACTGTGCTACAGGCTGACACATTTTGTCAATCCCGGTTCATTTTAGCCATACAGATTTCGCGGTTGGGCTATACTCCGTCCAATGACAATTGAACCCCTGGTGACGCTGCAGCAACACTTTGATGAGGCCGGATATATTGCAGATCCGGATCTGTTAACGACCATATTATTGATGCGGCAGCTGCAACGGCCTTTATTGATTGAGGGTGAGGCAGGCGTAGGCAAAACCGAAGTTGCCAAGGTGTTGGCGCAAATCGAACAACGCAAATTGATCCGGCTACAATGCTACGAGGGCCTTGAAACCAGTGCCGCGGTATACGAATGGAATTACAGCCGACAATTGCTGTCAATAAAGCTCCAGGAGTCAAATCAGGATGGGCGGGATCTCGATATATTCAGCCCGGAGTTTTTACTCGAGCGGCCCTTGTTGCAATCCATTCGCCAGACCAGATCTCCGATCCTGTTAATTGACGAAATTGATCGTGCAGATGAAGCTTTTGAAGCTTACCTGCTGGAATTGCTGTCTGATTTCCAGGTTTCGATTCCCGAACTTGGCACACTCAAGGCGAGTTCTATTCCCGTCGTCATCCTGACTTCCAATGGCACTCGAGAGCTGAGCGATGCACTTCGCAGGCGCTGTCTTTATCATTACCTTGAATATCCGGATCGGGCAAGAGAACTACGTATTGTCGAACAAAAGGTGCCAGGAGTGAATCAAAGCCTGGCAGTTCAGATTGTAGACTTCATACAGGCCTTACGCGATCAGGACCTGGCGAGGAATCCCGGCATCGCCGAGACTCTCGACTGGTGTGCTGCGTTACAGGGTTTTGGTATTGGCGATTTGTATGAAAACATTGAACTGGTTCACAGCACCCGTGGCTGCTTTCTGAAAACCCGGGACGACCAGGAGGCTATTGATCGCGAAACCATGGCTGGCCTGCTGCGACAAAGCGCGTGAGCGCAGCTGATTCCGTTCAATGGACACCCCGTGACAGAATTCTCGGTTTCATCGGTCATCTTCGATTTCAGGGTTTTGCTATCGGCATCGGTGAGTCGGTGGATATATTGCGAGCTATTGGTGCATCAAACAGCCTCCATGCCGGGGTTGCCAAATCCGTCCTGAGGACATTGTGTTGCAGGAATCTTGATGACTGGCAGCGATTCGATCAATATTACGATGGTTACTGGTATTCCGATAAATTACCTCCTGCAGCCCAGGGGGTAGTAGCACGAATAGATGCGCGACAGCGCTATTCTGCAATGGCTGGCATGGCTGGAGCCAGTAGTCAATCCCGGGTTGCTGATGAGGCGGACAATAATTGCGTCGACAATGAATCTGAAAGCAGGGGTGCCGGGCGTCAGCGAACCATCGGCAAGGCGGACTTTCGGTTTCTCGGTGATGCTGCAGCAATGCGCGAAGCCGGTAATCTGGCGGAACAACTCGGCCTGCAACTACGCAAAAGCTTATCGAGACGCAGGCAAGGGTCATCGTCCGGTGGACAGCTGGATATGCGGCGAACCTTGCGCCGCAGTCTTGCGACCGGGGGGTTCCCTGCCCATCTGCGATTCACTAAACGCAAGCTCGCTCCCTTGCATATGGTCATTCTGCATGACGTTTCCCACTCCATGACCTGGAACAACCCGTTGCTGTTTCGTTTTGTTCGCGGGCTGGTACAAAATTTCAACAATTCAGTGGCCTATGGGTTTCACACCAGATTATTTCCTATTACCCGCTTTCTACGGGAGAGCTCGCTGCAACGCATGCGCACCAGACTGGAGCGGAAAAACGAATTATGGATGGGTGGTACCTGTATCGCCAGGTCGATCCAGGCTTTTAATCAACGATATCGGGCAAAGGATTTAACCAATAGATCTATCGTCATGATTATCAGTGATGGATTTGACACCGATGACAGATCAATGCTGGAACAAGAACTTGCTATTCTGGGAACCGGATCACAAAAACTGCTGTGGCTAAATCCGATGCTTGGCCGTCCCGGAGTAACCCTCGACGCCGCCAGACTTCACCATTCCTTGCCAATGGTAGACCGATTTATGCCTGCTAACAGTGTCGACGGGTTGCGTGCGACAATAAAGGAAATTGCCATGTGTGCCCGCTAGTCAAACCTGCGGACAACCCATTCGGCAACAGGCGTCCTCTTGCTATTTCTTGCTCCGGATCAGTTTTAGCGGGGATAACACGATATAAATTGCGCTGAACGCCAATAGAACAAACAGTGTATGCACCACGATACCATCACCATTGATCAGGTTGTAGGCAACGCGGTAGTTTGATGCCAGGTTGATCTGCTGAAACAGACTGACTGAGCCCAGTTTGATGGTTTCCTGGACGGTCAACAAATACTCCGGGTGTTTGATGATCAGGTAGACCTGACAGGAAAGAGCTAATGTGGAAGTCAGCATCAGGCGGAAAATAAACAGGGTGAAGCTGGCGATACTCGTCATCAGAATAAGCAATCGCGAAATAACTTAGTCGCTGAGGAGAATGCCGGGTCAGTATTCTACCGGTTTGCCCCGGGACTATCCTCTGGCCTGATAAATTTTTTCGAAGGATGCTGGACTGAAGCCAGTTAACTTCTTTCGGCCAACCACAATAATGGGCACACTTCGGCCATTCAAATTCTTGAAATCGTGCTTGCCCTTATCTGAATGCTCAATATCGTATTCAATAAATGAAATGTTATTCTGTTCAAACCACGTCCGGGCCTGTTTGCATACACTACACCAGCCGGCACTATAGATGACCACTCTGGAATCTCCAGCATTTTTTGATTCAGTGTCGTCGATTGAGGCACTTGTATAGGCATCAATATGAATCTCGAGCTGAGTTGCTGTCGCGTCCGCCGGTAGCTGGTCGCTAAAATTTACCCTGCCATTGTTATCAATCCAACGATAAATTTCAGCTACGGCAGCCGTGTTGAAGAGCAGTATCAGTACGGCAGCCGATAGTATCCGGCCGAGGGTTTGCTGTAATTTTTGATTTGCCGACATATTAACCTCACTACAATTAGTTGATGTAATTCAGTGTCAGTAGTCCATTATTATCGTTGTGTTGGAGTACTGTTAATTCCTGCGGTCACTAGCCACACTTGCTGTCACCACAATTCAGGCAGGTCATGCAACCGTCCATCATAATGGATGCCTTGACCCTGCATTTATTGCAAAGCGTAGCACTTTCCGGAAATAGATTGTCACTGTCCAGATCTCTGGTCTGACCAGATTCACGATGCTCAAACTCCTTGCGCTTTTGCTCAATTATTTTCTGCCGATGTAAATCAAGTTCAGGATCCTTGATCATGCCAATCAATTTAAGGTGGCTCTCGATAGCATCGCCGATCTCTGCTACTAGTGAGGGCATGAATTTACCGCCTTTCTTGAAATAACCCCCCTTTGGGTCGAACACGCTTTGCAGTTCACTGACCAGAAAAGTGACGTCTCCACCTTTGCGGAAGACCGCCGAAATGATTAACGTCAGTCCGGATATCCACTGGTAATGATCCATATTTTTCGAGTTGATAAAAATCTCAAACGGCCTTCGTTTTTCATAGGGTGTGTCCGGATTCAGTACCATGTCATTGATGGTGATATAGAAAGCATGCTCGGACACCGGAGTCTTGATTTTATAGGTGCTGCCGATGAGCATTTCCGGTCGCACCACTTTCTCATGCATCTGGACAATTTTGGACTGCCCCTGATCACCAGTGACGACGGCTTGCCGGGTTTCGCCAGAATTTTTTGCTGATTTGGTTTCGGCAACCTTGATTACATCGTAGTCGACAATTTTCTTTTCAATTTTGATACTCATTTTATGTTCTCTGGTGACAAGCCACGCTACTGTGGTTCATTGTTCATATTCTGGATGACTCCTGCCTGACTCACAAATGACAGCCTAAAACCGACCGTAATACCCCTCTTTCAAGGCGTCAAACAAATTCGCCGCGGTATGGGTTTCACCGTCATATTCAATTTCTTCATTGCCCTTGACCTCAACAATATCCCCGTTTTCCAGGGTAAATTGGTAGGTTGTATTTTCGAGGTCCTGTTCTTTCACCAGGACCCCCTGAAAAACCTCCGGGTTATAACGAAATGTTGTGCATCCCTTGAGGCCTTTCTCCCAGGCATACTGATAGATATCCTGAAAATCTTTAAATGGAAATTCTGTTGGTACGTTTGCGGTTTTGGAGATTGAAGAATCGATCCACTTTTGGGCTGCCGCCTGGACGTCCACGTGCTGCTTCGGACTGACATCGTCAGCAGTAACAAAATACTCCGGCAACTTTTCCGTTTCGTTGTCAGACAAAGGGTTCGCACCGGGATTTATCAAATGTCGATATGCCAGCAGTTCATAAGAGAAAACGTCAACCTTTTCCTTCGACTTCTTGCCTTCGCGGATAACATTGCGGCTATACATATGCCCGAACGATGGCTCGATACCGTTACTCGCATTATTTCCCAGCGACAGACTAATGGTGCCAGTGGGTGCGATTGAAGTATGGTGGGTGTAGCGACAGCCCTGTTGAGCAATTTTGTCTCGCAACCCGATGGGGAACTGCTGCATATAGCGACTGTAGCGTCCCATCAATACCATACCTTTGACCAGGTCACCGATTTTGTAGCCGTCCTGTATCATTTCGGGGCGTTTGGCCAGCATCTCCGAGGTGACACTGAATTCCTGCTCTAGTACGGGCGCCGATCCTTTCTCCGCGGCCAGTTCAATGCCGGTCTCCCAGCCAATCAGCGCCATTTGATGTGCTACTTTTTCGGTAAATGCCAATGATTTTTTACTGCCATACTTCATCTTCAGCATGGTCAGGGTTGAACCAAGGCCAAGAAAACCCATGCCATGGCGGCGCTTAGCGATTATTTCCTCACGTTGCTTTGCCAGTGGCAGACCATTTATTTCGACCACGTTATCCAGCATTCTGGAAAATATTGCTACTACTTTGCGGTACTTGTCCCAATCAAATTGCGCCTGATCAGTAAACGCATGTTCGACGAATCGAGTCAGATTAACCGAGCCCAGTAAGCAGGCTCCATAGGGTGGCAATGGTTGTTCGCCACAGGGATTGGTTGCACGAATATTCTCGCAGAACCAGTTATTGTTCATTTCATTGATGCGATCCACCAGGATAAAACCAGGTTCCGCATAATCATATGTGGAAGCCATAATCTGATTCCACAAATTACGCGCCGGAATTGTTTTGTACACCCGGCATGCTACCTGCCCCTTGTCGTTGGTGGTGTAACTATCTGTGATTGCCCAGTTTCGCCAGATGATTTCAAACCGGTCATCGTCAATTTCATGCTGGGTGGCCGGAAAAGACAGTGGCCAGCCGGCATCTGCCCTCACGGCCTCCATAAACTCATCGGTAATCAAACAGGACAAATTAAACTGGCGTAGCCTGCCATCTTCGCGTTTCGCCCGCACAAAGTCCTGGATATCCGGGTGGCTGATGTCAAATGTTCCCATCTGGGCACCGCGGCGACCGCCGGCAGATGAGACGGTAAAACACATGGAATCAAAAATATCCATGAATGAAAGAGGTCCCGAAGTGTATGCGCCGGCGCCACTGACAAATGCGCCCCTGGGACGCAAGGTTGAAAACTCATAGCCAATTCCGCAACCCGCTTTAAGCGTCAGGCCTGCTTCGTGCACCGAATGCAACACCCCATCCATGGAATCAGGGATGATAGTGGATACAGTACAGTTGATGGTACTGGTGGCTGGCTTGTGGGCCAGTGCACCGGCGTTTGAGGTAATACGGCCCGCGGGAATGGCGCCATTTTGCAGCGCCCAGATAAATTTGCGCTGCCATTCCTGACGCTTCTCCTTACTGGTTTCTACTTCGGCCAGGGCGCAGGCAACCCGACTGAAGGTATCCTCAATGGTCGTATCCACTGGTTCGCCTTCCATTGTCTTAAGGCGGTATTTCTTGTCCCAGATATCCACCGAGGCGGTTTGCAGTGCCAACTGACCAAGTGCGTTGCCGGTAATTTCCTGCATTGACGGACTGGACCCATTTTGGCTGTCATGTTCGGTGGCGGTATTGGCCATCTTCATACTCTCATTTCCTCTTTACTCCTCAATCTTGCCTGTCAAATCATTATGGTACCTCCCTGTCTTTTGTCAAATTACCTAATTCAGAAGTTTCCTTACCTCTTTTTGCCAACCTGCTGATTTTCCCGAATAAATTTTTTAATAAATTCGAAAACTACATATAGTGTTGAATGATCGATATTAAACCCAATATGTGGGATTCGTCAAAGAAAATTTCCAAATCCTGTATTTTCAAAGGTTTATCAAAGCAGACCAAACCCGGATTTTCCCTGCTTTGGGGTTTTGTTTCGATTCAGAAGGCGGGGTTGACTGGAAACAGGTGAAAATCGGGCCCGGACAGAATCCAAAATCGCAATAATTCGGTTAGGTAACATGAGCGCAGCAATTGTGGTTAAATCCATATTGATCAAATTGAGAACGCCCCCTGGATGAAGCAAGTCAAAGCCAGACCAGTACTCGGCTGGCGAGAATGGGTCGCTTTGCCTGACCTCGGTATTGAAATAATCAAAGCCAAAGTGGATACTGGTGCACGCACATCGGCACTGAATGCCGTCTCCATGGAAGAATTTGTCCAGGATGGAGAGGCCATGGTGAGATTCGAGGTGCTCGTCAGGGGCAGTGGGCAAACTCGTGAAGGCAGGTTCTTTTGTCGAGCGCCTGTGGTCGATAGTCGTGAAGTCACTAATTCCGGCGGTCACAGGGAACACAGAATTGTGATCATTACCCGGCTTCAAATTGGAATGGCATTCGAGCAGGTGGAGATCACACTCACAAACCGTGGATCGATGAAATTTCCCATGCTGATCGGGAGATCGGCCATTCGACGTCGCTACCTGGTCAATCCGGGACGCTCATATCTGGCTGGTAAACCTGGCGTTGGTGAACCAGCTGGATAGTATAAATGTTACTGCAATCAAACCAGATCAAATTATGAATATAGCAATTCTGTCGCGCAACAAAGCCTTGTATTCAACCCGTCGACTGGTAGAGGCGGCCGAGCTGAAAGGGCATGGTATCCAGGTACTGGACCACTTGCGCTGTTTTATGGACATCACTTCCGATAAGCCCACCATTCATTATGGTAGCAATGAATTTAGTGGCGGAGACTTTGATGCGGTTATTCCACGGATTGGTGCTTCGGTGACTTTTTATGGCACCGCCATCGTGCGCCAATTTGAAATGATGAACGTTTACAGTGTCAATGAATCGGTGGCGATTACCCGTTCACGAGATAAATTGCGATCGCTGCAATTATTGTCGCGCAAAGGAGTAGGTATGCCGACAACGGCATTCGCCCACTCGGTCAAGGATGTGGATTCTGTGATCGCCGAGGTGGGCGGCGCGCCCCTCGTGATCAAATTGCTTGAAGGGACCCAGGGTAAAGGGGTGGTGCTGGCAGAAACCCAAAAAGCGGCCGAAAGCGTTATCCAGGCCTTTATGCGGGTCAAGGCAAATATCCTGGTTCAGGAGTTTATCAAGGAGTCCAGTGGAAGTGACCTCAGGTGCCTGGTAGTGGGTGGCAAGGTAATTGCGGCGATGGAACGAACAGCGCCACCCGGAGAGTTTCGTTCCAATCTGCACCGGGGAGGTAGTGCACAACTGGTTAAACTCTCACCCGCGGAACGGCGTACTGCGATCAAGGCCGCAACTGCCATGGGGCTCAATGTCTGTGGTGTGGACATATTGCGGTCTGATCGGGGGCCTCTGGTTATGGAGGTAAATTCGTCTCCGGGATTGCAGGGTATCGAAAAAGCCACAGGCAGGGATGTTGCCGGGATGATCATCGATTTCACCGTTGCCAATGCCAAACCAAAGAGAACCAAAACCCGTGGTAAAGGCTAAAAACAGTTCTTTCTTCATTGCTGGTGAGGAGGTCCGGGCTGGTCAGAAACGTGTTATCAATCTGCCATTGCCCAGTTTGTATACCATGCAGAGCGCGCTCAGTCTGGCGGTGCATGTTGTCAATGGCAGGCAACCGGGTCCAAAACTGTTTGTTTGCGCCGCCCTCCATGGCGATGAAATTAATGGTGTGGAAATTGTCAGGCGACTATTCAAGCGCAAGGCAATCGACGATATCAGGGGGACGCTGATTGCCATCCCTATCGTTAATGTGTTCGGCATTGTCCAGCATTCGAGATATCTGCCCGATGGTCGCGATTTAAACAGGTCATTTCCGGGCACGGAAAAAGGGTCATTGGCGTCACGACTCGCTTATGTATTCACTGAGCAAATTGTCAAGCAGTGTACCCATGGAATTGATCTGCACGCTGCAGGCGGTCACAGAATAAATCTGCCACAAATTCGGGCCAATCTGGACGATCCTGCGACTCTGGCGCTAGCCAGATCTTTTGGTGTCCCGGTCGTGATCAATTCACGCCTGCGAGATGGCTCGCTAAGAGAAGCTGCGGGTGAACTGGGGCTGCCGATGCTGGTATATGAAGCAGGTGAGTCTCTTCGATTTAACCCTTTTGCAATTCGCGCCGGTGTGCAGGGTCTGATATCTGTTATGCGCTATCTGGAAATGTTACCGGAGGTGCGGCAGAAGCAAAAAACCTCGGAACCCTTTGTCTCCCATACCAGCAACTGGGTGCGAGCCCCAACCAGCGGAATATTGCACAACCACCGTGCCCTGGGAGACAAGGTGGCAAGCGGCGAATTGCTCGGCCTGATCTCTGACCCATCCGATTGCATCGAGGATACGAAGGAAGAAATTCGCACCCCGGTAGACGGTATTGTTATTGGCCACACCCGATTGCCGCTGGTCAATGAAGGCGATGCATTATTTCACATTGCGAGTTTTGACGATGCCGGTGAAGTGGCAGCCGGGCTTGAATCATTTCAGTATCAGGAGCCAGGGTTGATTGAGTAGTGACGCTGCAATTGCAAATGCGCCCTGATACGCTACACTGCTTCGATCTGCACCAATCGTGAGGAAGATTTTATGTTGGAGCTTCGGCCAAATTGTGAGTGTTGTGACCAGGATTTACCGCCGGAATCGAAAGAGGCGGTTATTTGTACGTTTGAGTGCACGTTTTGCATAACCTGTTCAAACAATATTCTCGATCACATATGTCCTAATTGTGGTGGAAACCTGGTCCAGCGCCCGGTCAGGCCTTACGCGTTGCTAAAGAACAATCCGGCATCAACCAAACGCGTTTTAAAAGAGGCTGGCTGATCCTGTCAATTCGCGCCGGGCACCAGTTTCACCAGAGTATGATATCAGTCATATCGGAAACGAAAACAGGTTGCGGAAATTTTAAATTCGCGAGGCATTCCGATCCGGAAAATGAGTAATTTAAAGATGACAGAAAACTTTTCCAGGTACGACTTTATTGTAATCGGAGCAGGCTCTGCAGATGCGTGTTGGCAAACCGTTTGAGCGAAGACCCGAACCAGCGAGTGCTGCTTCTGGAGGCCGGTAAAAAAAACCTCAGCCCGTGGATTCATGTTCCGGTTGGCTACTTCAAAACCATGCACAACCCAACTGTGGACTGGTGTTATCTGACAGCGCCAGACCCGGGTCTTAACAATCGTCAGCTCAAATGGCCCCGGGGCAAGGTGCTTGGCGGATCCAGCTCTCTTAACGGTCTGTTGTACATCCGTGGCCAGGCAGAGGATTATGATCAATGGGCGAAATGCGGAAATAGCGGCTGGTCTTATGAAGAGGTACTACCCTATTTTAAAAAATCGGAACACCAGCAACGAGGTGCTGATACCTGGCATGGGGTCGATGGTCCGCTGAAAGTTTCGGATATTCGCCTGCGCCGAAAAATCACCGATGCATTTATTACCGCAGCCAGAGAAGCCGGTATCCCGGAAAACAGGGACTTTAATGGAGCGAGCCAGGAAGGAGTGGGGTATTTTCAGCTGACCACACACAACGGGAAGCGATGCAGTACTGCGGTGGCTTATCTAAAGCCGATAAAAAACCGGAAAAATCTGACGGTGTTGACCAATGCGCATGTCAACAGACTCAGTTTTCAGGGGCAGCGTGTTACTGGTGTGGAGTTTGTTGTTAAAGGTTCATTGCAACGTGTGCTTGCGAGCAAAGAAGTGGTATTGAGTGCAGGCACAATCGGCTCACCAGAGATACTGCAATTGTCTGGCGTTGGTGATGGCAAGCACTTGAGGTAATTCGACATTCCGATACGACAACATTTACCCGCGGTGGGGATGAACCTCCAGGACCACTTGCAGATCCGAGCGATTTACAAATGCAAACAACCTACCTTGAATGATGAGATCAACAATCCATTGCGTAAAATGATGATGGGTGTGGAATATATGCTGTTCAGAACCGGACCCATGACCATGGCCGCCAGCCAGGTGGCAATTTTTACCCGAACAAATCCCGCCGTTACGAGGCCGGATATTCAGTTTCACTTTCAACCACTGAGTTCGGACAACCCTGGTGAAGGCACACATAAATTTTCTGCGTTTACCTCCTCCGTTTGTCAGTTACGCCCGTCGAGCAGGGGCTGGGTCAAGATTCAATCACCTGATCCGCTGAAGCATCCGATCATTCAACCAAACTATCTCAGTACCGACCAGGACTGTCAGGTAGCGGTAGCCGGGATGAAGGTCTCGCGAAAAATTGCCGCTATGAACGCCCTTGCCAGCCATATCTCGGAAGAATTTGACCCTGGTAAACACGTCATCAGCGATCAGCAGTTGCTTGAACACGCACGCAGTACCGCCACTACAATCTACCATCCAACCAGCACCTGCAGGATGGGAGTCGCCACAGATTCAACAGCGGTAGTGGATGCAAGGTTGCGTGTCCATGGACTGGAACGGATTCGAATTGCAGATGCCTCTGTTATGCCAGCTATTGTGTCAGGCAATACCAATGCACCAACCATCATGATAGGAGAAAAATGCGCTGATATGATCAAGCGAGACTGGTCTTAGTTTCTCCATCAATACCGCGGGTTGCTATATCGCCGGCGGGCGTTACGCCACTGGCGTTTAGTCTATTTGCCGACCACCCGGCCGGATATTCTTTTGGTCGACGGAAGAAGGCGGATATTCCGCAGTTTCCGAAAGCCAACAAGTCAATTTCGGGTGTTTGTTTCAAGGATTGAAATGACTTCTCCGGGCTTCAGTTTTTTCAGGCAATCCAGGTGGTGCAATGGACAGATGCGTTTGAAGCATGGTCTGCAGGGCAGGTCCAGCGACAGCTTGTGGGTATGCTTGGTCAGGGGGGGTGTGAATGTATCGGTAGAAGATCCGTAAAGCGCGATCACATGACAGCCCACTGCCGCCGCCACGTGCATCAGGCCGGAGTCATTGGTCACGACCTGGGATGCCAGAGACATCAGGTCGATGGCATCGCCGAGTGATGTACGGCCGGTTAAATCAAGACACCCGGACGCGGTATTGCTTATTTCTGCTGCGATTTTCCGGTCTTTTTCCGAACCCATGATCATGACCTGCCATCCCCGGCTTATGCATACGGCGGCCACTTCCGAAAAATGTTCTGGCGGCCATTGTTTCGCCGGACCGTATTCAGCGCCCGGGCATAGCGCAAGCAGTGGTGATCCTGATTCAAGGCCAAATTTCTCACTGGCGCTGGCGCTGTTTTCTTTTTCTACCTTGAGCTGCGGCAGGGGAATCTGATCAAGGCCCATGGGTTTACTATCTGACTCGAGCGCGAGGGCGACGAAGCGCTGTACATTGAGTGGCAGCGAGGCAGGGTCAAGTCGTCTGATATCGTTTAACAAACCATAGCGCTGTTCGCCGATAAAGCCCGTCCGCCGCTTAATCCCCGCCAGCCACGGAACCAACGCGGATTTAAAAGAACCCGGCAACACAATGGCCTGGTCGTATCGCCCTCTTAGTTGCCTTCCCAGTCTCCAGCGATCTGCCAGTCCGAGTTTGCCATGTCCCACCGGTATTTCGACATTAGCGTCAACCTGTGGCATGCGGGCAAGCACCGGGACGCTCCATGAGGGGGCTAAAACAGTAATGCTGCACTCAGGTTGCTGATTCCGCAGTACCTGAAACAGACTCTGCGCCATGACCATATCGCCCACCCATGATGGCCCGACAACGAGGATATTGCTCATTAAACCAACATAGATTGGTTCCCCATCAGTCTGGAAAACGCAGTTATATCACGAAAACCCTGGCAAGCTCTTTACCAAACCCGCCTTTATCCGGCATTCAGTCTAATGTGCCGATCCAGCGGGGCCGATCAGTACATATACTGTACCGCAATAGGGGCAGGTTTCCTCACCACTATCGGCAATGGGAAGAAATACCCTGGGATGAGAATCCCAAAGCCGTTTGCCGGGCATCGGACAGTGTAATGGCAGCTCAGCTGCGGTCACCTCAACACGTTCCTGTGCGTTGGGTTGATCGCCCTGGCTTTGATTGTTTGATGGTTTAGACATAAGTCAGCCACCCCTCATACTCGGCAATTCTGCCGTGCACGGCATCGAAAAATCGACTCTGGATGCGTTCGGTGACAGGCCCTCGGGAACCGTTTCCTATCTGGCGATTATCTACTTCGCGAATGGGCGTTACCTCGGCGGCAGTGCCGGTAAAGAATGCCTCATCGGCGATATACACTTCGTCCCGGGTAATTCTTTTTTCCACAAGGGTGAGACCTTCATCGGCAATTATTGTGTTTGCCGTCATCCGGGTTATTCCATCCAGCGCCGAGGTCAGGTCCGGGGTATAAATCACCCCGTTGCGTACAATAAACAGATTTTCACCACTGCCTTCCATGACAAACCCGCTGGTATCGAGCAACAATGCCTCGTCATAACCGGTATCAAGGGCTTCCTGCAGTGCCAGCATCGAGTTTATATAGTGGCCATTGGCCTTGGCCCGGCACATGCTGACGTTGACGTGATGACGGTTGTAAGACGAAACCCTGACTCTTAACCCCTTTTCCATATTTTCTTCTCCAAGGTATGAGCCCCATTCCCAGGCAGCAACTGACAGGTGGGTATTTAGGTTGTCGGCGCGAAGCCCCATCCCTTCTGAGCCGAGAAACGCCATGGGCCTGATATAAGCTGAGGAGAGGCCGTTTTCCCGCACCACGTCCAGTTGGGCCTGGTTAATCTGCTCTGCACTAAATGGCATTTTCATGCCCAGTATATGTGCCGATTGCAGCAGGCGGCGAGTATGATCCTGAAGACGAAAAATCGCGGTCCCTTTTTCTCCGTTATAGGCGCGTACTCCCTCAAAAACCCCCATCCCATAGTGCAGGGTATGGGTAAGCACATGAACCTTGGCATCACGCCAGGGTACCAGTTCACCATCCATCCAGATGACACCATCGCGATCACTAAAAGACATTAATTACTCCGATATTTATTGCTCACGCCCAAAAGTATACGAGTACTGATGAGCATTGAAAGAAAAGGCTACTATTAATTCACCGGCCTGCTGTTGTCAACCAAAAGTATCCTGCCAAAGCGCTCTCACTTGATTGCGCTGCTTCATTAGCTCTTGACGGGGAATCAAAACCTGTCGATCCATCAGTTTGAGATCAAGTGAACGACGCAGAAATTTTCGATAGATCGCTTTCAGGTCTTCCGCATTTGAGGCATCAATCAGATCGAATTCTGCCAGTTTATTGATCAGTGCTATGGTATTTCGCGGTGCTACGATTTCGGGGTGATCCGCGGCGTTGGCCAACACCAGGTACTGCAGCAGAAACTCGATATCAACAATTCCACCATAGTCGAGCTTGACATCAAAATATTCCTCATCAGATTTGCAATTGGCTGCAATCATCCGCTGCCGCATTTCTGTAATATCAGATTTCAAAATTCCGGAGTCACGCGGTTGACATAATATGTTCCGTCTTATGCGTTCAAACTCCTGCTCCATCTTAACCCCTCCAACCACAATTCGAGCCCGAACCAGAGCCTGATGTTCCCACGTCCAGGCATTTTTTTTCTGATAGTCTTCAAACGATTTCAGGGACGTCACCAGAGTACCGCTACGGCCACTTGGTCGCAGACGCATGTCAAGCTCAAACAGAATTCCGGCATGGGTGCGGGCCGTCAATAAGTGAATCAGGCGCTGTCCCACGCGGCTGAAATAGTACTCGGCATCGCTGTGACTCGCCTCTGTCGATGGGGTAAAACACACCACGATATCAAGGTCAGAATGGTATCCCAGTTCGCCTCCGGCGAACTTGCCATAGGCGATGATTGCAACTTTTCCGGGAGCTCGTCCGCGTTTCTCCTCTACCCTGGACAGGGCGTCGTTGAGTACTCGCTCCAGAATCACCTCCGCCAGCGTGGCCAACGCCCGCTGCACCTGGTCGCTGTCCAGTTGGCAACGAACATCGGCTGCTGCAATGCGCAATACCTGGGCATGATAAAACTCCCGCAGTGTTGTCATCCGGGCCTCAGTATCATCCTCATCGACCTGGTCCAGTCGAATGACCAGTTGCGCCACAATTTCCTGATGGTCATGACCGCTGATAGCTGCCATTGGTTGCAGCAACTCATCCAGTATGACGGGATGCTGGCCAATATGGCGTGATATCCAGGGGCTGGCTGCGCACAGGTGTAGAAGCTGTTTCAGTGCAATGGGATTTTCGATCAGCAGGCTGAGATAGACCGAACGGTGCCCGATTGATTCAACAACTGATATAAATGCGCTGATGGCTCGCTCAGCGTCTGAATGCTCACCAGCGTATTTTATTGCCAATGGCATAAGCCGATCGATTCGGTCCCGCTCCAGATTGGCAAATGCCTGATACAAAGACCCCTGACGAAATTGCCCAAGCAGGCTGGCTACCGGTTCGGAGTGGGTAAATCCGGCAGTGCTTAATGCCTTGTCTGCGGCCCCGGAGTCCAACTGTCTGTGCCATAAATCCGTAAGCGCTGTTAACAATGGATCACGATTGTCGCCATCAGCGGGTGCAAGTAGCGCAGCGAACAAACCATCAACCGTGTTGCGATGACCATTCAATACGTCGAGGAATTTCTGCCAGTTGATAGCTCCCATGGAATGGGCTAATCGTAATTGCTCCCGCGGCTCGGTCGGCAACTTTTGGGTCTGTCGATCTGCAACCATTTGCAATCGATGCTCAACATTACGAAGGAATCTATAGGCCTGAAGCAGGTGTTTGTGGGATTCTGGATCGAGGACGCCCAGCTCTACCATTCCCTGCAATGCCAGGTATAGGGAAGGGGTTTGCAATTTGATTTCCCGACCCCCACGAATCAATTGATGATTCTGCGCCAGAAATTCAATTTCGCGGATTCCACCGCGACCCAGTTTGATGTCTTCCTCGCTGCCGGTCGTACGTAACTGACGTTCGATCATCGATTTCATCTCTCGTAACGAGTCAAATGCAGAAAAATCAAGGTACTTGCGATAGACAAATGGTTTCAGCATTGCAAGCAACTCCGCGCCCCTTTTCTGATCACCGGCCACTACCCGGGCTTTGATCAGGGCGTAGCGTTCCCAACTCCGGCCATGGGTCTGGTAATAATGCTCCATAGCAGCAAATGACAACACCAGGGGGCCGCTTTCACCATTTGGCCGCAGCCGCATGTCGGTACGAAAAACAAATCCGTTGGCATCCACGTGATCCAGCGAATTGATGATTTTGCGACCGAGCTTTATAAAATACTCCTGATTATTGATCTTGCGCTCACCATCGGTTTCGCCAGCACCTTCGTAGGCAAACATCAGATCGATATCTGATGAATAATTGAGCTCCCGCCCCCCTAGCTTGCCAAGACCCAATACCACCAGCTGAACCTTCTGATTATTTTCATCCTTTGGATCACCGAAACGAATATTGAGCCATTGGGCGTGTTTTTCGAGCGCCAGCTCGATACAGGCTTCGGCCAGACAAGTCATCGATGACATGGTTTCTTCGAGTTCCGCAAACCCCGCCAGGTCACGCCACGCAATGCGAACCATTTCACGTTGCCGAAATTGTCGCAGGATGCGGTTGAGGGTGGTTTCATCCGTACAATGGGTAACTCGGGCAGCGAGCTTTTGTGCCCAGCAGGTGGAGATATATGCCCGATCCAGGTCGCCGCTATCAATGAGTTCAGCGAGGTTGTCCGGTTGGCGGATACACCAGGAGGAAATAAAATCACTGGCGCTAAAGACCCCTGGCAACTCCGGTCTGCCGATGGCGGCTTTGATCTCATTGTCATTCGCCACTTCGGTCAGTCGTTGCCAGACAAGTTCAAAAGCCGGTACCAACTCTGCGGCGATTGAATCAATATTGTATAGTTCCCTGACGTTACTCTGCACTAGTGCCCTTTCGAGGTAGTCATGTGATGGTTGATAGCAGTGGATAGCAACAAATTTTACTGAACAACCTTGATCAACTGTCCCGGTTCAGGTTCACCATCCGGGTAGAGTCCGTTCAACAGCATGAGTTGATCCTCAGGATATCGGGCCAAGCTTGAACTTTCGGCCAGCTTTGCAAAGCTGTCTCCGACTTTTGCCCGAACAAGCCTGATTTTCTTTTCACTCGCGAGCCGGGTTTCTTCAGTATTCAATGTACGGATACTTTTAACGGTATGAAAAAAGTCCCGATCGGGCAATCCATTTCTGGCAAAGCCGTTGATTACCAGCACGTTCTTTCCATGGAATACCGCAGCGACTCGAACCGGTCCCTGTCCAAACGGTGTTTTACCCTGGGTAACGGCGGTATAGCTGTCATCATCAATAGATTCACCATTGCGCAGGTTCTGAAAATTTGCCCTGAGAAATTGTTCCGGGTTGTTGGCATTCCCGATATCTTCGAGACCCACCAGAATTGCACTACTCTGCTCCTGGTTTAGCGCTATCAGGCGAGTGGGCTGATTTGTAACCTTCCAGTTCCGGGGGAAAGTCATGGCCAGGTCCAGCGCCTTATGATAAAAATTGTTGTTGTGCAACATACCCTGTTCTTCACTGTTGCCGAACGTGACCCCATTCATTAGTTCCAGAAACGCTTCCGGGTCGCTGAGACGGGCGTCGGGTATACGAAATTCCTCTGCCGCACGCACTACTTCCTGTAGTCGTTGATCATTTCGTGGGTGGGTGGCAAATACCCCATGATACGCCATTGGTTGCCTGTTTTCCTGTTGCGCGTGTCGTAATTCAAACTCCTCCTGATCCTTGAGGATGCCGACCACCCCCAACATCATTTCCGGATCATAACCAATACCGGCAAGATATTGTGCGCCGAGGCGATCTGCCTCCAGTTCATGATCACGACCATATCCGCTGACGAAGGCCTGCCCCAGTTGGCCGGTGGCCTGGCCGGTTAACTGGCCGGCATCGGCGCTCTGGGTTAAGATTGCTACTGCAATACTGGCTAATCCGGCGGCGGTCTGGGCAGCGGTCTGGGCGCTATGCTGGCGGACACTATGTCGTGCGGTAACGTGCCCTATCTCGTGGCCAAGTACGCCAGCCAGTTGCTCTTCTTTGTTCATATAAGCCATAATGCCCCGGGTTATGTAGACATAACCTCCGGGTGTGGCAAATGCGTTAACTTCAGGTGAATCCAGCAAGGTAAAGGTGAAGTCGAGGTGGCTACGGTGGCTCTGGGCTGCCAATTCCTGTCCCAGTCTATCGACCAATGCCTGGAGCTCCGGGTTATCATATTCCGTATACTGTTTCATGACACTGGCATGGGTTTTTCTGCCAAGTTCGATTTCGTCAGACTCGCTCATCAAAACAAAATCAGACTTTCCAGTGACCGGGTTGGTTGCACATCCTGTCACTACCAGCAGTATGGCGGCAATGGTAAATAATTTTAACGATTCCATCGTTTCACTTTTGAACGGTAATTGGTAACGTTCATTATAATGTTTTGCTTTCAGACTGTCAGTTATTCGGGACACGGTGTCCGGGACACGGTCTCCGGGACACCGCGTCCGGGCAGGGTACCAATAAACAGTGCTGTTCATTGCAGCAGTGTTGCCCATGTTACAGTTTGCAGCGTTGTATTCGCTGGTAAAATGTAATTGTGAAAATAAAACTGCATTCAAAAATTCAGGATATCGACGCAACGCAATGGAATGCGATGGTGGATAGAAATTATCCCTTTACCCAGTACCAGTTTCTGGATGCAATGGAACGTCACCGCTGCGTCGGCGATCACGCCGGCTGGATTCCGCGCCATCTTGCCTGTTATGACGATAACGATCATCTGGTGGGCGCTATGCCGATGTATGAAAAGCACAATTCCTGGGGCGAATTCGTATTTGATCATGCCTGGGCTGACGCCTATCACCGGGCGGGAATTCAATATTACCCAAAACTGGTGAACGCAATTCCTTTTACCCCCGCTACTGGTCAGCGAATTCTGGCACATTCTGATCAAAGGCAGCGTATAGTGGAAAATTTGCTAGGCGCTGGACGTCAGCTTATGCAACGGGGAGAATTTAGCGGGATCCACTCGTTGTTTATTCAGGATCGTGATTTCGACCTGTTGAACCGAACCCCGGGGTTGATGCGTATCGATTGCCAGTTTCACTGGCACAACCACGACTATGTTAGTTTCGACCAGTTTTTGTCGACCCTGAAGTCGAAAAAACGCAAGAACATTCGTCACGAACGGCGCAAGGTTTTAGACTCCGGGGTTACCATTCGCCGACTCGATGGTCGCAGTGCGAGTGAACAGGACTGGCGGGATTTTACCCGGATGTATCAACAGATTTATGAACGTAAATATGGCGCTCCTGCATTCAATCTGGAATTTTTTCTTGAGGTTGCTGCCAGGTTGCCAGATCAGGTGTTGCTGGTAATGGTCAACGATGGCGATCAATGCATTGCCGGTGCATTGATGTATCTCGATGACCATACCCTGTATGGCCGCCATTGGGGTTGCCGCAACTATCTAGACAGCCTTCACTTCGAAGTTTGTTACTACCAGGGAATTGAGTTTTGTATTGAACGCGGCCTTTCCCGGTTTGATCCCGGGGCCCAGGGAGAACATAAAGTCGCCCGCGGATTTGTTCCCACAGAGACTCGCTCACTGCACTGGATTGCCGCTCGCCCATTTCAGCAGGCCATCGCCGATTTTGTGTTGCGGGAGCAATCTGGCGTCAGGGGGTATATGCAGGCTGTGGCTGCCCGTTCACCCTACCAGCAAGGCACCGTGGGAGGATCATTGCCGTGATCCAGTGGATAATTTCTCTGCCACGTAAGATAGTGCTGTATCTGGACACCTTGCCCCCCAAACGCGCAATACAGATAACGGTATATTGGGGAGTCATCAGCCTGTCAATGCTGCTGATTGGTTTTACCGCATTCTACCTGCAATTGATTCCAGCGCACATTGAGGCCGGGATAAACGAACTCTACCAGTCCCGGCCATGGATGAAATCGTTGATCACGGTAAATGGCAGGGACGTGATATTAAATGGTATTGTGCAGCCGAAACAGGTGCAGCAAAGGGATATCAGCCGGATGCGTTCGGTGCCAGGTGTACGCCAGGTGCGCAACAATCTGGTGGAGCAATCCAGCCCGTCAGTTGAAATTCGGATCAATCGAAGCGGGGGCCAAATTGATCTTCAGGGGAAACTGGCCGGTGCAGATCTTGATCGGGTACTCAATGCAGTCTATTCCGCTTATCCCGACGATGGAATCCACGACGGGATAAGGATCGATGATCGCCTGGGGCGACCATTGTGGCTCGATGGGCTGGAGCAGAGCCTCGGGTCATTGCAACCGCTGACCGAGTTTAACCTCTACGGGTGGTTCGATGTACTATTGGTCGATGGGTTCGCCAGCTCTGCCATGCTGGCAAAAAGGATTCAATACGCTTTGCCCGCGGGACTTCATCCAGGCGTTCAAATTGACTATCAGGTGCGAGAAACAGAGCCAGAAAATTATCCAACACTGTCGTTGTTCTCCGGATGGAACGGGGCGGCGCTTTCCGGCTCAGTACCTGATGACATCATTGAGCGATCATTGAGCCGGGGATTCAGCGAGTTGGTGTCCGAGATCCGAGATGAACATTTCACCAGGCTGGTCAAGGTCAATCCGGTGCTGGAACGAACCCTGGAAATGGCACTTGTTGCGAGACTGATTCCTGCGTTGGTTCAGGTTCATGATCTGAGGCTGGAATCCAGTGGTACAGGATTTAACCTTTCGGGCCGGGTAGATTCGAGCAGGCAGCTGGGATTACTGGTAACCGCAATCGATAAATCTGGTTTGGGTACACGACTTGAAAACCGGATTTTTATCGACTCGGCAAATCGCAAACCTGAAATTTCCATTTTTCGTGATCGACAAAGAGCCGTTATCACTGGACGCCTGCCCAGCCACCGGGCCCGGGTCGACCTGTTGGCAGCAATGGAGGAGGCTTTGGGGGTTGAGCAGATAGATGAATTTATCAATATTGAACCCAATATTGCCTATAGTAGATGGCTCAATCGATGGTTCATGTTATTTTCGACAATGCCTGAAACGGTGTTTGGCCTGACCGTATCCGGAGATGGAGTGATGGTCAGTGGGCAGGTATCCAGCACCAGTCATGGGCAGGATATCGAGCGTGCGCTAGGATCAATATTTCCGAATCTGCGACAGGTAAACTGGCTAACCGTTACCCCGAATTGAACAAATTTCTGAATCTGTAGCCAAACTACTTACATCCCTGACACAGACTTTTAATCGATGGTTTATTTGCTGAGTGAAATAGGTTTTGGATTGGTGACCATGGTGGTGGCTGGCTTTTGTCTTGGCTGGGTGGTACGCGGAATTCGTGAGCGAATCCACAACGGTCGCAGCGAAGATTGAACGGTCAATCCGAAATGACATAATGCTGACTAAAATACGCAGATCCATAGGCAGGGGGCTAGCCAACTATCTGACCAAAGATCTCAAAGGCTACAAAAGCTTTTCCAGCCACGAGTCGCCGAGATTGCAGCAGTTTCTTGAGCCCGGCGATATTTTACTGGTGGAGGGAAATACCCGAATCAGCAGTGCGATCAAATACCTTACCCAGTCCACCTGGTCTCACGCAGCTTTTTATGCCGGAGACATCACCAACCAGTTTACCAGCGAAGGAGAGCCGTGCCCTCTGATCGAGGCTGAAATCGGCAAAGGGGTTATTACCTCCCCGCTGTCTCGTTATCATACGTTGAACACACGTATATGTCGGCCATTGGCGCTAACCGAACGGGACCGGAAAAGACTTGTCGGCAACATGATGTCAGCACTGGGCAAAGATTATGACCTCAAACATATTTTTGACCTTGCACGATATCTGTTTCCAACACCGCCCATCCCGGTACGTTTTCGCCGCCGCCTGCTTGCCCTTGGTAGCGGAGATCCCTCCCGTGCGATTTGCTCAACGCTAATCGCAGAGTCCTATCAAATGATCCACTACCCAATACTGCCAACTATTGAATCAACCCTGTCGGTCGGGCACAACTGGTTTATCGAAAAAGAAATTTTACACATCCGTCACCATACCCTGTTTACTCCTCGTGATTTTGATGTGTCGCCATTTTTTCGCATCGTTAAACCGACGGTAGAAGCCGGGTTTGACTACCAGGAGCTGGATTTACGCAATCCGGATCCCGAGAACCTTGCTGCCCCGGAGCAGGGGCTCTGATGCATACGATCGATTTAATATACGGCGCCAGTTAATGCGTAAAACCTGAACTGCCGAGTAGATGTTCCTGATAGGCGTCGAATGATCCCCATGGGGAATCTTCCAGCAGTAAGTTGGCAAATTCACGAATATTCTGCGGGCGTTTGTCGATTTCCAGCTCCAATGCCCACTTCAGTGCCTTAATAACTGATGTCGAAACATTTTTATCGGCACCCTTGAGTTTTAATTCGCGTTCCTTTTGTTCCCGTCGAAGCGATGTGGGTGGAGGCCGACCGGTAATGCATGCGTAGATGGTGGCGCCAATTGCATAGACATCTGATCCCGGACCCATTTCCTTTTTATGGTGCTGCTCCGGTGGTGCAAACCCCGGGGTTAAGGTCTGAAAGCTGCTGAATCGTTCCTGTCGGCTCATGGCTTTGCTGGCACCAAAGTCGAGTAAAAGAGGGCCGCCGACGGTACGCAGTAAAATGTTTGCCGGCTTGATATCAAGATGCAGAATACCATGCTTATGCAGCATGTCGATGCCGGATATAATTGGGGGCATCACTTTTTGAATAAATTGCTGATCAAGATCTCCCTGGGATCGTTTTATCATCCAGCGAAGGTCCTTTCCCGGCTGCAACTTCGACACCATGTAAGCGGTGCTATTGCTTCTGAATACGTTGATAATATTTATTACGTGAGGGTGGGATATCTTTGACAGTGCGTGTGCTTCCGCAAAGAATTGCTGCATACCAATGTCAAAAGCAGGTTTCTTTTTACGGTTGATAGGGATAATTTCATTGCCCTCCCCCCGTTTGGCCAGCAGGTTTGGGAAATACTCTTTGAGTACCACGCTCTCACCAAGTGTGGCGTCAAATGCACGGTAAATAATGCTGAAACCACCACCGCCAATAACTCCTTCGACCAGGTAATTTTCGATAGACTCGCCAGACCTGATTGGATAACGCCGGTAGTTTTCCCTGGAATTATCCCTCTCAGCGGGTTCGTCTGATTTTTTCGGATGTTTCTTGTTAAATATTCCCATTTAGTAAAAGGGCAAATTGTATATCGAGGCAATTTTTGTCCAGAGGCGTTGGCTATCGGGAAACAATCTTGCTGATTATGAATACACAACTCCCATTCGCATAGTATCAGATAGCCTGAATTTACCACAGTACAGCGGCCACGTAATATTGACCGATCTGTAACCCTGGCAGTGTTCATGTTTTGATCAGCGGTTCCTCAATCGCCAGGAGCATATTTACAGCCAGACAAGAGATCAGGTTAATTAGTTTGCTATAGTCCGGGGCTTTAATTTGGACCACTTGAATACCATGATCGCCAGCATGACCGCTTTTTGTCGTTCCCAAACCGAATTGCCCGCAGGGTGCCTGGTGTGGGAAATTCGTAGTGTTAATCACCGCTACCTGGACGTACATCTCAAACTACCGGAACAATTGCGCTCTCTGGAATCCGGCTGCAGAGAACTAATCAACGGCAGCCTGAATCGTGGTCGAATTGATGCCGCCCTCAAGTATGACCCCGGCAACTTCACCGGTGGAGGATTTACCATGAATGAGGCGATTCTGACCAGCCTGGGTGAATCGCTGGCAGTGGTCAAGGCCCGGATACCGGGCGCGGGTGCTACCGACCCTTGCGAAATACTGCGCTGGCCAGGAGTGCTGGAAAAGCCGGATGAAGATATTGACGGACTGATTCAATGCGCGCTAGGTGTGCTCGCCGGCGCACTCGATGAATTGATTGAGGTGCGACTGCGTGAAGGCTTGCGGTTGCAGCAGCTGGTCAGTGACCGTATCGCCACTGCGCGGGAAATTGTCAAAGACCTGAGGAGCGTGCTTCCGGAGATTGAACTGGATATCAAACAACGCTGGCAACGCCGCCTCGATGAACTTGGAGACGAAGTTGACCCCTCAAGACTCAATCAGGAACTGGCACTGTTGTTAACCCGTATTGATGTGAGTGAAGAACTGGATCGTCTTGATACCCATTTCGAAGAGGTAGAGCGGGTACTAACGGGCAGCAAGCCCGCGGGTCGCCGCCTTGACTTCCTGATGCAGGAGCTGAATCGTGAAGCCAATACTCTGGGTGCCAAATCGGCGGATTTACGCAATACCAACGCTGCGGTGGATCTCAAGGTGCTAATCGATCAAATGCGTGAACAAGTTCAGAATATAGAATAGAATACGGCCCCCCGCGTTGGACGAAACCGCCACCCAACCTGGCTATAGCTCTACTTTCAACGGACCATATGAACGCACCCGGTGTACTTATCCTGTCTGCTCCGTCCGGTGCTGGCAAGACCAGCCTCGCGCTGGCGCTGGTCGGTGCCCGCGAGGACGTTGGGCTAACAGTTTCTCATACTACCAGGAGCCAGCGTCCCGGAGAAGTAGATGGTGTTCACTATCATTTTGTTGATCAGGCGACGTTTGAGCAAATGATCAGAGGAGACCTTTTTGTCGAGTATGCCAGGGTTTTTGACCATTATTACGGTACCTCTGTGGATGCGATCAGTGAGCAGATTTCAACGGGAAAACATGCCATACTGGACATCGATTGGCAGGGCGCTCGAAAGGTGCGGCAAAAATTCCCTGATGCGCTTTCTATTTTCGTTATGCCGCCTTCTCTGGAAGCGTTGGAACAACGCTTGCGCGATCGAAACCAGGACAGCGATGAAGTGATCGCGCGGCGTATGGGTGATGCGAAAAGTGAAATCAGTCATAAGGAGGAATACGATCGAATTCTGATAAACGATGATTTCGACCGGACGCTGTCGGATCTAAATGCTGCGCTGAATGCATTGACTTAACAAAAGCACCTTAACCCGCTGGCGGTCCGGAATTATTCCGGGCGGCCATCGAACCCCCCAAAATTTGGTAACATTCAACAATTGCTCTAAGAGGAAAATCAAATGGCAAGAATTACAGTCACGGACTGTCTCGAACACGTCGACAATCGTTTTCAACTGGTACTGGTGGCAACCAAGCGTGCCCGACAGCTTATCCTGGGCGCCGAACCCCACGTGCCGACGGAAAATGACAAACCTACAGTGGTTGCCCTGAGGGAAATCGCTGAAGGGTTTATTGGTCCTTCCATTCTGGAAGAGGAAACCTCAATTCCGGAACTCAATTTTGGTGAAAACATTGATGGCGAAGACCAACCTTCTGTCAGCGACGAAACTGAAACCGGGGATCAGATCGATCTGGAAGTCAGTAAATTGATCACTGAAGCCGGGATCACAAAAGCGGAAAGTACGGAAACTAATTGAATTATCTGCTTTCATCAATGGTTTCTGATCGGGTTAATACCCCGCGCTGATGCCACTGCCTGAAGGCCTTTTGTTCAAACGCAGGGCCGCTACCTCGCACCGGCCACTGGTAAAAAAACTGTTGAAAAACCTGGGGCAATATATGGACCCGGGGCTGCTCAGAGATATTGAGGCCGCTTGCGAGTTTGGTGCAGAGGCTCATCAGGGGCAGACTCGTCAAAGTGGTGAGGCTTATATTTCCCACCCGGTAGCGGTGGCAGAAATCCTTGGCAGTATGCGGATGGACAGTCGTACCATTATCGCTGCCATTCTCCATGATGTGGTGGAAGACACCGATATCACCGTGGACGAGATTGCCACCAGGTTCGGTGATGACGTAGCCCACCTTGTGGACGGTGTAAGTAAAGTCAGTCAGCTGGAAGTTGACTCCAAGGAAAATGCCGAGGCAGCATCTTTTCGCAAGATGTTTATGGCTATGGCCAGAGATATCCGGGTGATTATCATCAAATTGAGTGATCGCCTGCATAACATGCGTACCCTGGGTTCACTCAGCGATGACAAGCGCGCCCGTATTTCACGCCAAACCCTGGAGATATATGCCGCCATTGCCAACCGTATTGGTATGCGTGAACTGGCGGGGACCCTCGAAGACCTGGCGCTACAAAATTTGTATCCGAAGCGCTATAACGCCATTCAAAAAATGATGCGGACCAACAAACGGGGTCGAAAATCCGTCATCGAGCAGGTTTGTTCACAAATCCAGTCTACCCTGGAAAGAAACCAGATACACGCAGAAGTGGTGGGGCGGGAAAAAAATATCTATAGTATTTATCGAAAAGCATTAAAGAAAAAGAAAATTCAGCTCCGTGACGTCCATGATATCTACGCCATTCGAGTCATCACCGAAAACCGTAACCAGTGCTACCTGGCATTCGGGGTAATACACAAGATATATAAACCGCGCCCGGGCACTTTCAAGGACTATATCGCTATTCCTAAAACCAATGGTTACCAGTCGCTGCACACATCGGTTCTTGGCCCATATGGCCAGCCAGTGGAAATTCAGATTCGCAGCCGCTCCATGCACCGGGCCGCAGAAGCAGGAGTTGCCAGCCACTGGATTTATAAAACTGATACCGCCGACGAAGACGTCCCGCAGCAACTTGCACAAAAATGGCTCAGCAGCTTTATGGAATCACAGGAAATGTCCGCAGACTCCGGTGAGTTCATTGAACATCTGAAAGCCGATCTGTACCCTGATGAGGTTTTTGTTTTTACCCCTAAAGGAGATATCAAACGCTTGCCACGCGACTCCACGGCACTGGATTTTGCCTATGCAGTGCATTCAGCTGTTGGTAATCGATGCAAGGGTGCCATGATCGATCAACAACTGGTTCCACTCCATGAAAAACTGCACAATGGTAATAATATTGAAATTCTGACTTCACCTCGGGCACGTCCCACCCCGGGCTGGCTGAATTTTGTCGTCACCTCCAAGGCCCGGGTAGCGATCCGGCAATACCTGAATAAGCAGAAAGGAAAACAATCACTCAAACTTGGCCAGAAACTGTTGAAGAAAGCCCTGTGGGATCAGGGTTACTGGCGATTGCGTATTCCCAGCAATCATAAAATAATTCTGCTCGATGCACTGAATCTGAAAGACTGGCCGGAATTACTGACAGATATCGGATTTGGTAAACGGCTTGCACCACTGGTGGCCAAGCAAATGATTGCAGAGGTGATGGAACCGGGAGAAAAAGATATCAAAAGGCGTCAACCCAGGGGCCAGAAACATCATGGAATGATGACCATAGAAGGCACTGAAGGTCTCCTCGTCAACTATGCCAAATGTTGCTTCCCGATTCCTGATGACCGCATTATTGGAACCACTACCAAGGATCGTGGCCTCGTTATTCATCGCCTTCGCTGCCCCAATGCCCGAGGTATCATGAAGCATCCGGATCAATATTTTCATCTTAACTGGTCGGAAGATACCCATGGTGTTTTCGAAGTAATGCTGAAACTCGAAAGCCATAACCAACCCGGTGTATTGTCAGAAATTTCCAATACTATAGCGTCCCATGAGTCCAATATAAACAAGCTCAACGTTGAGGAAATGTCAGGCAATATTTCCCGCATGTCGTTTGTGATAGAGGTTAAAAATCGCAAACAGGTCGCTGATATAATGCGAGAGCTTCATGCCAGCGAGCCCGTAATTAAAGTTTCCCGGTCGAAATAGTTACTACCCTCCTGGCGCCCTTTCAAGGTAATAATATTATGAGCAAACACGCAGTTCTATTTGTCTGCCTGGGCAATATCTGCCGATCACCTACCGCTGAAGGTGTTTTTCGGCATAAGTTGAAAAACGCGAATTTATCCAGTGTTTTCGTCGTTGATTCTGCTGGAACAGGTCACTGGCATGTGGGAAGTCCTCCCGATCAGCGCGCCCAGGAAACTGCAAGGCAACGTGGTATCGATATCAGTAATCTGCGGGGGCGTCAGGTAAACGATGATGATATGGAGCGATTTGACTACATCATCGCCATGGATCGGGCCAATCAGCAGCTATTACTGCAACGGGCGGGCCGCCAGTACCGGGATAAAATTCACCTGATGCTGGAGTTTGCGGATGTTTACGATTTTAAGGACGTTCCCGACCCCTACTATGGCGGTGCAGGAGGGTTTGACCAGGTAATTGATCTGATCGAATGCGCCAGCGATGGATTACTCGAAACTATTTTGGCTCGTCAATGACAGCCAGAGCTGCTGGCATCAGGATCGATATTGATATCGATTCACAGCTTCTGCGACTGACAGGTGTTAATGGTGGAAGCAGACAATACCCGGTTTCCACAGCAGCCAATGGTGTTGGCGAGCTAAATGGAAGCTTTCGAACACCAAGAGGGGAGCATGTCGTCCGGGCCATGATTGGCAACGATGCCCAACCTGGTACCATATTCGTTGGTCGTCGGCCTACTGGCGAAATTTATACCCCTGAAATGCGTATCCAGTATCCCGATCGTGACTGGATATTGACCCGCATCCTCTGGTTGAGCGGTACCGAGCCGGGCTTTAACCGTCGCGGAGAAGTGGATACCATGCGCCGTTACATTTATATTCATGGCTCACCTGGGGATGTCGATATGAACAAGCCCGGTTCTGCCGGCTGCGTTCGAATGAGGAACGAGGACATTGTCGAATTGTTCGACCTCGTGGAAGCAGGTGTTCCGGTTTGCATTCATGGCTGAGGCCTGGATCCAGATTCCACGAGGACCGATGATGGTGGATGTGGCCGGCTTCACTCTGAGTGTGGAAGAACAGGAATTTCTCCAACATCCGGCAGTAGGTGCGGTAATTTTATTCAGTCGTAATTTTTCCTCAGTGCAGCAGGTCAGCGAATTGGTAACCCATATAAAATCGCTGCGAAATCCTGCATTGCTGGTGGCGGTGGATCAGGAAGGTGGCAGGGTGCAACGTTTTCGTCAAGGTTTCACCAATTTACCGCCTCTGTTACGCCTCGGCCAGGCCTATGACTGCGAACCTTCGCGGTGGCACAATATGGCGTACAACACCGGTCGGTTGATGGCCGCGGAGTTACGCCAGATTGACGTTGACTTCAGTTTTGCGCCGGTACTGGATGTTGCCAACCTGCATAGCAAAATAATTGGCGACAGGGCTTTTCACCAGGATCCGGAAATTGTTGGAACCATTGCCACCAGCTATATTAACGGAATGAATAGTGCTGGCATGGAGGCCACCGGAAAACATTTTCCGGGGCACGGGGGGGTGTTGGCGGATTCACACCTGGAAACACCGGTGGATTCCCGGGATCTCGATAATTTACTGAAAACAGATTTGCTGCCTTATTTTGAACTGGGTTCAAGGCTCGGGGCTGTGATGACAGCACATATCAGTTTTCCGTCCGTCGATAACCAGTTACCAACATTTTCCGCATTCTGGATTGGTCACGTATTGCGTAAAACTGTTGGCTTCAATGGACTGGTGTTTAGTGATGACCTGTCAATGCAGGGTGCCCAGGTTGCCGGTGATCCGCAGCAACGCGTCAACAGTGCACTGGCTGCAGGTTGCGATATGGTGCTTATCTGCAATGATCCGGACGTCGCCCGGGAAGCGGCTGAAAATCTCGGGTCAAACTATCTTCCAGATCAACAGAGACTGCAAAAGATGGCTGGTGCGGTAATCAATGTGTCCTCAGATGAAATTGTGCGGTTAAGTGAGGAGGTAGCTTCGCTGATGGCCTCCGCCTGAGAATATGATATAACTATCTTGCTCCCGGCAGGGGCGTTAGAGATCTTACATCGTTGTTTGTTTCAACATATTACGAGGGCTTAGCTATGATTATCTATCCGGACATCGAATTGCACAATGGTAAGTGTGTCAATCTACAACGGGGCGCAATCGAGGATCCCAGGGTATTTGATATTTTACCTGCTGATGCAGCCAAAGAATTTGAAGCAGGCGGTGCAGAATGGTTACACCTGATCGACCTCGATGGTGTTTTTGAAAGACAGGGTGACAACTCAAGAATTATTCAGGAAATTATTTCGAGGTCAAACATTCCGGTGCAGGTTGGGGGCGGTATTCGTTCTTCCAGTGCAGTGGAATGGTGGATGAACAGTGGTGCAAGCCGGGTGGTGCTAGGGACTGCCGCTGTAGTGGATCAGCGATTGGTCGAAGAGTTATGTGTTCATTACCCGGATAAAATCGCCGTCAGTATTGATGCCCGGGACGGTAAAGTTGTTTCTCATGGCTGGAAAAATACCTCTGCATTTACTGCCCTGGAGTTGGCCAGACGATTCGAGCGATCCGGCGTCGCTGCAATTATCTATACGGATATCGATCGCTACAATGAACTTCCTGAAAGCAGTATGGCCAATACTACCGAGATGGGGACCGAACTCAGCTGTCCTGTAATTTCCAGTGGAACGGTGCGTAATCTGGACGACATTTCTATCCTGGCAAACCTGCCAAATATTTCCGGTGCAGTAGTGGGTTGGGCTTTATTCAACAAAAAGGTTTCCATTGAAGACGCTGTGGCAGTAGCAAATCAAAGCCCGACCAAAGCAGAATTTATTTAGGATGCTGCTTACGTGGTGCATTGCCCCGCATGGCGTTCCTTCGACAATCAAACATTCAGTTCAACCGTATTCGCCCTGCGTCTGCCACCATCGTGACTGACATAAAGTGCGGAGTATTCTGGCACTTCGAGCCAGGTTGAAGTTTCCACTGTGAGTGGCTCGGAGCTGATAATAATAGAATCACTGCTTTCACGCCCGCCAATCATTTTCCATTCACCATCACGAAATGCGTACTCGCTGCCAAAGGTGAACCACAGACTCAGATAAGACAGATTGGCTTCATGGAACCTTTCCCCGTAGCAGCCAAAGTCAAAAGTAAACCGTGTAGCAATCAGATTTCTTCCGTCAGCGATAAACAGATTGGTGGAAGAGGAAGTACTGATACCGACGCGATCTCTGACCTTGCGAATAATTTCAAGGGATGCTGCCACTGCATTCACCATATCCAGTGGATCCTGGTATTTCCCGGGGTCATCAAATTGTGACAGAAACAACGCATACATAAATTCACTGTCCGTGGAGCCAGAAATCTGGCGGGCAATTTCTGGTTTAATAAATTCCACCAGGTCATATCGCATTTCTCTGAAGCCAGCAAGATCGCCATTGTGCGCCAGCACCATGGGGGTTCCCCGATAGGCAAATGGATGGAGATTTTGCATTCCGATCTCCGCCTCATGACTAAGGCTAACGCCACGAACATGGGCCAGTAAACAATGGGTTCTTACTTTTTTACTCAGAGAATGGAGGTTAGGGTCAAAAACCGGAATATCAGTGGTTTTGTAGGAAATGGGTGTTTGTGGATGGATTGAATTTTTATCCCACGCCGAGAGACCGAATCCAGCCAGGTTCAACATGCCCAGCATCCGGGCATCATAGGACTGCTTGATCAACGAACTGTCCGGACTGTACAGCAGATCACCAAGGGATATTGGTGAACCTAAATAACCCAGCACTCTGCACATTTAATCGTTCCTGATAGTTCTGTTTTAGTGCATGAACCGCTCAAACGAAGCCATTCTGGATGCAATATTATTAATTTTACGTAGTTGGCTGACCGACTGCGTACCAAGATTAGCCAGCAACTTGAACATCGCAGGCGTTTGTTGTTGTGACAATTCGCGGAAATGCTTTGCGGGTAAAAAAATCAATTCTGATCGTTCTCGTGTGGTCAGATCAGCAATCCGGGCCTTGTCTTCTAATACTTCAGGATAACCGGCCATTTGACCGGGGCCATAAATATTAAATTGAATACTTTTCTGCGCCGATGAAAACCCCGATTTTAGTGCGCCGCGCAACACGATATACACTCCATTCGCTGCTTCCCCCCTGGTAAATAATATTACGCCGGATGGTACTTTTAGTCGCTCGTGATGGTTAATAAAAGTAGTAATTTCCGAGTCAGTAAAATCGATGAAGGTGGGAAATTGACGTAATACGGAATGATTGCATGGCCACCCATCGGAGGTCAGATAATCCTGTGCCAGTGGGACTTTTGTGGCCGCGCCGGATTCTGCAGAATGAATCCCGATAATTTCTTCTATCAACTCCCGGCTATGGTTGCATATACTTCTGGTCAATCTGTATGTGATGGCGATGCCGGCAGGGCGCAGGTCGGACTTCAACATGTCAAATCGTTGACGACTGATAAAGTATCCGGTTATGTCTTCCACCACTCTGGCTGAGGCGGAGCGAACCCCGTCGTCCATCAATGCCATTTCTCCTACCACGTCGGTTGCAGAGGCTTCTGCAACCTGTAGTATTTCGTCGCCTGGTGTTCGCACCTCAATGGAGACTTTCCCCTCCTGAATAAGGTACATGCCATCACTTTGCTGGCCTTGCTCAAACAGAAAATCACCAGCGTGAGCGTGCATTGACCTGGTGACCAGACTGACATCACCCAGCACCGAATGATCCAGGTCTTTGAACATGGGTACATCGAACAGAAACTCACCGAAAGACCTGGTCATCAACTTTTATAAAACAATCGTTTATCAATGGTCATGGTTTGTTTATTGATCCAGTAGCGAGTGGTTCTGCCAAAAGTACCATGTGTGGTGCCGGTAACTTTCCCTTCTTCAACTGCAGGTAAAAGTAGCGCCTGAAACAGAACAATATACTGGTGATCATTTTCGGTGAATCCGAATTTGTAGTGGCGGTAGTTTCGCTGTTCCGGGTCCAGGTCATCAATGCTATCGAAATCACCCGCCGCAATCTTCCATGCTTTTATAAAGTTCCCCGGGACCATGCGGTTATGTGAATCGAGGCTCAGAAAGTCGTCTTCCGGTTGGTTCAGGCAAATATAGCCATGATCGAGTCCGCAGCCATCCTGCTCCATTGCGTAGGCCAGGCCATCTTTAATTGGGTCATTTGCCTGGCTGGCGCTCACGATCATCAATATTCCATATAACAGTGTCAGTGGACGGATTGTCATAGTCCGGTAGCGATAGTACCCGGACCACCCAGGGTGACGACTCGCCGCGCAGTTTCATTGAAAAATTTAAACTGCCCCATGGGTGTTGCGAGGTATCCATCGAGGCTGAACAGGATGTCCGAGAGGATATCCTGGGGTGAGAAGTTTTCATTGTCAAATGCGGGGTCAAATGCGGCATGGGTATGATAACTTGCCGTGGTGACGGCACCTGCGGGGGCAACACTGGCAGGCGCAGGTAATGAGACACTTGCGGCTTCTCCTCTTATCGGCGTGGTAGCGGAATAGGTACCATCGGCATTGCGGTAAATATAACCGCCGTATTCACGATTCTGTGCCACTGAAGTGGGATTAATGCTATTCAGTACTGTTTTGGCAGATTCGTGCTGAAACTCCAGCCTCGACTGGCCATCGGCGCTACTGCTGCCCGAACTTAGTGCCAGGCCAACACCGACAACGCCCGCACCAATCAGCACGGGGCTGACCTTTTTCTTCTCGGGTTGCTCCTCGGCACCCTCAGTATTCTCGGTTTCAGCAGCGTGGAATGCGGATGTCGCACCACCAAATCGAAATCCGAGACTGAAGGTGAGCCGGTTATCGTTGGCTCCTTCGTACAATGGATTACGTCGCCGCTCAAGGTTGATGGCGAATTCCTTGCCGTTGCGGTTACGGGCGGTATACCCAAGTCCCACATAAGTGGATTTATTCTCAGCACTGAATCCCTGTAGAGATAGCCGGTGATGGCCTCGTTGGGCTCCGATAGACAACACCCTGCCAGCCAACTGTCCACCCACGTCCACCTGCGACAGCGACAGTTGCAATGCGCGGCCACTCCAGCCAAGATCATAAACCGACCGATCCTCAAGACCCGGTGCCTTGATCATGGCATGGGTTAAACCAATGCTACTCTGGTTACGCAATCGATAGCCAAAACGATATCCGGAATAGTCAAAGTGTTGTCTCAGCCCGCCGTGAAACTGAAAACTTCCTACCGCTGCATAGGGATTAAATATCGTGCTGACCGTGTCACCATTACCGGAGAATCCGTAGATGCTTGTACTGCCAAAAGTAACGCCTAACTGATTTAATTGTTCCCGGTCTGACTGTGCCACTCCCCAGTGCAGCATCTGGTTTCCTATCTGCTGATGCATCGACAAAGTACTGCGTTCTGGCTCACGACCGGGTTCAGAAAACCGGGTAAACCAGTCGCGAGCGTCATCAGATTTAAACTGAAGCCACAAGCCCCCCTGCCGCGCCTGCTGGGACAGATTCAGGTAGTGCAATTCTCCCGCCGCCCGGGCAGGCCCGTTAAGCACGGAAACCAGGCCCATCAGGATCCCCAGAATTACCCTGTAGTTCATATTATTTCCTCGGTTAAAGCGAATCCGGTTTCAGATATTAACACTCATCGTTATACAATCAGAATTATACAGTCAGACCATATCGTTTCATCTTCGGGTTTCAACTCCTGGCTCTATTGAATTAACTGCGCAGATTCAGGACTAACAAATCCCACTGCGTTTTCATACGCCAGCAGTAGTGCCGGCACCAGAAATAATACCATCAGAGTGGCAAACCCGAGACCAAATGCCAGACTTGTCGCCATCGGGATTAAAAATTGTGCTTGCAAGGATGTTTCAAATAGCAGCGGTGTAAGGCCGGCAATGGTGGTTAATGAGGTCAGTAACACCGCACGCAATCGTTGACAGGCAGCTTCAACGACGGCTTCCCGGGCTGACTTGCCACGTTTTCGTAAGTCCTTATAGAACACCACCAGTATGATTGAGTCGTTAACCACAATGCCTGAGAGCCCAAAAAAACCAAACAGGGAAAGAATGGTCAGATCCTGCTCCATCAGCACGTGTCCCCAGACCGCCCCGACGAGGCCAAACGGGATGATGAACATCACGATTAATGGCCAGCCATAGGATCCGAATACCCATGACAGTACCAGATATATCATACTGAGAGCGAGAAGCAGGCCCACCAGCATGTCGCCCAGGGTTTCTCGTTGATCTGCCTGGCGACCCTCAAAACTGAATTGTACGCCAAGCTGATCGGTTAGCTCAGGTAGTACTGTCCGCTCCAGCTCAGCACGAATCTCGTTGCTGTTATTGACCACGGGATCTACGCTCCCGGTCACAGTGACGGTAAGCTTTCCGCCAGAATGCCGAATGGTTTCGAAACCTCGATCCAGGTGAACGGTAGCAAGATTATCTATCGGCTCAGTATTGCCATTGGGTAACACGATATCCAGATTGGAAAAGTTTGCGACAAAATTTCGCTCCTCCTCTGGCAGAGACAGGCGGACATCGATATCATCGTATCCGTCGGATAGCTCCTGCACCGTATAGCCATCATAGGCAGCGCGTAACTGTCGTGATATGCTGTCAATGCTCAAGCCAAGCGCCTCTGCGGTGGGGGTGAGTTGCAATACCATTTGCTCACGGCCGAATGGAGTATCGTCACTGATTCCGGATATTCCGGGAATCTGGAGCAGTACCTGCTTCAATTCTTCGGCAGCCTGCTTGACCTGGTGGATGTTTTCACCGACGATCCTGATGTCGATATCACTGCCGGGCGGTCCCGCCCTCGGTTCGATGATAGTCAATCTTTCGCGGCCAGGTATCGCCGGCAGTTTTTCACGCCAGGCACGAATGATTTCACGATTACGAATGCTACGCTGATCCGGATCCATCAGTTCCACCCGAACCCCTCCTACGTGATCGCCGTTGCCACCGCTGCCGCCCTCCACTGTCCCATGACGACTGACGATCAGGTTAACAAACGAACCACCCAGATCATCTTCAACTTCGTGCAGGGCAGTTTCTACCTGTTTGAGGTATTCTTTCACCGTATGTGCGGGAGTTCCCGAGACGAATCCAACGTTGGCATAAATACGATCAGCCTCTGCAGTGGGGAAAAACTGGAAGCCGATGCGACCGGAAGAAAACCACCCAGCGGTGGCGAGCATAAGCGCAATGGCGATGGTCACGGTTGTCCAGCGAAATTCTACCGCTGCTATTACCATGGGCTTGAAAGCCCGGTCGCGAAACTGGTCAAACTTACGATCCAGATAGTTACGTAGCGGGCTGGTTGATCGTTTACGCAGTTTACGAAATGAATGGGTCAGATGACCCGGCATGATGAGGAAACATTCCACCAGGGAAGCAACAATGACACAGATCACCACAATGGGAATTGCCCGCAGGATCGAGCCCATAATGCCACCAATCAGTAGTAACGGAAAAAATGATGCAATGGTGGTCAGGGAGGATGCAAACACCGGGCCCATCATACGATGAGCGGCGTGTTGTGCTGCGTTATGCGGGTCATGATCACTTGCGTACTGGGACATCGCTTCTTCTCCTACTACGATGGCATCGTCAACGATAATCCCGAGGGCCATGATGAGCCCGAACAGGCTAACCATATTGATTGAACCGCCAATCAGATACAGTATCGCGAGTGCTGCCATAAATGAAACCGGAATTCCAACAGCAACCCAAAACGCAATCCTTCCCTGGAGAAACAGAAACAGAATCAACAGTACCAGTACCAGCCCGCCAACCCCGTTTTTGACCAGCAGGTTGATACGTCCCTGTAGCAGTTCCCAGCGCTCGTCAAATGGAACCAGTTCTACCCCCGGGGGTAGTTTTGGTCTGGCCTCTTCCAGCCAGCGATGTAAAATTTTCGCGGCTTTGAGGCTGTCACTGTTTTCATTGCGGTTAAGGGATAGCTCCACCGCTGGTTTGCCGCGATAGGTAATCGACACCTGACTTTCCATTGGTTTGCGTTCAATTCTGGCAATATCTCCGAGTGCAACCCGATTGCCCTGTTCTCCGACGACGATAGGGATGCTCTCAAAAGCGAGTTCGTGCTCACGGCGCTCGCGAAATCGCAGCTGTTTGGAAATTTCCCCACGCCCGATAATACCTACCGGAACATCTCTCGACCACGCTCCGACCCGGCGGCCAATATCGTCCAACGACAGACCGAGTTCACGTAACCTGGCAGATGGCACCTCTATCGCAATTTGTTCCTCAGGGAGGCCATTAATAAAAATCTTGGCAATTCCGCGCGCTAGCAATTCCTGTTCAAAGCGATGTACCAGCGATCGTAACTCCTGGATATCCTGGCCCCCGGTGACCAACAGTCGGGCGATGCTCTCATAGCGCACAATATTACTTACCACTGGCGCCTCAGCACCATCCGGGAGGTTGTGTACCTGGTCGACCCGTTGTTTAACCTGATCCACTGCCAGTCCCATGTCGGTACCTTCTTCAAATTCCAGAGATACCGAAGAAACACCCTCCGCCGAAGTTGATGTCAGTTGCTTGACGAAATCCACATCGCGAAGTGATTGCTCCAGGGTGGTGGTGATCAACTCTTCCACATCTTCTGCGCTGGCTCCACTCCAGATGACACGGACGCTGGCGTAGTCAATAGCAAAAGTGGGAAAGAACTGGGTGTTGAGCTGGCGAATGCCCCACGCACCAGCCAATAGCATCATGACCATCAAAAGATTGGCCGCCACCGGATGATTACTGAAGAGACCAATGACTCCGACCCGAGCGGAAATGGCTGGCAATGAAGCAGGATCAGATTTCACGTCGTCATCTGCCAGCAGAAGTTGAGGAGATCAAATTCCACTCCAGTATCAAGGTTAATTTTTCTCCGCTGAAGGTGCCCATCTCACTCTCGGGTATCAACTTTGAGGCCATCAATGGCCTGGGGCAAGCGGGAATTCATCACCCGGTCTCCCGTGCTGAAAGGTGAGCCATCCACAATTATTTGCTGATATCCATTGTCATCAATGCGTTGACCGAGGCGGGACACGGTCAGTGCTCGAAGGACGCCTTCTTCGATTCGATAAACCCGATCAGAGCCATACAGCGAATCCGGTGACAAAGCCACAGCCTGGTCAATGGCCGGTAATTCCATATTGATCTGTACCGTTTTCCCAAGTACCGGCAAGGCTCCTTCTACGGTTCGAAAAAAAGCATCTACCCCACCCTGGCCCTGGGCTATACTTGCCGACAGTCGATCCAGTTTCAGTTTCACTGAGCGCCCCGATTCTACCAGGGTAGCGTGCAGGATCTTCCGGTTGTCGATCACATCCTGCAATCGCGGGACGTAACGACCTGGCACCTGGGCCCGAACTTCGAGCTGGCTGTCATCATACAACTGCACAAGGGGGTTGCCGGGGTTGATGCGATCTCCACGGGATACCATCACCTTGATCACACGGCCAGTATAGGGTGCATTGACCTCTGTTCGCCCCTGGTCGCGAAGGGACCGGCTGAGGGCGGCGCGGGCCTTTTCCAGGCGCGCCTGAAATTGCTTCTGGCGGGAACTGAAATCATCAATGGATTGTTGTCGTTGTGTGATTGCAAGCAGTTGTTGTTGTTCCTGCTGGAGTGCGGTATCCAGCGCCGCTTCGGTGCCCGCGTTGGAACGGACCATGGTTGCTGCTCGTACTACTGCTTTTTTGATCAGGGAAAGTAAGGCCTTTTCTCGTTCCAGCGATGACTTGTCAGAGGCGTGTCGATTGTGATCACTTTCGATCTGGGCTTCAATTTCAGCAATTTCTGCCTTACGTTGGAGGATATCGAGGGCTGTGTCAGCGTCATCCAGTCGTACCAGCGGATCGCCCTGATTGACGGCGCTGCCTTCGAGCACGTACACCTCGAGAACATCCGCCGAAATTCCGGCGCTCAATACACTATTATTGGGGGCCTCAATCTGGCCGAACAGGGTCAGGCCGGGAAAGATGCGTTGTTTGTCGATTACCTGCACACCGACTACCGGTACCCGGACAGCCTGTCCACGGGGCTCAGGTTTACCGCGACTGGATTTAAAATATTGATAGGTTCCGATACCCATGGCGAGTATCAATATCGGCAGGAGGAATTTAGCAATCCGCATCGTTAAATCATGTGATTTTTGTTGTAAAACATTTCATTGCATTATAATGTTTTACAACTCTGAAACTGATTACGTTCCGGGTTTATTATTATCGAGCGTTATTTCGACCGCAAAAGCAGGCAACTTATTCAAGCATATTATACCGTGTCCAGCGACTCTCCCAGCCCCGAAGACTATCTCAACCAGTTTAATGAAGATGAGCGGGTTTTGCTTGTAGGCCCACTAAACACCGATATCAGTGAAATTACAGAGCCGGTAATTTTTGTCGATGGCGGGTCAAACTGGCGTCAATATGGTATTGGGATATCCATTGGAGATGGTGATTCGTTTACGGGTGCACTGGATTATCCGTTGGATCCGGAAAAAGATTTTTCAGACCTTTCATTTGCCCTCGGGTTGTTGGGCGAGCGATTTTCAGAGATTCAATTGCGCGGATTTCTCGGTGGCCGCCGTGATCATGAGTTGCTTAACCTGGGAGAGGTGTTTCATTTCCTCAATCAACGACAGACCCGGGTAAAGGTGACATTAAATCAATCTGTTATCGCCTTCAGTGCAGGCCGCTGGCAACTGGAAGTGAACGGTACTTTTAGCCTGGTCGTATTTGAGCCTTCGGTAGTTACTCTGTCGGGGCACTGCAAATACCATATTGCAGGTGAATCCACCATCAGGCCCGTTAGTTCTTATGGTTTAAGCAATGAGGGATATGGCCTGATTTCTGTTTCAACTTCATCACCACTATTTATATTTTTCAATGGTTGAATCTGATTTGTTTGATTTTCAGGTGCCGAAACGTCAATTTGCAGTCATGGGTAATCCTGTTGCCCATAGTCAATCGCCAATGATTCACCAGTTATTTGCCAGTCAGTTTGAAATTTTGCTGGAATACAACCGGATTCAGGTGGATCAAGGCGGTTTTGACCAGGCTGTTAGCCACTTTGCTGCTCGCGGTGGTGCGGGTCTCAACATCACGGTACCCTTTAAAGTGGAGGCGTGGCAACTGTGCCAGCGTCCAGCCAATAATTTATCGGACAGGGCACAGATTTCTCAATCAGTTAATACGCTGAAATTTTGCACCGACGGATCGGTGTTCGGGGACAATACGGATGGCGTTGGTATTGTGCGTGATATTCAGAACAATCTGCGATGCAATCTGCGGCAGAAAAAAATTTTGCTGCTGGGTGCGGGAGGCGCGGTGCGCGGGGTTCTTGATCCGATTTTGCAATGCAAACCCTCGGAGGTGCTGGTGATCAATCGTACCGCGGAGAAAGCCGTGGCCTTGGCCGATCGTTTTAAAACCCCGGATTTCGCTAAAATCAGTGGTGCCGGAATTGATCATATTAGCGGCTGTTTTGATGTTGTCATCAACGGCACTGCGGCGAGCCTGGGCGGGGAACTGCCCGCTATCAGTGCCCAATGCATAGGTTCAGAAACCCTGGCTTATGACATGATGTATAGTGATGAGCCTACGCTATTCATGCAATGGGCGCTCGCACAGGGTGCCAGAGAGGTGAGCGACGGCCTCGGTATGCTGGTGGAGCAGGCGGCAGAATCGTTTTATATCTGGCATGATCGACGGCCGCAATCAGTGCCGGTAATCAGTTATCTGCGCAAGTCATAGCTGGTGACAACAGCCATTGAACGATGTGACCATTAACATTCTGAAAATTTTCCTTGTTGAGAAAGCACTAATATGGCAACCGATTTTACTGAAACCCTGGTAATAGCGATTTCATCGCGTGCCCTGTTTGATCTCGAGCAAAGTCATAAGGTCTATGTTGAGCAGGGCATAGAGGAATATTGCCGCTATCAGATTGAGCGTGAAACAGAAATTCTCAAGCCGGGTGTCGCTTTTTCCATGGTTAAAAAATTCCTTGCACTGGAGCAAAACATCGCCGGAAAAGATGATTTGCAGAAAGTTGAAATCGTATTGATTTCCCGTAACAGCGCTGATACAGGCCTCCGGGTGTTCAATTCCATTGAGCACTATGGGCTGGCAATCAGTCGCGCTGCCTTTACCGGCGGAGAAACTCCCTATCAGTATGTACAGCCTTTTGCCGCCGACCTGTTCTTGTCCGCTGATCCCGAAGATGTTGCCAGCGCCCTGGAAATTGGCATTGCCGCAGCCACGATTCTGCCCTCGAAGATTGATCATTCACATTCCGACCGTCTCAAGATTGCTTTCGATGGTGATGCGGTATTGTTTTCCGATGCCGCTGAACAGGTTTATCAAAAACAGGGTCTACAGGAATTTACCGATTCAGAGAAGAAAGCAGCCAATGACCCATTGCCTGGAGGTCCGTTCAAACCAGTGCTCGCCGCCCTGCATCGGATACAAAATACATTCCCGTCAGACCAGTCGCCCATCCGTACCGCCCTGATTACCGCCCGCGCTGCACCCGCTCATGAGCGGGTGATTCGAACTTTGCGTGCCTGGGATGTTCGAATTGATGAGAGTTTCTTTCTCGGAGGAATGGATAAGGGAGAATTCCTTAAAACCTTTGGTGCCGATATTTTCTTTGATGATCAAAGCGGTCATTGCGATTCGGCACGTCAGCATGTTCCCACCGGCCATGTGCCTCATGGGATCAGTAACCGTTAGAGCATGAAAAACTGTTCGTGAATAGCCCATGCGCCCCGGTTAACCTGCACTGTGAACAGGAACGGAGTGAAATGGCTCCGTTCGTTACGTCGCTTCCCCGGGGTTTGGCAAACAATGCTCTCCTTCGTACAGTTTTTCCAGGCTCTCGCGCTCCCGTACAATATAAAACTGATCGCCATCCACCATGACTTCAGCTGGTCGTGGTCTGGCATTATAGTTCGATGCCATCACAGCGGCGTATGCGCCTGAGGTCCGAACCGCGAGCAAGTCATTCTCTGCCACCCGTAAAGAGCGCTCTTTGCCAAGAAAATCACCGCTCTCACAAATGGGCCCAACCACATCATATACCCCTTCTTCCGCTTCGCTGCGGGCATTGACTGCAATGATTTCCTGATAGGCCTGATACAGCGCAGGCCGGATCAGATCATTCATTCCCGCATCAACGATGCAAAAATTGTTGCTGCCAGTTGATTTAAGAAAATTAACCCGGGTCAGCAATATGCCTGCATTACCGACGATGGCCCGGCCGGGTTCTATTGTGATGGTCAGGGAGATAGCTTTTCGACGTAATTGCTGGTGTAATATTTCCCAGTATTCCGCTGGACTGGGCGGGGTTTCTTGCCGATAGCGAACCCCGAGCCCACCGCCAAAATCTATATGGTCAAGGCGGATGCCAGAGGATGCAAGCTCATCAACGAAATCGAGCATCTTGCCCAGGGCATCATTAAAAGGACCCAGTTCGGTTAGCTGGGATCCGATATGGCTGGCTACACCGCTTACTCTGATATTGGAATCAGCCGCTGCCTGTTGATAAACCTGCATGGCCACAGAAACGGGTAATCCAAACTTGTTCTGGTGCAGGCCGGTTGAAATGTAGGGATGGGTTTTGGCATCGACATCCGGATTGATCCGGATTGAAATTGGCGCAATCTTACCCAGCCTGGCGGCGATTGCGCTGATGTGATCCAGTTCTCCGCTGGATTCTATATTGAAGCATTTGACCCCGGCAATCAGCGCTTCTTCCAGCTCCCAGTCCTGTTTGCATACGCCGGAAAACACAGTTTTGCCCGGATCGCCCCCTGCGGCAATGACCCGGCGAAGTTCACCACCTGATACGATATCAAAGCCCGATCCGAGACGTGCCAGCAGCTCCAGTACGGCCAGATTGCCATTGGCTTTAACCGCGTAGCATACCAGGTGAGGATAGCTTCCAATGGCATCGTCAAACGCATGCCAGTGACGTTCCAGAGTTGCTCTTGAATAGATATAGCAGGGCGTACCCACTTCGCCGGCAATATCGGAAACCGGAACCTGTTCAGCGAACAGGAACCCATTCTGGTACTGAAAATGGTCCATAGAATACCGGGGGCCTGCGCCCGATCAGTCAGTCAGGATAGAGTGCCTGGCGAGAAGGTTCAGGTGCTATCTTCGCTACTTTCTTCGCTACTTTCTTCGATACTCTGTTCAGTTTCCTGATCGACCGCTTGACCAGCATCACTGCCAGGGAGAAATAGTGGTCCTTTCTGCCCGCATGCGCTCAACAGGAACAAACAGGCGATTGGTACCAGAAACAGTTTGTCAAGATTTTTCATATCGGTTTATTACTACACGTTTCAATACTACAGGTTTTAATACTACAGGTTTGTGCTTCACTCGTTCAGGGGCAAGGTTTCAACTTTGGCGATCTGCGAGCAGACGACTTGCGTTGTCAGCCGCAATTTTAACCTGTGCCGGGGCAGTAGCACCAATATGATTTCGAGAATTTACCGATCCTTCCAACGTTAACACATCAAATACATCGGCATCAATTGCGGGGCAGAACTGCTGTAACAGGGATAGTGGAAATTGATCAAGGCTAAGCCGATCAGCCACTGCACAGGCGACTACTTTCCCCACGATTTCATGGGAATCGCGAAAAGCTACACCTTTACCAACCAGGTAATCGGCAAGGTCGGTGGCGGTTGAATGTCCCTTCAGGGCGGCCCGATACATTGCATCGCGATTAAACCCGATCTGGCCGAACATTGCAGCAAATACCTGTAGACACAATACCACCGTATCAAGGGTGTCAAACATCGGCTCCTTGTCCTCCTGATTGTCGCGATTGTAGGCCAATGGCTGGCCTTTCATCAGCATCAATAAAGTCATCAGGTTCCCAGTTACACGGCCACACTTGCCCCGGGTCAGTTCGGCTACATCAGGGTTTTTCTTCTGTGGCATGATGCTGGACCCGGTAGAAAAGGCGTCCCCGAGATCGACAAAGCCAAACCCATCCGAGGACCATAATATCAGTTCCTCGGAAATTCTCGAAAGATGCACCATCAGTAGCGCAGCATGGGCATTGAATTCAATCACAAAATCACGATCAGAAACTGCATCCAGGCTGTTTCGCGCCACCGATTCGAAGCCCAGTTCGGCGGCGGTCATCTGGCGGTCGATGGGATAGCTTGTGCCTGCCAGTGCAGCGCAGCCCAGTGGAGAAATCACTATTCGCTTTCGGCAATCCATCAGTCGTTCGTAGTCCCGCTGCAGCATTTCATTCCATGCCAGCAGATGATGCCCGAGGGTGACTGGCTGCGCACTTTGCATATGGGTGTAGCCTGGCATGATACTATCTGCTTCTCTGGCGGCAAGATCAATCAGGGCTCGTTGTAACGAAGTCAGAACGTTGCATAGCTGGTCCAATTCATCGCGCAGATATAATCGCATATCGGTCGCCACCTGGTCGTTTCTCGAACGCCCGGTGTGTAACCTCTTTCCTGCATCACCGATGCGTTCGGTTAATGCCGCTTCAATGTTCATATGCACATCTTCCAGCGTGTTGGACCACTGGAATTTATCGTCGTCTATTTCCGATTCGATATTTTTAAGGCCGACTTCGATAGCAGCAAAATCCTGCTCACTCAGTACTCCCTGTTGGCACAGCATTCGGGCATGGGCTATGGATCCCCTGATGTCCTGACGGTACATTCGACAGTCAAAGTCAACCGATGCTGAAAAGGCTTCCATGAGGGCATCGGTTGACCCGCTGAAGCGTCCGCCCCACAGTTTTTTATGTTTCATAATTAGTGTTGAAAAAAGTGGGGTAATTCATTTTTCCGCTTTTTTTTTGGTTGGAAATACTGTTCAACTGGAAAAATATACCTTTCGTCTGAAATATTTGATTATTGCTTCACAACATAGTTTACTTGCGTTGTGGACGGGACAAACGGTCCACTAGTCGGGTCTTTACCCCCCTTTAGCAGAACCCCCATTCTGTTTGGCCCGATCAACTTATTATACTCTCCTGTTTTGCAGGGGAGTATTTTTTTTCTCCAAAGAAACTTATCCCCGCTGCCTCGGTAAGTCCGATAGATGGGAGGTGTTCTCTAAAGGAACCCGCACGGGTCAAAGCTCGGTTAGAATAAAGCTATTCGTTCCAGTGTGCCAGCTTCTTGCCCAATAACCATTTTCAACTGGATTTTCGCCATTGGCGTTTTCCCATACGTTTTTCCTTTGCGTCTATACTGACGCTAATAGCGGTGTGGCTGATTAAGTTTGGTACTGATTTAAGCTCCATTATTGTTTATGAGCAGCTGATCAGTCATGTGTTACTCGTGGTGGCATTTGTTGCCATTTCGCTATTTTTCCTCAATTTCTTTAACGACATTTTGATGCAGATGAGAGCCACCGCAGGCATGTTTTTCGGTTGGGGTATCATTGTTCTGGTTGCTGTCGGGCTCTATGTCGCCGCTTTTCTTTATATCGAGCCGACTGGTTCATCCGGAAAATTACTTTATTTGAAGTATATCGATACAGATGCTGCCGGTATGTTAGTGATGCTTGTGCTATTGGTCGGATTGCCTGTTTTCTGGATTGAAAAAGAGATTTTTTCGATTCAGGCCATGGTCAGAACCTCTGAGATGACGTTGTTTTCGAATCTTGGTTTTCGTATCCGCCCGCATTTTCTGTTTAACACGCTTAACAGCGTGGCACACCTGATCAGTCTGCATCCAGCAAGGGCAGAAAAAGCATTATATAATCTGGCAGATGTCTTCCGGGTCGTAATGGCAGACAAGCGGGAACTGGTCCCGATGAAGGCCGAGCTTGATCTTGCTGACAAGTACCTGTACCTTGAAAAGACCAGGTTAGGTGAACGGCTCAAGGTTGCAAGCAGAATCGATCGGGAATCACTTGGCATCATGGTTCCAGTATTGTTGTTACAACCGCTATTGGAAAATGCGGTTTATCATGGTATTGAAACCAGATTTAAAGGAGGCACCATTAACCTGAGTATTCAGGTGGTGAACAATCAGTTGCTGATACAGGTAACCAACCCGTTACCTGAAGGCAGCATCAAAAGGGGTGGCGGAAACAAAGTGGCCCAGGAAAATTTACGCGACAGAATTTATAGAACTTTTGGAAGCAGCGGTACTTTTGATGCCCATGAAGCGGATGATCGCTATGTTGTGACGATCAGACTTCCCCTTTAGTAACCTTGAAATAATATGAAGTACCTGGTAATTGATGATGAGTTTCTGGCCCGTGCAAGGTTGCGGGAGCTATTGCTCAGAATTGAGCCCGGAGCCGACATAGTTGAGGCAGAAAATGGCCAGCAGGCCATTGAGTTATGTGAGAAACACCAGCCAGACTATGCCCTGGTTGATATCAGAATGCCCGGGATTAGTGGTATTGAGCTGGTTTACCATCTGTCAGCACTGGAACACTCTCCAGCGGTTATTTTCACCACTGCCTACAGCGAGTACGCCCTCGAAGCCTTTGACGCTAACGCCATTGACTATCTGCTCAAACCGGTACAGATCGACCGACTGAAACGGGCGCTGCATAAAGCCGATCCCATTACCAAGTTGCAGTCGGATTCGTTAAAGGAAACCACTCGCAACATGCATATTTCAATCAATCAGAAGGGAAAAATCAGATTGGTGGCAATATCGGATATTTGTTATGCCAAAGCAGAAAACAAATATATACTGGTAAAAACCGCCAAGGACGAGTATCTGATGAATGATACGCTGAATAATCTTGAGCGGGAACTGGGGGGTAAATTTATTCGGGTACATCGAAATGCGGTGATATCCATCGATCATTTAAAAGGACTCGAAAGAAATGACGATGGCCAGTGGTGCGTATTTTTCCATGGCATTGACGACAAGGTCGAAATCAGTCGCCGTCAGACGCCTGTTATTCGCGGATGGCTGAAGCATCGCCCCCTGTCGGAATAAAACACCAAAGCAATTTGTTTTATCAAGTTTGAGCCAGGCTGTGCGTGGTTTCCAGGTAGCGGATGATATTTGCTGATTCCGCCATCCATTCGGTTGCGTTCTGTTGGTTCCTGATCGCCAGTACCGGTACCCTGCTGCGACCGGTCGCCGTATTCAACTCTTGTTCATGTTCTCGGTTTTGCCAGATATTCCGGACTTCGATATCAAGGTCAAGCTGACCAATTCTACGGATCACCCGATTGCAGAACATGCAGTAGTCGCGGACGTAAAGTGTATGTTGATTGTTTTTCATGGTCAGCCAATCTTTGATAGTTTAAGCAGTTTCTTCAGATCTTTCAGCAGGTCCGATGGCGCAAGTTCTACTGGAATAGCCATCATCACATTGCCCAGGGGATCAATCAGAAACGCATCATCGGGGCTCATTCCATTTTCTCTCACGATGGGTTTAAGCTGCTTGTCGAGCCCCCCGTTGGACCGTAGCAACAGGGTAATATCAGAATGTTCTGTTGCGGCGGCTTCCAATTCTTCAATATTGTCGCCAAGCAAAAGGCGCTGAACCCGGTTGGCGTCCCGGCCTAGCGCCAACCGGGCCTGCCGACTATTGTAGAGTGAAGTGCTACAACTTTCAGTACACCGGATATCCAGCCTGTGGGCGATAACCCAGGTACGTTTCAGTGTCTCCAGGGTAACTTCATTGTTGCCCCGGTCAAAGTTGGTAAAGGGCTGCAAGGTCACCACCGGCCGGATCAGGGGGGCATGATTAACCGTCAGACTCGAAGTAAAAACTTCGGGGAACCTGTAATATCCGAGCAGTGCTATGGCGAGGGGTATAAAAAAAGCTGCCAGTACCAGTGAAAACTTGAGACGACTTCTGCGAATGGTGTTGTTGGTCAAATTGCTATTCATTAAAATTTTCAGGTTACAAATTTTCTGCGCCAGATAAGGCCAAAAATAATCAGCGTCAGCGCCAGCCCCCACCACTGCATGGCGTATGCAAAATGACGTGCTGGAGGCATGTTTGTCGGCTGCCAGATACGGGTAAAGCTATCGGGTTCATCCTGGTTTAATACCAGTACCACGGGTGACAGCGTCATGCCAAGAGCATCAGACAATGCGTCAAAATCATAATAGAGGAACCGTAACGGCCACTGTACCGACCCGATAAATGTTGGCCCCAGGGTAAACCCTTTCTGTGGTTGGTAGAATTGGCCACCAAGTAATATATCTGCCCCGGAAACATTAACCAGATGCGTGCCATCTGTGTGATTTTCAACCCACCCGCGATTAATCAGAATTACTGTGTCGTCGCCAGCCAGTTGAAACGGACTCAGCACTTCAACGCCTGATCTGCCTTGATAGGAACGATTTTCCAACAGAAAAAATTTTTGTGGCAGCCAGTGTCCTGACAATTCAACCTGTTGATAGTCCAGGTCACGCCATTGCAATGGTGCCTGGTTCAATTGTAACAATTCAGGTGCAGAAGATTGCGCCATACGGAAGATGTCGGCTTTGTTCAGCCCCCGGTAGACCTGCCAGGTCCCAAGGCCGAGCAGTATCCCGAGGATTATAAAAAACAGGAAATATCCTGAAACGTGTTTTCGATTTATAATCGGCATGAAAAATATATTTTTACCTGTGCTCTCTCTACCCGGCATACGCGGCTGGACTTTGGTGATCTGAGTGCCTTTTACAGGTTCGGGATCATACAGGGCGAGCACCGACTCCAGAAGCACTTGAACCGGATTCATCTATGCTGCTATTTAAACTACTCATCGTCATTCTGCTTCTGTTTATAGTGGGGAGCCTGTTTACCGCTCTCTATTTTCTGGTGAAAAACCCGGATCGATCGGGAGCAATTGTAAAATCCCTTTCGGTAAGAATAGGCCTGTCACTATTTCTGTTGGTAATGATATACCTGGGCACCGAATTTGGCCTGATTGAACCCCATGGTTTCGGCGAATAGGGAACCGCCTGATTATTGTTTAATTTTCCGAAAGTGCAGTGGAAAATTGAAGACATGCCGTTGCCCAATTGCTACATGGACGTGATTTTCTGGAAATACAGGGGTAATGCCGGATCCATGCGATTGCGACATGCCAGCCCCACCCGGCAAATTTCTGGAATAGTGTCGTAGTACTTTGCAGAAAATCCACGTCG
>CAYOGN010000023.1:0-5213 GCA_964403545.1 uncultured Gammaproteobacteria bacterium
AAAGCTGGCAGGCAGAGTAGAAAAGATACTATTACGTCTGGGATTCGAACTATCGCCCGTGGCTGACGGACATTTTTGCTGTGGCTCGGCGGGCACATATTCGATATTGCAAAAACAATTATCGCAACAGCTTGGGCAGAAAAAGCTGCAGAATCTTGAACGAGGAAATCCACAGGTGATTGCCACGGCAAATATTGGATGCCTGATGCACCTTGAGAGTGGATCCAGACTTCCGGTTAAGCACTGGGTTGAGTTGCTGGATGATGTCACTTTGTCGGTGTAATCTTTACGATGGCATTCACAATTTATAACGAAATCAATTGACAGTAAAAATGATGTTAAATCGATCAGAAACCGAATTGACCGTATTGGTTACTCCCGAAATGGTAAATTTTGGCGGCAATATGCATGGTGGTGAACTGCTAAAAATTCTGGATAAAGTCGCCTATATTTGCGCATCAAAATACTCCGGGCATTACTCTGTTACGCTTTCAGTGGACAAGGTTACATTTAAACAACCGATTAAAATTGGCGAACTGTTAACCCTGCTTTCTGCGGTTAATTTCACCGGCAGAACATCAATGGAAGTGGGAATTAAAGTGGTCGCTGAAGATATCCACAAGAAAATTGTCAGACATACCAACTCCTGTTATTTCACTATGGTCGCGGTAGATGAAAATGGAAAACCAGCTGAGGTGCCGGCATTAAACCCAGCCTCGGAAAAAGAAAAAAGAAGATATAATGCAGCCAGAGCCAGGCGGAACCACCGGCTAGCGGGGCACTGATGAATAAATTGCCCAATTCAATCCAGCAATATTTGACCGTTTACGCTCCGGCAGGTATGGTCAGGTACTAACATTTTATACTATAGCGAGGTTAAATCATGTCATCAGCGTTACGGGTTTTGTTCATCGTATTTGCCCTGATCGTCTATTTGGGAATTTATTTGTCAGGTTATGATAATGTACATTGGCTTCTGTACATTCCTGTGGCGGCGTTGCTGTTCGCCGGTGCTACGGGTATTTGTCCGGGCTTGAAAATACTTAGGGCAGCGGGATTAAAGTAGGGGAAATCTGCAATTTCGTTAGTTTGGTACACTATTAGTGAAAGAAAGTCGTCGCCGATTCACTGCTACCGAATATCAGACTCGGCAGGCTAAAACGCGCGTTGCCATGGACGAGCAGGGGGTTGACACCCTGGTTGTCTACGATCCGTCAAACATAAACTGGCTCACTGGCTACGATGGTTGGTCTTTTTATGTCCATCAGTGCGTGGTGATTTGCAGCAATGGAGGTCTATTCTGGTTTGGACGCTGTATCGATGCCAGCGGTGCGAGAATGACCACCGATCTGAAAGATGGCGATATCGTTGAATATCCGGATGAATATGTTCAGTCACCCGATCAGCATCCGATGGAGTACCTCGCCGACGTATTAAAACAACGTGGATTGCATCGCGGTACGATCGGACTGGAGAAAGACAATTATTATTTTTCAGCACGAGCAGCGGAGTCTCTGATAACAAATCTGGGTGATGCTGTTTTTGTTGATGCAACGGCATTGGTTAACTGGCAACGAGCGATCAAATCGCCCCGGGAAATTGATTATATGCTACGCGCCGGGCAAGTCGTCGAATCAGTCTACCAACGCGTGGTATTGATGGCGGAACCCGGAATGCGTAAAAATGACCTGGTTGCAGAGATTTTACACGCGAGTGCCGCTGGCACGGCGGATTACTATGGAGACTATGCCGCCATCGTACCCCTTATTGGCGTGGGTGACGAAACTGCAGCCTGTCATATGACCTGGGATGGTGGTTTACTGGAAAATAACTCAGGTGTATTTTTTGAGCTGGCAGGGGTACATGCGCGTTATCACTGTCCCTGTTCGCGCACGCTCTACTTCGGCAATCCACCACAAAAGTATCTGGATATTGAAAAAGTTATTGCCGAATGCATCGACATCGCACTGGGGCAATTTAAACCCGGTGCCAGTTGCGGTGAAGTAGCTGAAGTCTTCTATAAGACGCTGCACAAATACGGCTATGAAAAGGACAATCGCTGTGGGTATTCTATCGGACTATCTTACCCGCCGGATTGGGGAGAACGGACCATGAGTCTGCGCAAAACCGACACTACCGAGATTCAGGTCGGTATGTGTTTTCATTTTATGCCAGCGATCTGGTTTGAAGACTGGGGATTTGAAATGACAGAAAGTATTGTGGTGACAGAAGAAGGCGGTTTGTGTCTGTCTCATGTGCCACGCGAACTGCTGTTAAAATGAATATGTCGCTGCAGGATAATAAAGCCCGGTCAATGTAGTAATCGTAACTCTACCTTCATTATTCTCATTTGATAGTACAGGGCCCACCTATAAGAATGAGCCTTGAGACTATCAGCTTGAGACTTTCAGATTGACAGATAACCTATGGCTTAACGGTGTTAAAACCAAGCAATTCCCATGCCTGCATACCATCGCGGTACCATTTTATCTTTTCCGCAGGGTAGCCAAATTTCAGCAAGGATTTAATACTTGCAGGAGATTGCCCACACCACATACCGTTACAAAATAGCACCAGGGTCTTGGCTCCACTGTAATCGAAAACCTCAGAGACGGTTCCTGCTGCAATGGCGTTGTCCACTGCAAACTCATCTGCACCTTCCCCAAGTTTGACTCCAAAGGTATCCACCATTACGTCGATGATAGTCAGCGTGGTAGCACCTTTCTTGGGTGACAGCAACGTCCACGGAACATTTATCGCACCTGGAATTGTTCCTTTGGCTACCCAGTCCGGGGTCCGGGAGTCTGCAACAACAATACTGCTGTCTCCAGCGTTCATTTTTTGAATATAGTCAATTACTTCCAGTTCCCCAAGGGTCTCAACACCAGGGGCAAGGTTCATGGGTTGCACGCAAAAAGGCGGGCAGGGACGTGAGGTTTTGGCGAAAGCCTGGATCACCGTATTGTCGTTATCCTGGTTTCTTTCAATCTTTACTGTAGAGCCATTATGCATGACGTCAACAGACATTAAATCCGGCGTAATTCCAACCGGCTTCCCGGCCATCGATGCGGTGGCAAATCCCGCAAAAACAAACAGGCCAACTAATTGTTTAATTGATTTCATAGTGTTTCCTATATCGTGATTTAATAAGTAAATGTTATAACTGGGCTTGCATTTATATTTTGCTGCGATTGAAATTTGTGCGGCAAAATTCAGTTCCCCCGAATCTTCATCAATCTCCGGTTATTGCAGTAGTAGTGGTCCAACACACTAGTCACAATCCGGTTCTTCCTCTTCCTCTTCCTCATCCTCATCCCCTTCTTCAGGAGGTTTTTCTTCTGTTGTTGCCTGTGCCAGAAGAGTTGTCTGCTCCATGAGAATGACTGCATCTTGTGTATATGCAGATTCAAATTGCACGGACTCATAGGGATTACCTGAAGCGAATCCGTTCGAATAGCTAAAAATAATCAGAATCGCGGCTACCAAAGCTGGTCCGCAATATGCAGGATAATTTTTTAGTTTCATATTCATGTCGCAGGTTGTAGTTGGATACAAGTACTGCACTCGCATTCCAGTCAGTGAATTAGTCGATATATTATTTTTGTCATCCAAATCCTGTGCCTGTCACGATGGCTAATTGCGAGTGAAATTTACCTCGATGTTTTAGCTAATATACAACTATTACTGTGGGGCTCAATATAGCACCGATGGGATATCATTAAAAATTATTGGGTTAGTAATATATTTTATTACTTATTGATAAACTCCCAGACCAGTTTGATAAACTTTTCGGGTTGTTCGGCATGCAACCAATGTCCTGCATTGTCTATGGTTACAATTTTGGAAAGTGGAAACAGTCGACTAATTTCCGGATATACATCCGGTACAATATAACCGGAATTTCCACCAGCGATGAACAAAGTATCAGTATCTGAACTTTGTTTATGATCATAGCCAAGCAGAAATTCCATATTTTCTGCAATGGCATCGAGATTTATTCGCCACTGAAACCTGTTTTGTTGACGCATCAGATTTTGCATAAGAAACTGGCGAATCATTGGATCAGATATCTCGACTTCTAACTGTTTCTCCACATCCTTTCTTGCCCGAACCTCAGTGAAATTGACAGCGGTCATAGCCTTAACAAACTCGGAATGAGAGTGTTGATAGGGCACCGGGGCGATATCCGCAACGATCAGTTTGTGGAGTTCAGTCATTCCTGTCTGGACCAGCGCCATCGCAGTCTTGCCGCCCATACTGTGGCCAAGAATTGTCGTCCCCGAAAATCCGCGTTGTTCGATCAAACAGGCCACGTCATTGGCCATTTCGGCGTATTGCATGGAATTACTCCAGGGTGACATGCCGTGATTGCGTAAATCAACCGTAATCACGTAAAGCTTATTGCTTAGCTCTCTGGCAATAGATCGCCAGTTGGTGCTGGAGCCGAATAATCCATGCAATATTATTAGTGAATGGTTCCCTTGATCTCCATATTCCACTGTATGTAGTTTAACCGGGTTGGTAAAATCAGGCTGCATGGCGGTATATTTTTGTCAGTTCAGGATTCAGGATAGTCCAAATAGTAGCACTTACGGTCACTAATCATTAACAGAACAAATCAACATTGTTACGCAACCGGGTCTTGCATGGTATTATTTATTCGTCCTGGCAGACCCCATATTTTCATTTCTATTTATGAGCAACACAGCAAAACTTCCCATAGACTACCTTTCTCCTGATGTTCCCGGTGAATTGCCATGGATAGACATCCCCGTACTGGATGCCACCGATGAAAATCTCAAAGGTTTTGGACAATTGGTTGATGATTATCATAATTTCGAGATTGAGATCGTTCAATGGCCTGCTCAGGGATGGCGATCTGTAGACGCAGGTACTGGTGACGAAGGCGGCACCACCAGAGGAAATTTCAATGCCTGTTGGCAAGGCCAGGTTTTATACGGGCGTAACGATGCTGTTTCAGGAAAATATGTGTTGGGGTGGTCTGATAACCCCAAAAATGCAACCACTCATGGTAACCAGGTCCCGTCACGGGTGCTGTTATGGCATTGCAACTATCATCCCGACGGTGGCCAATTATTTTTTCCTTTGGATGGCAATTCATTCATGGTTCCGTTGGCACAACCGGGTGATGATGTTTCGCCGCAGGACTTTACTGCATTTCGCTTTGACGGCACTAAAGGGTTATATATTCA